>JAFLBV010000004.1 GCA_017302895.1 Ignavibacteria bacterium | reverse complement strand
ATCGAGACGATTGTCACTCCTTTTCCTGTTTCGAAGTTTTTCGATAGGACAATCGAGACGATTGTCACTCCTTTTCCTGTTTCGAAGTTTTTCGATAGGACAATCGAGACGATTGTCACTCCTTTTCCTGTTTCGAAGTTTTTCGATAGGACAATCGAGACGATTGTCACTCCTTTTCTGAAAATATAAACTTATCATAATTCAAGTCACTCAAGTACTCCAGCACTCAGGTACTCAAGTACTCAGGTACTCATCACTCCCGTGCTCTCTCCTTCTTCTGTTTTGCTATATTTGTAAATTGATTTTTCCAATTTTTTTAACGAGGATACGGATGACAGCCAATCTTGATATGATCAGGAAAGTTTATGGAGAATTTGCAGGGAAAGTGGAGCACGCACGCACACTTTTGGGCAGACCACTGACTTACGCCGAGAAGATTTTATATACCCATCTTTGGGAGCTCCCTTCATCACCGCTTACAAGAGGCAAGGATTACGCTGATTTGGCACCCGACCGTGTAGCGATGCAGGATGCAACTGCTCAGATGGCACTTTTGCAGTTTATGTCAGCCGGAAAGAAGGAAGCTGCAGTTCCTTCTACTGTTCATTGTGATCACCTGATTCAGGCACAGACCGGTGCTGTTGATGATCTCAACAGGGCAAACACAGATAACAAGGAAGTATATGATTTCCTCGAAAGTGTCAGCAGCAAGTATGGCATCGGATTTTGGAAACCGGGTGCAGGCATAATTCATCAGGTGGTGCTTGAAAACTATGCATTTCCCGGTGGAATGATGATTGGTACCGACTCCCACACTCCTAATGCAGGCGGACTCGGAATGATTGCAATCGGTGTTGGTGGTGCTGATGCAGTTGATGTGATGGCGGGAATGGCATGGGAGCTTAAATGGCCCAAACTTATCGGTGTCAAACTTACCGGAAAACTGAACGGCTGGACATCCCCTAAGGATGTAATCCTTAAACTTGCCGGCATCCTCACAGTGAAGGGTGGAACGGGTGCGATAGTTGAATATTTTGGTGAGGGAACCGAATCGATTTCCTGCACAGGCAAGGGAACCATCTGTAATATGGGAGCTGAAATTGGAGCCACAACATCACTATTCCCTTATGATGCAAAAATGGCGGCATATCTTAAATCAACAGCAAGGGAAGACCTCGCTGCACTCGCTGATGGCATTGCCTCAGAACTCAAAGCCGATTCAGATGTGGCTGCAAATCCTGAAAAATATTTTGATCAGATAATTGAGATCAATTTAAGTGAACTCGAACCTCATGTTAACGGTCCTTTCACTCCCGATCTCGCATGGCCTATCTCGAAGCTTAAAGAAGCAGCAAAAGAGAACAATTATCCCGAAAAACTGAGTGTTGCTCTTATCGGAAGCTGCACCAACTCAAGCTATGAGGATATTGACAGATCAACTAACATTGCCCGTCAGGCTCTCGCAAAAGGACTGAAAGCAAAATCACAGTTTACGATTACTCCGGGTTCCGAACAGGTAAGGGCAACGATCGAAAGAGACGGTCAATTACAGACTCTTACCGACCTTGGTGGTGTAATCCTTGCAAATGCCTGCGGACCTTGCATCGGCATGTGGAAAAGAGTTGATATGAAGACCGGTGAGAGAAACACTATCATCACCTCATTCAATAGAAATTTCGCAAAAAGAAATGACGGAAACCCCGATACTCTGGCATTTGTTGCTTCACCTGAAATTGTTACTGCGCTTGCGATTGCAGGTTCAATAACCTTTAACCCGCTGACCGATGAACTGGAGAACGAGAAGGGTGAAAAAGTGAAACTCGAAGCTCCCGTTGGAGATGAATTGCCGGCAAGAGGATTTGATTCTGGTGAAAGCGGATTCATCGCTCCTGCTGAGGATGGTTCCTCGGTTGAAGTGAAAGTTTCACCAACCAGTGACCGTCTGCAATTGCTTGAACCTTTTACCCCTTGGGATGGAAATGACCCCGAGGACCTCCCTGTCCTCTTAAAGGCAAAAGGGAAGTGTACCACAGATCATATCTCGATGGCTGGTCCATGGCTGAAATACCGCGGACATCTTGACAACATTTCAAACAACATGTTCATTGGAGCAATTAATGCCTACACCGGTGATCCCGGCAAGGTAAAGAATGTTGTTACCGGTGAATACAAATCAGTTCCTGAAGTGGCACGCGAATACAAAGCCTCGGGACTGAACTGGGTGGTTGTTGGTGATGAAAACTATGGTGAGGGATCAAGCCGTGAACACGCAGCACTTGAACCAAGGCACCTCGGTGGCAGAGCAATAATTGTAAAAAGTTTCGCCAGAATTCATGAGACCAATCTTAAAAAACAGGGAATGCTTCCCCTTACATTTGCCAATCCGGCAGACTATGACAAAATCAGGGAAGACGACCGTGTTTCAATAAAGGGTCTGAAGGAATTCGCTCCCGGCAAGCAGGTCACACTCGTCATAAAACATTCTGATGGCTCAACGGAAGAATGTAAACTGAACCACACATTCAACGAAAGACAGTTTGACTGGTTCAAGGCCGGAAGTGCTCTCAATCTGATCGCAAAAGCCGGTAAGTAGAGTTATATAAATGGTTTACAGGGGATGGAATGTCAAATTTGATTTGCGGGTTTCCGGTGAAGGTGCGTGGTACACTTTCCCGGCTGCCCTGTTCCATCCCTTGAACCAACAACAATTCTCAACAGTACTGCACTGACCGTATGAATTTCCTTTCACCCGGTTTATTGTTTGGACTTCTCGCTGCATCAATTCCAATATTGATACACCTCCTCAATTTACGAAAACTAAAAAAGATAGATTTCTCCACACTTCATTTCCTTCGACTGATTGAAAAGCAAAAAGTCAGAAGAGTGAAACTCGTACAGTGGCTATTGATGGCTTTGAGAGTTTTGATAATTGCAATGCTCGTTCTTGGTTTCTCAAGACCTGTGATTCAGAATGAAAGGATTCCCGGTTTCACTTCCGCAGCTAAAACCACTGTTGTGTTTGTTTTGGATGACAGTTTCAGTATGGAAGTGGTGGAAGGACAGGGGTCGAGATTTAATCTTGCCAAGGGAGTGGTAGCTACCATCCTTTCTGGATTGAAGGAGGGGGACGAAGCCAGAGTAATTCTTACTTCCGGAAGAGACCTGGATGGGGCGCTCTCACCCGGTGACCTGCCGGCATTGACAAAAGCCATAAAAGATCTGGAGCCCGATTTCATCAGCGGAGATCTTAACTCCGCCATAATCAAGGCATCCCGTTTGCTCGGTGAATCAGAAAATCTGAATAAGGAGCTTTATGTCCTGTCCGATTTTCAAAAAGCCACACTTGGAAATCCAAAAGAGTTTACCGATGTCTCGACTCTGCTGGATTCCAGAGTTCAAACCCGGCTGTTTAATCTTGGTTCGAAAAAGACCGTAAATTCGGCAATAACCGGAATTAAAGTAAACAATCAGGTCTTCGAGCCCGGCAAGGATATTTCCGTGACGGTGACAATACGAAATTATTCCGATGATGATGTCAGAAATGGTGTCGTTTCACTTTTTGTGAACGACGAAAGGGGAGCCCAAAAAAGCTATAATCTTGATGCCGGAAAAATTACCGATATTACCCTTTCGGCACCTGTGAGGAAGTCAGGATTTTCTTCGATTTATGCATCGATCGAGGATGATGATATTAAAACTGATAACAAAAGGTATGCTTCGATCTATTTGCCCAAGGAATTCAGTACCGTCCTGTTGGGAAAGAGTTCCGATTTGAAATTTATCAGGGCTGCAATAGAAGCGGGTTCATTCTCGGGCAACATGAAGATCACGGAAAAGGATATCACACAGACGGGTGCGCTTGATCTTAAAGATGTGAACATGATTATAGTTGCCGGATCAGGTGAAGGAGCGAATTTGGGGAAATTGAAGGATTATACTGCCAATGGCGGTGGAATACTCCTGTTTCCCGGAGAAAATACAACACTAACCGGCTATTCTGCTTTGCTAAAACAGTTTGGTGCAGCCTCTCCGCTGGAATTGAAAAAAGACTCAAAAGCCCTTCCGGGGAAATTTTCTTCCGTGATGTTCAATCATCCTCTGCTCAGGGAGATATTTCAGACACAATACGGTAACAGCGTCGAATCACCTGAACTTTTCACATGGTTCAAATTGCCGCAGGGCGCTGGTACTGACATAATAACGATGGCTGACGGCAGCGTTTTTCTGAAGGAGACGAGAGCCGGAAAAGGGAGGGTACTGTCGGTGGCAACATCACCAACCCTTTCCACAGGTGATTTCCCGATGATTCCTCTTTTTGCACCCCTTGTGTACAGATCGATGTTCTATCTTGCATCCCAGGAGCCGGCATCAGGGGGAAGTGTGACAGGGGAGGAGATTGCTTTTCCGGGGCGAAAAACCGGGGGAGGAAAGATAACCGTGGTAGCCCCGAACGGGCTTGCTTCTGCACTTGGCTCCGGTAAAACAGATGATGGAGTTATATTTCCCGGGACTGATTTGCCCGGCATTTACAGGTTCACCCGGGATGATGAAGAGATCGATTTTGTCCCCGTGAATACTGACACAACAGAGTCAAATTCCAACCCGATGGAAAAGCAGGAGATCGTTGAATATTTCAAAAAAATCAATGTGAAAAACAGTCCTGTGTTTATTGATGCAGAAGGTAATTTTACACAGGCGCTGACGGAGTCACGACTGGGATCAGAATTATGGAAGTTGTTTATTATAATTGCGATGATTTTGATTGGCGTGGAAATGTATTTTTCACGGGCAAAAAAGAAGGATACCATTTAAGGCATTGCGGGCAGGCATGTCTAAGATGAATATAATTATTGTCTAACTATAAATTAGACAAACGGTAAAATATAATGTAAACTAATGAAAAATAGTTTTGATTTTTTGCTAAAAATGGGATATTTTAAAGATACGAAATTTTAGGTAATGATTTATTAACAAACGAAGAGAGTTAATCGGAGGCCTTAATGAGGTATATACTGTTACTGTGTGCCTTTATTGTTTCCATTTTGTTCCTTTCTCCTCAGGTTTTGGCTCAAGCCGGTAAGATTTCCGGCAGGGTTTTAGACTCTCAGACGAAGGAGCCCCTTCCATTTGCGAATGTGGTTATCATGGGTACAAACCTTGGTGCTGCAACAAATCTGGATGGTGAATATGTGATAATAAATGTTCCACCCGGAACATACAAAATACGCGCTTCAATGACCGGTTACAACAACTACACTGTTGAAAACATAAAAGTTGCTACCGGACTCACCACTTCTCTGGACTTTGCCATTGTACCGGCATCCTTTCAGACAGAAGAAGTGATAGTAGTCGCAGACAAACCGCTTATCAACAAAGATATTACCGCTTCCACCTCCATAGTGGGAGATGAGTTGATATCCGAACTTCCTGTTACCGACATCTCCGATGTACTCCAGCTTCAAGCCGGTATAGTCGTGGGTGGCGGAGGCGAGCTCCACATGCGTGGCGGTCGTGGTGGACAGGTGGTTTATCAGGTTGATGGTGTACCCGTTACAGATGCTTATGACAACAGTAATGTCGTGGATGTCGGTACAAATTCAGTAAAAGAGCTTCAGGTAATTTCCGGTGCTTTCAACGCTGAATATGGACAGGCAATGTCAGGTATCGTAAACATTGTAACCAAAGATGGTAACAATGACTACACCGGATCACTTTCTTTCTATGGTGGCGACTATCTTTCCAACAAACAGGATGTTTTCTGGAACATTCAAAAAATCAATCCGATTGCAGTAAGAAATATTGATGCAAGTTTAAGCGGTGCTTTCCTGAGGGATAAACTGTTTTTCTTTGCAAATGGGAGATACTATTACAACGAAGGATACTATTACGGAAAAAGAACCTTCCTTACATCGGATATTTCCAGAGAAAATACATCGAATCAATCGTATAACCTTGTCGACGGATCCGATACATCGCTTACACCTCTTGCCGGTCCCCGTGGAGACGGTGCTTTCGTTCCAACGAATGAAAACACCCGTTACTTTGCACAGGGCAAACTGACATACAGGATGTTCTCCGGATTTACTGTCCGTTTCAGTTATCTGTTTGACAAGCAGGATTATTTTGACGGTGCACCAAGATTGACGCCTGACAATAATCTTCAACGATTCAGACAAGGTATCAGCAACACTTTCAGTATTAACCATGCCATTTCCAACTCTTCATTTTATACTTTAAACCTCTCTTATTTCTTCAAAGACTACAGACACTACCTTTATAAGGACATCTACACCGGAAATCCTTCAAGACCGACACTTTATGTGGATAACAGGCTGAAGCAGAATCCTCCGTACAGTTTCGATATTGGTGGTACGAACAACAACAGGTTTGTAAGAAATACGGGAACATACTCTGCTAAACTTGACTGGGAAACCCAGTTTAACAAACAGATCAGTGTAAAGTTTGGTATTGATGCGAAACAACACATGATATACTTTGAAAACATCAATCTCGTGCCAATGACGGTAAACGGAGTTGATGCAAAGCCATTCAATGTTATCGTACCACCCGAGACTTCAACTGATCACGACACATATCACAGAAAACCACAGGAAATTTCGGGATATGTTCAGTCGAAGTTTGAAGCTTTCAACCTTATTTTTAATGCCGGATTAAGATTCGACCTCTTCAATCCTGACGGCAAAATCCTTGCAGACCCCACAGATCCTGATATCAGAAAACCTGTTAAACCTGCAAACAGAGCAAAGACCTACGAAGAAAGACTTACCTACTGGTACAAGGACGCATCTGTAAAAACACAGATCAGCCCTCGCCTTGGTATTGCTTTCCCGATTACTGCCCGTGGAGTCATCCACTTCTCTTACGGTCACTTCTTCCAGCTTCCAAGCTATGAACTTCTTTACAGCAACCCTGATTTTGAAGTGCTTGACGGATCGGGTAATGTTGCCCTGTTCGGAAATGCTGATCTCAAACCACAGAAAACCGTTAAAGGTGAAATTGGTCTTCAACAGCAGTTGTCAGATGACATGGCTATTGATGTAACTTTGTTCTTCGAAGATTTTAGAGACCTTACCGGTACACAAACCGATCAGATTTCAATTTTCGGTACACAATCTACCTACAGCCAGTATGCCAACTCCGATTTCGGATTCTCGAAGGGCTTCATTGTGAAG
Source organism: Ignavibacteria bacterium (assembly GCA_017302895.1). Classification (NCBI taxonomy): domain Bacteria; kingdom Pseudomonadati; phylum Ignavibacteriota; class Ignavibacteria; species Ignavibacteria bacterium. Next base: position 319,709 of record JAFLBV010000004.1, on the reverse strand, counting down.
TTTGAGAAGAGATTTGGTGGCGGTTTGTCAGTAAACATGGATTATACATTCTCGGTAACCAAAGGTAATTCGTCAAATCCTGCAGATGCAAGAAATGCAATCCTTGGCGGTGCAGCTCCCGAAACCTACATAGCACCACTCGACTGGGATCAGACACACACCATGAACCTTGCTGTAAGCTATTCGGTACCAAACGATTTTGGTATTTCCCTGATAGCAAACTATTTCACAGGTCAGCCTTACACTCCTGCAGTCAACAAAAACACAAGAGTGACACAGAATGCTTTCCCAAGAAACAGTGACTACAAAAACGATATTTTTAATATCGATTTGAGAGCTTACAAGGAAATTGAAATCTTCGGACAGAGGATAACAGCTTTCATGAGAGTTTTCAACCTGTTGGATCTTGACAATCCACGCGGATTATACTCCGACACAGGTGATCCATATTTCACATTCGGGCTTCTTGAAGCCAGAAAAGTTAACCCAAGGTTGTATTACAATACACTTGAAGAACTGTATCAAAATCCGGGTTTCTTCTCTGAACCAAGAAGAGTTGAAGTCGGTTTGTCGTATAACTTTTAATTCAGGTTGAGTTTATGAATAAAACAATTTTTAGTATCTCGTTATTGCTTCTTTTCGTCTTTGCCGGTGAAGCTTTAGCTCAACGCGGCGACCCGAATCTCAGAAGGATCGGTTATCATACGGGAAACCGTATCGGTATCTCATACTACAACGATGGTCAGATATCCGGTTTCAACCAGGGTGTCGATATCAGAGGTGAGTGGCCGCTTGGTTCCGGCGAAAATTATATTGGTGACCTTATTCCTCTTATTGGAGTTGAGTTTACCAATACATTAGGTGAAGTAAAACATTCGGTATGTATCTCAAGAGGTCCCAGAAGAGGGCAGTTCGATGAGAGACATCCACTTTACAACTATTTTTGGGGTTGGAATCCGATCCCCGGATTTTTGAATCCCGCTTCTGAATCAGTTGCGATGTCACATCTCCCAAATTCCTGGCCCATCGGCGGGTGGAAAGATCAGCCAACATGGGTTGATCCTGTAACCGGCAAAACACAGTGGAACGGATATTTTGGACGCGGTGTAATTCAGGCTGATCAGGAAAGCTACTATTGGGCTGATGACAATCAGGATGACGAATTTAACGGTAACTTTTTACCCGATTCAAGAGACACTTCCAGAAAAGGAATGGGTCTTCAGATGGGTGTAAGAGGATTCCAGTGGTCGAGCTTCCTGGCTGCAAACAGCATCTTTTGGCTTTATGACATTAGAAACGAAGGAACAACACTCTTCAGAAAAGCTGACTTCGGAACCGTGGTTGGAACTCTCGCCGGTGGCGATGGCGACAGCCAGGATGATCTTGGTTCTTTTGATGTAAACAATTCCATCACATATTCCTGGGACAGCGACGGTTCGGGAAATAAAGGTCAGAAAGTTGGATATGTCGGCTATGCGTTCCTCGAATCACCGGGTAACTCATTTGACGGTATAGACAACGACGATGATTGTGGCGATCCTAACGCTCCAAGATTCATCCAGACTTCCTTTGATTCCGTAACATACCAGCCCGGTCAGGTAATGGTTCTCATAGATGGTGGCACCTATGCAAGAACTCAATACACTGTCCAAGCGGGCGTGAATACTGTAACAAGTCTTGGCAAAACAATCTCGTTTACTCCCGGTGTAAACTACTTCAGAGAAGGACATATCAAAGAGATCGTAAACGGTGTTGCCATTCCTGATTCATCAGCGAATGACGGACTTGATAACGACTTTGATGGTATCATCGATGAAAACCAGGCGATTCATTTCGAAACAAGAAGAATCAAAAACCTCCCCGGTCTTAAATACAAAGATTTTAAGACAGGTCTTGCGGTTAATGATCCACTAATCGATGAAAAACGCGATAACGATGCCGGAACAATTGTTTCCTCGTTCATCAAAAATCCTGACGGCACATCCACACTCGTATCACACTGGTCGGGTGATGAGAATGCCAACTGGGTAGCAAACGATGCTTCAACCGGTGACATTAGAGATGATGTCGGTAGTGACGGTTTGGGACCATATGATGAAGGTTATATCGGACCGGATCCTGACGGAAGTGAAGGCAACGGAAGACCTGATCAGGGCGAGCCAAACTTCGGTAAAACCGATCCTGACGAATCCGATCAGATTGGTCTGACAGCATTCAACTTTTTCGAACAGGCTTCTTCTCCCGACATGAGTCAGGATGAGGTGCTTTGGAGCAGAATGTTCCCCGGAAGATTTGATGTTATTCCGCCAAATCCACAGGATGGTGACTTTATTTATGCTTCGGGCTACTTCCCGCTGGCACCTAATCAGATTGAAAGATTCTCTGTATCTCTTCTCTTCGGACAGGATTATGCAGATGTGGTGCGTCAGAAAAATGTAGTTCAGCAGATTTACAACGCCGGTTACAAATTCCCGCAGCCACCAAGAAAACCAAAGATCAGCATCACACAGGATGACGGTAAGGTAATTCTTTACTGGGATCCAAGACCTGTTGAAAATTCGATCGATTTTATCTCTAAGACAAAAGACTTTGAAGGATACAAAATCTACCGTGCAAGCGATGCAGGTTTTATCGATGCAAGATCCATCACAAATGCTTACGGTGTGTTGTTCTTCAACAAACCGTTGAAACAGTTTGATATCAAAGGTAACGGCATAAAAGGATTCTTCTATCCAAAGCCTGAACTTCTCGAACAACTCGGTGGTACAACCTACTATCTCGGAGATGATACAACCGGACTCACAAACAGATACATAGATTCTACAGCTACAAAAGGTCAGACCTACTACTATGCTGTTGCTGCCTATGATAAAGGTGATGCTCTTAGCAACATCTTCCCGAGTGAGAACTCAAGCTTTATCTTCCGTTCCAATACGGGTGAAATCATTACAGATGACAACACCGGATACATCACACCTGGTGCAAGACCAATTGGGTATGTAAATGCAGGACTCGAGTCACTTGCTCCTGAAGTAACACCAAGAGGTACCGGAAAAGTTATGGTTGAAGTGGTTGATCAATCAGCGATCAAACCTAAAAACACTTACCGTGTGGTTTTTGCTGACACTTCACTTCAGAAATACACTGAATCATGGTCACTCGTGAATGTAACCACAGGTGATACTGTAATTAAACAATCGACTGTATTTGGCGGCTCAACTCCAATTATCGACGGTTTCAGATTACAGATCGCAAATGATGATGTCATTAAACTTGACACTGTAAAATCGGGCTGGTATTTCAACGGACAGGATACAATTCCTGCAGCCGGTGGAGCAGGTTCTACACAGTTCCCCGGATTCACCTTTACTACTTTCCTCGTTGGAACCAACAAGGGAACAGTTTGGGCTGATGATTACTATCTTGAATTCAGTGCTGATACACTCTTTGGCACTTCCATAGCTGATACATTGGTACCCCCGACGAGTGCAAACAGATTCCCTTCGAGAAAGACTAATTTCAAAGTGAAGAGAATCTCTGACAATTCTGAAGTGCCGTTTGTTTATTACAAAACCGGTACACAGAGTACCGTTCATAACATCTACTTTAGAGAAGTTATTAATGGTACAAGATATCGTACATGGAGATTAAACATCTTCATGGATGCGGTAAATGCCCCTCTTCCAACTTCAGGCTTCCTTAAGGCATATACCAAAAAACCGTTCTCAAGCGCTGACGCATTCAGATTTAACATGAAATCGAGTTCGATTAACAGTGCTGCTGCAGCAAATGAGCTGGACAAAATAAAAGTTGTTCCTAATCCTTATGTGGTCACACATGCGAATGAAGCCAGACTTCTTAGCACCCAGACCAGCGGCAGAGGCGAAAGAGAAATCAGATTCACCCATGTTCCTCCGGGATCGAAAATCAAAATATTCACTGTAAAAGGTGAATTGATCAAGACACTTGAGGCTGCTGATGTTTATGTCGGTGATGTTTACTGGAATCTCAGAACTGAAGAAAATCTTGACGCAGCATTTGGTGTTTATGTCTATACAGTAGAGATACCAAATGTGGGAACCAAAATCGGCAAGTTTGCCTTAATCAAATAGCGGAGAGTTTGAGAATGAAAAGACTTTATTTTTTAGTAATTCTTGTGTCTGCCTGTTCGTTGATGTTCGGGCAGACTAAAGTCGGCTCTACTGCTGCTCCATTCTTGTCAATAGGAATAGGACCAAGAGCCGTCGGTATGGGTGGTGCATTTACTGCCACAGCCAACGACATCACTGCACTCTACTGGAACCCCGCAGGCGTGTCGAGGATGGGTGGAAGTGGTGCTTACTTCTCGCATACCAAATGGTTCGCGGACATCAACTTCAATTATGCTGCGGCAATGTTGACTCTTGGTGATTGGGGTACAGTCGGCGGAAGTGTTACCATACTTGATTATGGTGAGACGGAGATTACCACAGTTAAAGAACCCGATGGAACCGGCGCCAAATATGGTGCGAAGGACCTTGCAATGGGTCTTCACTATGCGATGAATCTCACTGACCGGTTCTCGATTGGTGGTACAGTGAAATATGTTCAACAGTCGATTTGGAATACAAGTGCATCAACCGTGGCTTTTGACCTCGGAGTGCTTTTCCTTTCGGAGATTTATGGCTTGAGAATTGGAGCCACGATCTCTAACTTTGGAGGAGACATGACGATGGACGGAAAAGACCTTTATGTATTGTATGACATCGATCCGGGCATATTTGGAAACAACGATCAGATACTTGCAAAGTTGAAAACCGATCCTTATCCGCTTCCCTTGACTTTCAAGGTAGGTGCGGCAATGGATGTTATCAACTCTTCAGACCTCAAGTTTACTCTCGGTGTCGATGCACTTCACCCGAGTGACAACTCGGAGAGCATCAATGTTGGTGGTGAGATCGTTTACAAAAATCTTATCGCTCTTCGGGGCGGTTACAAATCACTCTTCCTTGATAATGCCGAGGAAGGGCTCACACTTGGTGTGGGGTTAAATTATGATATCGCACCAAATCTTGGTTTATCTGTAGATTATGCCTATCAGGACTTTGGATTGTTGAAAAACACACAGTTTTTCTCTTTAGGTATCAAATTTTAGGCTTTAATTAAACAAACATTTTGAATAACTTGAAATCACAAATTCATTTAATGAGGAGAAACGCTATGAAAAAACTCTTTACGGCTGTAGTTTTAGTTGCAGCCATGGCTTCTATGGCTTTCGCCCAGAATGCTGTGACATTCAAAGTCAACATGGGAAAACAGGTTACCCTCGGTAACTTCGATCCTAATGCAGATACTTTGTTTGTCAGTGGCGCATTCAACGGGTGGGGCACTGGAAACCCAATTCCAAAACCTGCAAACAACGATTCAGTTTGGGTAGTAACCGTTCCTGCAGTTGGTGCACCTGGTGCAACTGCTGAATACAAATTCAGATTCAGAGATGTCTCTGCTGCTGCTGATGTATGGGAAAGTGTCGCTAACAGAAGCCTCACCGTTGCCGGTGATCCGACTGTTCTCGATGTAGTATACTTCGACAACAACGGTTATCAGTCTACAACAAACTTAAGTCTTACATTCTCGGTTAACATGGAACTCGAAAGACTTTCAGGAAGATTCACACCATCAGAAGATACCGTTTCAGTAAATGGTAACTTCAACGGCTGGACTTCGAAAGTTAATATCATGCTTCCAAGTGCAAACCCTGATGTTTACGAAGTAACCTTCAACAAAGAAGTTTCACTTGGTGAAGAACTTAACTACAAATACTGGTACACACCTAATGCATGGGAAAGCCGCGCAAACAGACAGTATATCATCACACAGGATGATCTCAATGCCGGTTTCCTCGTACAGGAAGGCACATACAATGACGGTAGCCTTGCAACCGTTATCAATCAGCCATGTACAATTAAGTTCACAGTGAACACAAACGGAGCAAGCGGTCCTATCGGTCCATTTACCTCTGTTACCAACGCTATCATCGCCGGTTCATCAGCTCCATTGGGATGGCCAGGTGGCGGATGGCCAACAAGTGACTCAGCAATAGTTATCAGATTATTTGATGACGGAACCAACGGTGACCTCGTAGCCGGTGACAAGATATTCTCAAAGAATGTACTTTTCCCTGCTTACACTTCACTCGGTCTCGAATACAAATATGGTCTTAACTTTGGATTGGCAACAAACCAGGGTTCGAACGATAACGAAGCCGGTGTTGGCAGCAACCATACACTCAACTGGCACATCAATTATGTAAGTGCAACTGCTGTTGATACTTTCGGTAGAATCACCACTGCAAACCTTATCAATGTCGTTACAGGCGTTAAGGAAATTGACAACAATATTCCTAACAACTATTCGATGACACAGAACTATCCTAACCCGTTCAACCCTTCAACATCTATCCGTTTCAGCATTCCTGAGACAGGTAATGTAAGAATGGTAGTTTACAATGCAATCGGTCAGGAAGTAGCAGTTCTCGTTGATGAGCAAAAATCAGCCGGTAGCTATGAAGTAAGCTTCGATGCAGCTAAATTACCTTCAGGTATCTATCTTTACACAATTCAGTCAGGCAGCTTTAGCCAGACCCGTAAAATGATGCTCTTAAAGTAATTCAACTGTAACTGAATTATTGTAAAAAAGGCTGCTTGAAAAGGCAGCCTTTTTTTTTGTCCATCACGATTGAATACCCCCGAAGCGGGGTTACATGTTCGTAGAGGGGTTAAATGTTCGTAGCATTAAGATGCACAAACCTTTAATACCTCCGAAGCGGGGTTAAATGTTCGTAGCATTAAGATGCACAAACCTTGAATACCCCCGAAGCGGGGTTACATGTTCGTAGAGGGTTAGATGTTCGTAGAGGGAAGAATATCAAACCTTGAATACCCCCGAAGCGGGGTTAGATGTTCGTAGAGGGAAGATTATCAAACCTTTAATACCCCCGAAGCGGGGTTAGATGTTCGTAGAGGGTTTAATATTCGTAGAAGTTTATTCACTCCTTCCACAAATATTCTTTTTTATATTCGATCCCATACGAAGTTAAAAACTTCTCATATTCCTCTGTAAAACTGTTTCTGTGATGATGAACTTCCTGATCTTTAATGTATCCAATAATCCGACTCATCTCTGATTTACCAATTGAAAATGCCCCAAAACCTTCCTGCCAACTGAATCTCCCAACTGATAATCTTTTCTCATTAACAAAAAGGGATGAACTTCTTTTTATCTCTTTTACTAATTCCGAGATAGATATATCGGGAGACATACCTAACAAAATATGAACATGATCCATGTCACCATTAATGATGTACAATACTTGTTTTTTATTGGCTATAATACCGGCAATATATTTGTAAAGTTCCTCTTTCCAGTGTTTTGAAATCAGCCTTTCTCGTCTTTTAACGGAAAAGACAACATGAATATAAAGTTGAGTAAATGTACTTCCCATGATTGACTCATTAATATGAAAAAAATGTCTTCAAAAAATAAGAATTGGCATTCAAATATCATAAAAACTCTACGAACATATAACCCCTCTACGAACATGTAACCCCGCTTCAGGGGTACTCAAGGAATCATGTTGTTGATCTACGAACATATAACCCCTCTACGAACATGTAACCCCGCTTCGGGGGTATTCAAAGAATCGTATTGTTCATCTACGAACATCTAACCCCTCTTCGGGGGTATCACTAATTATGGGTTATTCCTCTTTGATACAATTCTACCTTATGTTCTTCAGTTGTTCTGCGAGTTGGGCAGCTCCGGGCAAGTGGGGATCGACCTGAAGGCAGCGGGTGATATAAGTTTTTGCGGATGAGTAATCTTTCAGGTTGATGTATGCTCCTGAAAGATTGTAGAGTGTCTGGGCATCATTTCCGTTGTAATTAAGGCTTTCACTCAACCATTTTTTGGCTTCTTCAGCCTTACCGTCATTCAGAGCAAGAATACCGAGCCATTTTGTAGAGAATGCTCCGGGTTTAACGGCATAACTTTCCCGAAATATTCTGCCACTTTCGGAATAGAGTTTAATTTGAAGGAATGCATCTGCCAGCATATCGTAGAATGTGGTCTGGTAATGGAATTGCGAGATCAAAACCCTGAATTCTTTTTCCATTCCGGAAGGATCATTTATGGTTGTAAAATACTGTGCAGCTTTTATGTGGGCGTCATGCCATTTGATATCTCCTTTTGCCGACATCAAAGCCAGGGAATCGAGCATTGTTACGGGTTTCCTTATCTGTTCGAGAGTCAGTTTCTTTCCGTTTCTCACGAAGGGCCATTGCGACATTATCCCGGCTAATCTGTATTCTGCAATCAGTGAATCAAGTTGAGAAAACGCAAATTTTGAAAAAACCAGACTGTCCAGTGATTCGCTACCGGGTTGAATTGCAGGCGACCCGGAAATCTTTCCCGATTTGATGATAGCATCAAGAAAAATATCTGCCAGCAAATTGTAACCGGTAAGATTCGGATGGAGATGATCAACCATCAGCGATTTCCCGGGGACACCATTTTCACTTCGAGCAGAAAAAACCGAATCAGCTTTTACCACCGAAAAATTCAGCGCAGCAGCGTTCTCCATAATAATTTTGTTAAATTCTTTCGGAGCCCTGAATCTCAGTTCATCCAGCTCTTTTGCTTCGAGAAACTTTACCGAAGCCTCTGTGGACTTTCCTGACTTTAGTAGTTGGTTGGCTTCATCCCATGCTTTCCCGGCACCCGAGAGTTCGGGATAGAAGGGTGGCTGGTCTGCCAGATTGGAAACCAGGGTACTTGCAATTACGGGGATATTATTTTTCTTAAGTGCGGTGAGGATTTCAGAAAGATTGTATCTGAACTGTTCCACTCCTGCATTATAAAGATCTGAACCAATGGGAATCAGTTTATCTTTTGCAAGCGCCTCCATCAATCCTTGTGATTCCGAGAGATTACCCGGGGAGGAAGAAAAAATGGAGCCTATCAATTTCATTACTTTAAGATTGCCTGCCTTAAGCATAAATCTCGTTACACCCGGAGAACTCGCGATCCCTGTTTGTGAAGCAGCACCCAAAGCGCCGTAATATTCATTATGACCCGTATAGACGAGAACCAGATCAGGTTTTTGGGCTATTACATCTTCGAGTATATCCAAAATTGCATAAGAATTGATCGCCGCAATTCCTAAATTTACGACTTCAAACTTTTTTTGTGGATACAAAAGTTTGAGCTTGAGATCGAGAAATCTGGAGAATGAGCCGTTCGGTTCATAGGGAAATCCTGCGGCACTGCTCTCCCCGAGGATAAAAATCCTGAGCGTGTTTGGGTCTTTATCTTTTAGAAAAACATCGTTTATGGAATGGGGGACAAATTGCGATCCCTTGAAATATCGACGGGTAAGGTCCGGGTTAAGCATCAGGAGTTTTTCTTCGGTACCCGGTACGGTAATGAATACAGGTTCATCCTTTGCATATCCACTTACGCGCAGCACCACTTCGAGCAATGCGATAAGGACGAACGGTGCGAGGACTGTCAGGAGATAGAAAGATAAAGGATATTTCTTTTTGTTTTCCATTTTCTCAGATGTAATTAATAAAATCAAGCGTCTAAACTTCGTGAAATATTGACTATTATAAAACAACAAAATAACTATGAAAATTAAGCCTCTACTCCATATTTTAATTTTGTCCCTCCTGTTTTCATCCTCAATTACTGCACAATTAAAAAAGGATGTGGTGGCGAAGATCGGTGACAGGGAGATAACCGACAAGGAATTTATACTCCGCTATGAGATGACGCCAAAGTATCTTGCTCATGTTAAGGGGGCACAAAGTGCGCTGAAGGAGGAACTGATTTACACCGTGGCTGCTGAGAAGCTGTTCGCTCTCGAAGCTGAAATACTCAGGCTTGACACCATCAAAGATGTCAAAAAAAGAATAGACCAGTTTGAGAAACTGTTCGCGAGCGATGCCCTTTTCAAAGTGGAGATTATCGACCGGATTGATCAGACCCAACAGACCCTTGCAAATGAAATGGCGAAGGCGATCACAAAGATCGAACTAAGGGCAATTAGAAACAGTAATGAAAATGAAATTAACAGGGCCTTTGATATCCTCAAATCAGGTGTTTCGTTCGATTCACTTTTCTTTGGCATTTACGGCGAGCGTGCATTCGAGAATATGCTCACCTATACCTACGGCATGTTTGATTACGATATTGAATCAAAACTTTATCAGAAAAAGCCGGGAGAATATACCGAACCGGTTCAATTTAACAATATGTGGTATATCTTCAAGATTGATCTCAAAAGAGACTCATCTTTTAAGAACTCCACTGAAATAGAAAATGAATTCGCCCGTGTGAAGAAACTTTATGTGGAAAGACTCACCGACAAATACTACAAGATTTTTAAAAAAGATTTCTTCAAGGGACTAAAAATCAACACAGATGCGAGACTTTTCTCGTTGTTCCTCGATAGATTTCATTCCGTACTGAAAGAAATGTACGAAAATGATAAAAGTTTCAGGGAGTCGCTCAGTAAAGATGCAAAGTGGACATTAAAAGGTGATTACTTCTATCTCATAAAAAAAAGTATTCCTGCAGACTCATTAAAGTTGCCATACTTCTCCCATAATGGAAAGGAGTATCCTCTCGAAGATTTTATCTACTACCTCGCAGGTGATGTGAGGGAGATTGAGTCGATCGATAAAAACAAGTTGTCGATAAAAGTGAAGAACTGGACCCGGGACTATATCGAATCCGAACTGCTCGCTGAGGAAGCAATGAAAAGAGGTTTGCATAAAAAACCTGATGTGCGGCGTGAGTTTAACATATGGAGGGATTTTACACTGTCAAATGCCTACCAGATGCTTTATGTGGATTCTGCTAAAATAAGTGACGAGGAAGTAAAGGACTACTTTATCAAGCGAAATTCGGGTAAATCCGGTGGCATAAACATAAAGCTTCTCCGTGCTGTGAGCAGCAACCTCGATCAGCTTTCTGCTATGCTGACCAGGATCGATTCCGGAGTCGATTTCTCCCTTTTAGCTGCAGAAGTAAACGGCAGCCGAAATTCAGAAATAAACGGGAACTCTGACAAATTTGTACCCGCCGCTGATTATGGTGAAGCAGGAACCATCGCGCTTAAACTAAACCCGGGAAGGATATTCGGGCCCGTCAAAGTTGGGGAAGAATATATGATTCTGAAACTTGTCGACAAAAAAACAGATGACATCGTTTACGATGAAGAGTACGAAGTAGTGAAAGACAAGTTGAAACGGGATCTGGGTTTCCAAAAATATTTCAAAGCGATGGTAAACAATACCGCAGGTCTGGCAGAAAAGTATAAAACAGAGATTGACATCAAAAAAATTGAAGACTTGAAAGTCACCGAAACCAACTCAATATATTTCCGTTACATGGGATTCGGAGGCAAACTTACAGCATTTCCTCTTTCAAAACCGTTTACCGACTGGGTGGAGGTATGGATGAAACAGAGGAGTCTGAATCCCTGATTAAACCTCGGGAGTAAATCCAATCTTTTTGTTGAATGCCACTATCATTCTCCAGATGGCGAATGAGAAAAAAGGAGCAACGAAGATATCGATTGTGTAGTGGACATGTTGCAGCAGGATAAAGACAGCCATAATCAGGGCGAGGAAAACCAGTATGTATTTTCGTATCTTCGCCGCAACCACCATGCTCAAAAGGATAGCTACAGAGAAATGTCCCGAAAAGAAGAGGTCGTGCTTAAGAACGATTCCCGAACTCAGCGATGAGATAAACGGATCGTAGAGGGGAATCAAAGTCTCTGGTGCTTTTAGCGGGAGAAAAGTCATCGCCACGAGACGCGAGCCAAGCAGAAAAAAATAGGCCTGAAATCCCATCATAAAGCGGATGGGCTTATCTGAAAAATAGTGAAAGGTTATAAAAACACCCCCGTATAGGGCGATAAAAGTAAACCATGTGAGATCTATTGGCGAAAACAAAGTCAACAGCGGATCATCAAAACTGAAACCCTTCCTGAACTCATTCCATTCAAGCACTCTCGGTGCAAAGTATGCCAATGCCAGACTGAATACGACTGTTGCGATAAAATACCATTTAAAGCTGCCACTCGACAATGTCTCTTTCCAGATTCCGGCTGATCTCTTTATGCTCACTCTTTCTGTATATCTCCATTAAAATTAGAAATTGAAACTCCAAATATAACAATGAGTGTAGAGTATCAAAGGTCACATTTTATCAATAAATAGAAAATATTTATTGATTTTGAAAATCGTCAGAATGAAAAAGGGCTATTTGAATTACAAAGACTGTTTTGGCGTGGTATAATTTTTGATGTAGAATGATGCCACAAATAAAAGTATATAAATGTTCAGATCATTTAGCACTAAAGGGACTTTCAAAGGTGGAGTGCATCCTGCGGAATCTAAAGAGTTATCGAAGGATAAGCCATTTGAAAGTATTCCAAGTCCAAAGACTGTTTATCTTCCTCTTTCCCAGCATGCGGGTAAGGAATCAAAACTGCTCGTCAAAAAAGGGAGTCCTGTGCGAAAGGGTGAGTTGCTTGCTGAGTCCGATGGATTTATTTCAGCACCGGTACATTCACCTGTAACCGGAACAGTAACAAAAATAGCGAAGACCGCACATCTCTCAGGCGTCCCAAAAACTGTGATAGAAATTGCGGTGTCTGAAGATAGTGAGCCGCTGTATCAGGAGCCGCTTGACTACCGGAAAGCCACGAAGGAAGAACTCCTACAAAGAATAAAAGAGGCCGGAATTGTAGGCATGGGTGGGGCTGCATTTCCCGCGTTTGTCAAGTTATCCCCGCCACCCGGCAAAAAAATCGAAAAATTGATAATAAACGGTGCCGAATGTGAACCGTACCTGACGCGTGACTACCGTTTAATGCTCGAATACACAGACCAACTGATCGGTGGCGTCGAAATTCTCATGAAAATTCTCGGGGTTGAGTGCGTTATCGGCATCGAGGACAATAAACCTGAGGCAGTAAAGGCACTTAATGACAAACTCAAAAGCAGAAAAGACATCGTTGTGGAAGTGTTGCCTGTAAAATATCCGCAGGGCGCCGAGAAAATGCTGATTTATGCGGTTACCGGGAAAAAAGTACCCCCTGGAAAACTGCCAATGGATGTCGGTGTGGTCATGCAAAATGTCGGCACAGCCGTATCTGTTTACAAAGCAGTTGTGGAGGGTGAACCTCAGATAACTGCTTTTGTGAATGTAACAGGCGAGGGAATTAGTGAAGCAAAAAATCTGATTGTCCCGATCGGAACACCGGTATCGCATGTTTTGGAATGTTGTGGCGGATTGAAGCCCGAAGCAATTAAAGTGATTGCAGGAGGGCCAATGATGGGAGCGAATTTGTATGACTACTCTGCTCCTGTGATGAAAGCTACATCAGGAATTCTGGTACTTACCGAAGTAGAATCGAAACCCCAGGAGGCTATCCCGTGTCTGAGATGCGGAAAGTGTGTGGAGGTTTGTCCCGTAAATCTCCTGCCAACCCGTTTGTCACAATTCTCAAAATTGCAAAGATTCGAAGATGCTGAATCTGCAGGAATCCTCGTCTGCATGGAGTGTGGCTGCTGCGCATATGAGTGTCCCGCAAATATTCCTCTTGTTCAATGGATAAGACTTGGAAAAAAAGAGGTAATCCGGTTGAAGTCTCAGGAAAGGAAGAGTGCCTGATATGGAAAACAGCAGTACAGTTGAATTGAAATCGAAGCCCGTTCTTACGAGTACACCGCATGTCCATTCTTCATTGAGTGCACAAAAAGCGATGTGGCTTGTGGTGGCATCACTTCTTCCACCGCTTGTTATGGGGGTCGTCTATTTCGGATTGTTCCAACTCGTAGTTGTTGCCTCTGCCATTGCCGGAGCATTGCTGACAGAGTATGCCATCAAGTATATCAGGAAGCAGAAAGTTTCTTTGATGGACGGAAGTGCGGTCATCACCGGTCTACTGCTGGGATTGATACTTCCTCCAAACTTTAATCCTGTCTTCGCTTTTATCGGGTCTGTCGTGGCAATTGGATTCGGAAAGGAAGTGTTTGGTGGACTGGGATATAACATATTCAATCCGGCTCTTGTGGGCAGGGCGTTTTTACAGGCTGCGTATCCCGTGGCGACAACGACATGGACACCCCCGTCTATGGCCGTTGATGCAGTGACCTCGGCGACACCATTAAGTCAGTATAAGTTTGAAGCGATCGCATCCAAAGGTGGAATTGACCTGATGTCACTTTTCCTCGGAAATGTCGGCGGATCGATCGGCGAAACTTCCGCCCTTGCAATACTGCTTGGGATGATCTTTTTGGTTGTAATGAAGGTTTTGAACTGGCGGGTTCCTGTCGCGATGATTCTGGGAATGATACTTTTCGCTGGGATATTCTGGCTTCTTGACCCCGGAAAATTTGCATCGCCATTTCACCATCTTTTTATGGGTGGTTTCATGTTTGGTGCTGTTTACATGGCGAGCGACTGGGTTACATCTCCAGTTACAAACAAGGGGATCTGGATTTATGGTGTCTGCATCTCACTGATCGTAATAATGATCAGGCTTTTTGGCGGACTTCCCGAAGGTGTAATGTACGCAATATTGATTATGAACGGATTTGTACCGCTTATAAACAGATATACAAAACCTGTAATTTTTGGAGCGGAAAAATGAACACTGTAGTTAAGATGTTACTTACGCTCCTGGTGATTGGAGCTATTTCGGGTGGACTGCTCGCAAAGATTTTCGAGTGGGCTGATCCTCAGATTAAATTGAATGCCCAGAAAGAGACTGAGAGAGCGATATTTATCGTTCATCCTGACGGAAAAAAACAGGAAAAAGTCTCAGGTACTACTTCAGACCTCTATAAAGTAATGGATGGGAGTGGAAAAGTCATCGGTTACGCTTTCCCATGCAAGGGAAATGGATTTCAGGGACTGGTGAAGCTGATGATGGGTGTTACACCCGATCTGAAAAAGATTACCGGTCTTACTGTTATCGAGCAGGTTGAGACTCCCGGTCTCGGTTCAGAGATCACCAAAGAGGGTTTTACCTACCAGTTCAAAAAGGTGAATCCTGATCCTCATATTGTCGGGAAAAAGGGTGCTGCCGAATCACCCAATGACATAGTTACTATCACCGGTGCCACTATCTCCTCCAAAGCCGTCGTTAAGATAATGAATGAAGGATTGGACGAACTAAGAAAACTTAAAAAAGAGGGGAAAATATGAGCAAAACAAACAGCCCTCTTAACGATTTCATGAACGGTATCTGGAAGCAGAATCCGATATTTAAACAGGTGCTGGGTACATGTCCTACTTTGGCGGTAACGGTTTCGGTAATGAACGGCATAGCGATGGGGCTCGCCACAACATTTGTGCTATTTTTTAGCAGTGTGATCATTTCAATGATCAAGAAACTGATTCCCAATCAGGTGAGAATTGCGGCTTATATCGTGGTAATCGCAACTTTCGTAACAATAGTTGATATTGTAATGAAAGCTCAATTCCCTGAACTGAGCAAGTCACTTGGCCCATTCATTCCCCTGATAGTAGTGAACTGCATTATCCTCGGAAGAGCTGAAGCTTTTGCATCGAAGAATACAGTAGTCAGATCGGCGTTTGATGCACTTGGTATGGGTGCGGGTTTTACACTGGCGCTCCTTGTTCTTGGCGGGATAAGGGAGATTCTCGGATCAAACCAGCTTTTGGGAACGGTCATTCTTCCAGCCACAGTCGAACCGATGCTGATATTTATTTTGCCTGCCGGGGCTTTTTTAACCCTTGGGATCTTGTTTGGTACGGCAAATTTCTTCGAACAGAAGAAAAAAGAGAATGCACTCCAAAAAGCTATAGAAGCCGACCGGGCATCGCGTCAGGTTGCACTTCCTGTTGAACAACATAATGAGGGAGAGGAGGCATAAAATGGACCTGCTTATTGTATTTCTTTCTGCCGCAATAGTTAATAATTTTGTGTTGTCATATTTCCTCGGAATTTGTCCTTTTATCGGTGTTTCGAATAAACTGACATCTGCCTTTTCGATGGGACTTGCAACGACATTTGTACTGGTGCTTACGGCTGTGGTGACCTGGATGATAAATCATATGATACTGATTCCTGCGGGGCTCGACTACCTGCAGTATGTCTCATTTATTCTCGTGATCGCATCCCTTGTGCAGTTTGTGGAAATGTTCATCAAGAAAACATCGCAACCCCTCTACAGGGCACTCGGTATTTATCTGCCTCTGATAACGACAAACTGTGCGATACTAGGGCTCGCTCTTTTTATGGCATTACGGGATTATGACATGATGCAGAGTATCTTCTTCGGTCTTGGTGCAGGCACCGGTTTCACTCTCGCACTTGTGATCATGGCGGGAATCAGGGAAGAACTGGAGCTTGCCGATATCCCAAAGCCGTTCAGAGGAGTTCCGATTACTCTCATTACTGCGGGATTGTTAGCCATGGCGTTCATGGGTTTTTCAGGTTTGATATAAAACTATTTGGAGTTTAAAGATGATTAACAGAAGAGATTTTTTGAAGATATCCGGGCTTGCTGTTGTAGCTCTTGGAAGTGGTGCCGGATTGAGGAAATTGTTTACCACCCGGGAGAGGGACATCACGCTTGCAGCACTTCTGCCTGACAATAACAGACTGATTGCGAAAGTGATAAACGAACTCGCAGGAGAGGCTGATATCAGACTGAAGCCTTCCACAACCCTGCTGATGGGGGAATCCACTCTCGTTTCAAGACTCAGAAATATGGGATTCAGTCCTGACCGGCTGGAAAACCCGAATTTCGTAATCTCAATTTCGAGAATTCCGGCTGGGAGTAAATCCGATATTTTTGTCAAAACCGGTGATTTGGAAATACTGACACCCGAGTCAGGATTCACTTCCGGTCTAAAACAGTTGAGAAGAGAAATCAAGGATACCGATGCTGCAATTCTTATGAGCATAAGACCCTTTGCAGGATACGACAGCAGAAAAGAAAAGTTTGTTGTCATTGAATCCGAAGGTAGACAGGTCGAAAAGGTTTCTCTTACAGGTGTTGAGAAAGAGATCAAAGTTTATGGCGGAAATGTAATTTCAGTCGGAAACGGCAGGGCATTTGTGAAAGAACACGGCTGTAAACATGGAATTTGCAGAAGCATGGGGCATATCGCACTTCCGGGTGACATGATAGCATGCGCTCCTCACAAAGCCGTGATTACCGTCGTCTAAAAAGATGATTAATAAAAAAGCCATCCTGTTTTTGGCGGCATTTATTCTCTTTTTCGTGATCGGACTCTTCTTTACCGGTGTGGAAAAAGAGGCTCCGAAGAGGGTGAAGCAGATTATTCCAGCAATGGGCACGATTGTTGAAGTACAATTGCAGGAAGGGGATGCTTCTGAAAATGAAAAAGCTTTCAAAGCGGCTTTTGACGAGATCAGGAGGATTGATTCACTCTTCACAGATTACAATGACTCGAGTGCCATTGGCTCCTTAAATAAAGTTGATTCTGGAAAAGTGACTGTTAATCCTGAGGTGGTTGCTCTGATTAAAAGAGGGTTGGAGCTGTCTCCAAAAACAGAGGGAGCGTTTGATATTACTCTCGGAAGTGTGGTCTGCCTTTGGGGATTTAAGGATGGAAGCATGCACCTGCCCGCATCCGATTCCATAAAAATTGCTCTTGGAAAATCCGGCATCGACAAAATAAAAATTATTAACGACAGTCTGATCGGGAAAAAAGGCAAAATTTACCTCGATTTGAGCGGAATTGCAAAGGGGTATGCTGTTGACAGAGCCTTTTACATTCTTGAAAAGACGGGCGTTAAAAGTTTTCTGATAAATGCGGGCGGTGAAATCAGGGCTAAAGGGGAGGGGTGGACAACCGGAGTTCAGGACCCCTTCAACGCAAGCGGAATTGTCGAAATTTTATATCCCGGCAAAAAGGCTGTTGCGACATCGGGTGACTATGAAAACTTTTTTGAGGTTGATGGGAAGCGCTACTGCCACCTCTTCAATCCGAAAACAGGTTTTCCAGCCGCTAAAGTTTCGTCGGTTACAGTTCTTGCTGATGATGTGACGACCGCGGACGCACTTGCCACGGCGTTTTTTATTCTCGGAATTGAGAAAAGCAGAGAGTTGATTAAGAATTTCCCCGGGTGTGAATTCATGATTATCGATAAAAACGGTAACAGGCATTATTCACCGGGTTTCAAAGATTATACAAGGAGTTGAAATGGACACTCAATTTATAATTGCACTTGTCACCATGGGAGGACTCGGTTTTATATTTGCCGGTGCTCTTGCGATAGCGGACAAAAAATTACGGGTTGAGGAGAATCCCCTGATTGGCGACATCAATGATGTTCTTCCCGGTGCAAACTGTGGTGGATGCGGTTATGCAGGGTGTTATGATTTCGCAGTAAATGTGGTCGAGAAAACTGCAAAGACCAACGGATGTCCCGTCGGAGGATCGGAAACCGCCCTCTCGATTGCCCGCCTGATGGGTGAAGAAGCCGGTGAGGTTATCAGATTTTTACCCAGGGTTCTGTGTCGCGGTGGAAACAAGGAGGCGGTTCAGAAATATGCGACCTATCATGGACCACTCACCTGCAGCGCGATGGATCTTCTTTCGGGGGGTGACAAACTTTGCTTCTACGGTTGTTTGAGTGGTGGCGACTGCGTTACAGCATGTCCTTTTGGTGCAATGGTAATGGGTGAAAACGGACTTCCCGAGGTTATTGAATCGCTTTGTACCGGTTGTGGCATGTGTGAAAAGGCGTGTCCGAGAAACATAATTGAAATGCATCCTGCAAACAGGAAAGTGTTCGTTTTTTGCAAAAGCCATGACGATCCAAAAACTTCGAAGGCTGTATGTGCAGTCTCCTGTATGGGTTGCAGCATTTGTGCCAGAAAATCGGATGGTGGAGTGGAGATGGAAGACAATCTCGCAGTGATAAAATACGGTCTACTCGATGCTGAAAAAATTCCTTTTGAAAAATGCCAGACAAAAGCTATCCGAATGATAGAGATTAATTAGGCAAATGATGGAAGTCTTCACCGAGGAAGGAATTATTCTCGAGAAAAAAGGTGATCTCGCCGAAATTGCCATTATGGATAAAGGCAATTGTAAAACCTGTGCCGCGAAACCATTTTGCAGTACAAACAGCGACGGGGTTTACTCCAGACTCACAGTGCTCGACAATCTGGATGCAAAACCGGGCGATGAAGTGGTGGTGGAAGTGAAGGGAACCGATATCCTGAAGGCTGTAATTATGGTTTACGGTATTCCTCTCTTTCTTTTCATATTTACGATCGGAATCGTAATTTATTTTTATGACGGGAGTCCGAATAAAGAGTTAATAGCTTTCCTTTCTTCCCTCACAGTTTTGGCGTTTTACTACGGTTTTCTAAAACTTCGCGGGTCATCAGGAAAAATTGATAAAAAGAGTTTACCCAAAACTGTAAAGATCAAAAGGTCTTTTCAGTCAGTCAATAATTAAACACGGTAGGTTAATGTTTAAGATAGTTTCAGCACAATTTTTGGCACCCGAAGTGAAGAAATTCGAAATTGAGGCACCAAAAATAGCCGCAAAAAGAAAAGCTGGTCAGTTTGTTATAGTTAGAATTTCGCCGCAGGGTGAGAGAATTCCCCTGACAATTGCAGATTCCTCAATCGAAAAAGGAACGATAACGATTATTGTTCAGGGAATAGGGAAAACAACCAAAGAGATCAACTCACACGAAGCCGGTGATTCATTCCTCGATGTGGTGGGACCCCTCGGACTTCCTTCCCACATAGAAAATTTCGGTACAGCCGTTAGCATTGGTGGCGGAGTCGGTACAGCAATTGCATTCCCGACAGCTAAAGCCCTCAAAGAAGCCGGCAATCACACCATTTCCATTATTGGCGGTAAGACAAAGGAATATGTCATCCTTGAAGATGAACTGCGGGCGATTTGTGATGAAGTTTTTGTGACCACGGATGACGGAAGTTACGGTTATCACGGCTTTGTTACAGGAAAGTTGAAAGAACTGATCGAATCGGGACAGAAAATTGATTTCGTCCTCGCCATCGGACCCATCCCGATGATGCGGGCAATCGCGGAAGTTACCCGGCCATACGGAATAAAAACTGTTGTCAGTTTGAATCCGGTGATGGTGGATGGAACAGGGATGTGCGGTGGTTGCAGAGCGGTTGTTGGCGGTAAAACGGTTTTTGTTTGTGTGGACGGACCCGAATTTGACGCACATGAAGTTGATTTTGACCTACTGATAAAAAGAAACAACACTTACAGATCGGAAGAGAAGAACTCCCTCGAGCATCATATCTGTAACATTGACAAACAATATGCAGAAGCAGTAAAAACATTTTAAGACCCTTTATTAATAAAGAGAAACAATGGCAGAGTTAACAAAAAAAGAGAGGATGCAAATCCCTCGCCAGCCGATGCCTGAGCAGGACCCTCAGACTCGTAATAAAAATTTTACAGAAGTAAATCTTGGATTTACGGAAGAACTTGCGAAACTCGAGGCTGAAAGATGCCTTCAGTGTCCCAAACCAAAATGTGTTGAGGGATGCCCGGTTGGAGTAAAGATTAAAGATTTTATTCAGCTTGTCGCCGAAGGAGAGTATCTCGCTGCAGCAGCAAAAATCAAAGAAAACAATGTCCTCCCCGCAGTATGCGGTCGCGTTTGTCCACAGGAAGAACAGTGCGAAGCCAAATGCGTTACGGGTGTAAAGGGTGAGTCCGTTGCCATAGGTCGCTTGGAAAGATTTGTAGCTGATTATGAAAGGAATACCGTTGGAATTCGTGCCGCTGAAATAAAGGAAAAATCGGGCAAAAAAGTTGCGATTATCGGTTCAGGACCTGCAGGTCTGAGTTGTGCCGGAGAACTCATTCAGTTGGGACATGATGTAACGGTATTCGAAGCACTTCACGATGTTGGCGGAGTTCTTATCTATGGTATACCTGAATTCAGATTGCCAAAAGAGATTGTAAAAGCTGAAGTGGATGCCCTTGAAGCTCTCGGAGTGGAATTCAGAACAAACGCAGTTATCGGATTCACTGATACTATCGATGAGCTGATGACCACCGAAGGTTACGATGCTGTTTTTATTGGAGTGGGTGCAGGACTTCCTTACTTCATGAATATCCCCGGTGAAAACTACAACGGAATTTACTCTGCCAACGAGTTCCTTACCCGGGTCAATCTGATGAAAGCGTACAAGTTTCCCGAATTTGACACACCTGTTTTTGATGTTAAAGGAAAAAATGTTGCTGTTTTTGGTGGCGGTAACACTGCCATGGATGCAGTAAGAACTGCAAAAAGACTCGGTGCCGGAAGTGCTTCCATAATTTACCGCAGAAGCGAAGTGGAAATGCCCGCAAGAATAGAAGAAGTTCATCATGCGAAGGAAGAAGGGATTCAGTTTGTAATGCTGACCAATCCTCTCGAGTTTCTGGGTGACGATGCAGGCTGGTTGCATGGAGTAAAACTTCAAAAGATGGAACTCGGCGAACCCGATGCGTCCGGCAGAAGAAGACCCGTGCCTGTTCCCGGTTCGGAATATGTTATGCCAATCGACATGGCGGTTATAGCTATCGGTAACGGTTCAAACCCGATAATCAAGAAGACAACACCCGATATCGATTTCAACAAATGGGGAAACATCCTCGTTGATGAAGCTACAATGAAAACATCGAAAAAAGGTGTCTTTGCAGGTGGTGATATCGTCACAGGTGGAGCCACGGTTATTCTCGCAATGGGTGCCGGACGAAAAGCAGCCACCGCGATAGACGAATATCTCAGGGGTTAGCTGTTAGCTATGATTTATGAACTATGAGCTGAATGGGGTTAGCTATGATCTATGATCTATGAACTATGAGCTGAATGGGAATAGCCTGTAGTTTCTGTAAAAAATAATACCTGATACCTAAAACCTGATACCTGAAAAAGAGCCCTGGTGGCGACATATGGATAGAACCGGCGACAAATCTTTACGACTTCTCCCCCCACCTTAACAAGGAGGGGGGCAGGGGGGCGGTGGAGGAGAGGGGCTGTACCAAAGGCAGTATCAACTCATAATTATTATCACTGCACCCCACAACCTGTCAACTCATAAATCATAACTAACAACTCATACTTAATTTCCCCTCTTTTTTGGATAAAATTGTACAATCTTATCATAATCAAACGGCATAATACTTAAAAAGTATAATATATTTGATTTGAGTTCTTCAAAATTCTTCAAAAACATATCGTAAATATGTGAGCTGTTTAAGCCCCGGCCGGCCTGAAGCAGTTTAATCTTTTTTTAATCAAAATTATCCGGTGAAATCATGAGATCGACACTCTTAGCTTCAATCGTTGTTATTTTTCTTTTATCTGTAACAGTTAATGGACAGATGAATTATGTGATGGAAAAGACCACAGGCACCTACACTTCCCTGACGGGAGGAAAGAATTTTAAATACATTTCAAATCCTGCATTCCTGAATGACAACTATTCACTTGCAACTCCGATAGGTTTTTCATTCAATTATAATAATCAGGTCTTTGACACATTTCAGGTATCTACAAACGGTTTTATAAGAATGGGCTCAGGTCTCATTACAGCCGGTAATAACAACACTCTCAACAGTCTTGTCAGAAGAATCATAGCCCCTCTTTGGGATGATCTGCTGGCACAGGATACCACAAGCATCCAGTATCTGACCACGGGAACAGCACCAAACAGGGTTTTATCGATTGATTTCAGAACAGTAAAATGGGTTAATGCTACCAGTAACTCAAGTTTCATGATAAAATTGTATGAAACCACTAATGTCATAGAGTTTATCTACGGCACAATGAATCCCCTTCCCTCAATCTCAATGACAATCGGCATGTCCAGCATTCAGGCGATTAATGGGGCAGGATCAGCAACCGGTACCAATGCTTTCCTTTCAGTAAACATTGGAGCTGATTCACTGAATCCATCGTATCATCAGAGCATGAGTCTGTGTTACGATAACATCCCCAGAACTCCTCGCCCCGGGACTCTTCTCAGATTCACTCAGGTTTCGACTCCCATTGTTGCCGGAACTTACACCGTGGGTCCAACAGGTGATTACAAAACCATAAGCGATATGGCAGTCGCATTGAATACCAGAGGTATTTCGGGCCCGGTTACATTTCTAATTCAGAATGGCACTTACGATGATTTCATGCACCTCTCTCTGATTAACGGCACTTCGGCTACAAACACAATTACGATAAAACCAGCTAACGGGGCGACGGTAACCCTTTCACCCACCAATGGTTCGTTTTTGACAAATCAGATTGGACCGTCTGCAGGTGAAGGTATTATCCGCTTGGCAGGTGTTTCGTTTACAACCATCGAGGGATTAAAGATTGCTCATGATGTCCGAAATACAACTACAACCACGAGATTTGAGCAGGCATTAACGGTCACCGGCTCTTCAGTGTACATAGGAACAGTAAACACCAGCATCGGTTCAAAATATAATACCTTCAGGAAAATAGATGCAAACATGCTTATCAGCACGAGCACGACACCATACAACATTTCAACGGGGATTATGCTGGGTGCAATTGCTACCAACTTTACCGACACTATTGCATCGGTCAGTTATAACACTTTTGAAGATATAAAAATTGAAGACTGTGGATCAATTGCAGTATATTTGGTAGGAGCCAGTGACACAAATCCCGATACCGGTAACAAAATTACAGCTACAACGGGAAGAAATTTTATCGGCAATGTCAATCTTAGCGGGACATCCGGCGTAACAACCGCACATGGTATTTTTGCGTACAAACAGAAGGACCTGACGATTGAAAAAACAGATATTGGTAATATTCTTATTTCAACCTTTGGTGGTGGAAACACTTCCGGAATTAATCTCAATTCGATTGATGCTCCCACATTCGCCAATCAGGGAGAAATAATTGTAAGAAACAACCGTATCTACAATATCAAGCAAAACCCGATTCAGACATCCCCAGCTTCCACATCGGGTGTCACCACAGGAATTCTTATGAACAGGGTCGGCACAGGATCGACTGTTTCAATTACAGGGAATGAGATCTATAATCTCGAGTCAAACATGCCGGGAAGCTCGACAAAGGTGAACGGAATACTTTGTAATGCCGGTACTTCAAACTCCATTATTGAAGTAGCGATCACAAACAATGTTATTTCAGACCTTAAGAGCTCGAACTCCATAAATTCGGTGACCACCGTAAACGGGATCGAAGTGAAATCACCGACGGGTGGCGGTTCAAATATAAAACTTGCTCACAATACAATATTAGTGACTAATAACCTTTCTGTTTCCGCCGAGGTATATTCCACCTGCCTTTTTTTGGGAGATGTGGGATTAGGAAAAGTCGATCTAAAAAACAACATTTTCATAAATAATTCGACCCCGGGAACAAGCGGGCAAGGCACGGCCGTATTAATCGGTGCCGTCAACACCTCAGGTTTTTATAGAATTTCCGATGAATCAAACTACAATATCTATTATTTTGCGGCACCTTCACCCAACAGGGGCGTATCAGCAATCGGAACTGTGCTGAATAGAACTCTCACAGATCATGTAATTGCTCTCTGGAATGAGTCAAGGGAGGGTACCAGAGACTACAATTCCACTTTTTCTACCATTCCTTTCATTAATTCAATGATTACACCATTTGATCTTAGAGTGAGTACAACCACTCCGACACAAGCGAGCAATGCAGGAATTCCTGTTGCGGGTGTTACTACCGATTTGGACGGTAATGTGAGAAGCTCGACCTCACCCGATATAGGCGCATTTGAATTTACCGGAATTGACGATGATAAAACCTCTCCGTATCTCTCAATGAAGCCATTTTCTTCTCCAATCCAACTTGGGCAAACACTCACATTTAAAGCTGCGTTCAGAGACAGAAATGGAGTGGCAACAGCCGGCAATTCTCCCAGAGTCTGGTTCAAGACCAAAGGAGCGAGTACATTTGTCTCAACGGCGGGTACACTTGTCACTCCCGATACCGTATCATTTACCATAGATCCTGCACTCGCAAATGCCTCAGCCAACGATACACTTCAGGTTTATATTGCTGCACAGGATGACCTTCCGACACCAAACGGCGGAACATATCCTTACGGTGGTGGAGGAATTAATCCACCCGGCGGCACTTCACCCCAAACCTTTTATGAACTCGCTGTAATGGCCGGACCACTTTCGGGTAACTATACAATCGGGCTAACGGCTTTCAACAGGGTTACAGGAAAAAACCTTTACTACCAAACCAACCCGGCTTCGCCTGCAAAAGAGCCTGTACTGATGGAAGGAGGAAATCCTTATCAGGGGTCTCTCTTCGCTACAACGGGAACAGAGGCTGTCTATGCCACAATTGGGGCAGCATTTGACGATTACAACCGTAGAGGGATATCGGCAAATACGAACTTTCTTCTGGTCGATACAGCATATGTGAACCCGGCGGCATATGGTCTGAATACTATTTCCACATTTACTCCATCTGAAACTGCAAAGCTAAGGATTGCACCGGCTGCAGGGGTAAACACAACTATCAGGGGACCTCTTGATGCCTCGATTTTTTATATTTACAATTCCTGGATTGAGTTTGACGGGTCAAATACACCGGGGGGTTCCACCAGGAATCTTACGATTTTAATTACCGGAACAAACCAGGGTTCGGGTGCCATCATTGCTGCTGGAAGAGGGATTGTCCTGAAAAATCTTAATATCGGAGGTGCCGATTCCTCCAAAGGAACCGGAATATCACTGAATTTTGCAAAAAATTCCCATGTAACCAACAACTACATCTACTCTGTTTCGACGGGGATTCAAGTCTGGAATGATTGTGATTCGATTCATATTTCGAAGAATGTAATCGGAAGTACAAATACGGGTTCAAGGATTGGTCTGGATGGAATTTATGTTCGTGCCACAAAAAACTTCAAAATCACAGAGAATATCATCTCCGGAGTAACCGGAAGTGGCGCCACCGGGGTAAACGGAATAAACTTTGTAAATCCTTTGGTGGTTGCCTCTCCGATCAACGGTTTGATAGACCGGAACCACATTTTTGAAGTCAGACACACAGGATTGAATACCAACGCCCAACCGGCGAACGGGATTATGCTCGCACCGAACAGCCCAGAAGCTGCAATAACCGTCACTAACAATGTCATCTCTAATATCCTTTCGGGTCAAAAAAATGCAGTATATGCTATGACCAGCGGAATTTTTATTCAGAATGGCGGCGGAATTAACATAATAAACAATTCGATTCGTCTTGCCGGTCAGATTACCCACAATCAGTCATCTGAAACATATTCGAGTTGTATCTTTGTGAACAACTTCGGTACTACCGGTATAAACATAATGAACAATATCCTTTCCAACAGGATCAGCAATCCTGCCGGAGGAAACGGTACGCATTTCGGTGTGTGGACCCGGTCTGCGTCAAGTTTCGCAAATTTTAATTTCAACCTTTTCGATATGTCTCCGGGAACAGGAAGACTCCTCTATCTGGCAGGTGCTTTTGTGAACAACAGAGACAGCATCTTCACCCTGCTCGGCAAGGGAGATTTTTCATATGTGAACCAGCCCGCATTTGCCGATACTGTTTCACTTGCCATCGACACTCAGAATCCTGATGCTGCATTTACTGACGCTTTTGGTTATCCAACGGGTGTGGCTCAGGACTTCAACGGCAATCAGCGAAGTGTAGCTCTGGGAACCGGTCCCGTTGATCTTGGTGCTTATGAATATGAAATGACTGTTGAACCCCCGTTGGTCTTGCCTAATCCGCCCCCTGCTCCCGGTGGACTTTCAACCTACGAGCTCAATGGTGTTGTGATTGCTCAAATCCAGTGGGGTACCACAGGAACACTTCCTTCAAATATGGCTCTGGCATATTATGGTGAAGATCCACAACAAACCGAAGATATCAGGTACTACTTTGGGAAGTGGAAGCTTGTAGCCACGGGAGGTTCCAACTATAATTACACTCTTAAGACAAGAATTTCACCTTCATCAGTTGGTAATTCTGATACCAGTGCATTAAAAGCAATCGTTTTCACCGACAAATGGTATTTGACAGGGACATCTGTGAAGACGGGTGACTTTATCTCCACTTCGGGACTGACCGCCGGTGGACTCTACAGTCTGGTTGATGCCCGCTTTATTGCTCCGGTTCCTGCATCCCCGGCAAACAACCAGTTTGTGGGCAGCACTGTCACACTTAAATGGTCAAAAGCGAACTTCCTGTTACCTGTTCTGAGTAAGCCGGGAAACTCGAAGGGGCTTGATCCTGAAGGGTCTGTTCCAACTTATTCTGTTCAGTTGTCATCAGATTCACTTTTTACTTCACCGACAGTTCAAACAACTGCTGACACATCAATCACGCTGAACAACCTTCCCGAGGGTGCGGCAAGATACTGGAGAGTTGGAGTAACTGAGCAAAACTTCTTTACGGGTTACTCGAATCATTTGGGTTTCAGGGTGAAACTTAACACTCCTTCAAACCTTTCGGCAGTCTCGACTCAGTACAACAGGGTTACGCTGACATGGTCAGATAATTCTTCAGCAGAGGCGAATGTGGTGCTTGAGAGAAAGTCGGGTGATTCATCCTCAGCCGGTAATTATTCTGTGATTGCCACACTTCCCGCAAACACAACCGCTTTTCTGGATACAACGGTTTCGGGAAGTACAGGTTACACTTATCGCGTCAAAATGACCAATTCGGGTTCATATTCCGACTACAGTAATCAGGCTCAGGTGGTTACTTTAGTGCCCGTGGAACTCTCATCCTTCACTTCATCTTTTGATGGAACAGGAATAAAATTGAACTGGGTTACGGCTTCAGAGAAAAACAACCGTGGTTTCGAAATCGAGAGAAAAATGAACGGTGACTGGCAAAAGGTTGCATTCATCGAAGGCAGAGGCACAACAACAGGCGTAAGCAATTACACTTATGATGACAATTTGAGATTTGTCTCGTGGAAAGGTACCATCTCCTACAGGTTAAAACAGATTGATTTTGACGGTTCGACAGCTTTTTCACCTGTGGTAGCAGTTGAAGTGGATCTGACACCGACGGAATTCGCCCTGTTCCCCAATTATCCGAATCCGTTTAATCCATCTACCGTAATCAAGTACGCACTGCCATCCGACAGCAAGGTGTCGCTAAAGGTGTACAGTCTGAATGGTGAATTGCTGGCAGACCTTGTCAATTCAAATCAGCCGGCGGGATATCACGATATGGTCTTCAATGCGGCTAATCTGTCATCGGGCATTTATCTGTATGTGATTGACGCCGCACCCCTGAAAGGCGGAAACACCTTCCGTCAGGTGAAGAAGATGGTACTTTTGAAATAGGCTGAAATTATGAAGGCTGAGGGCTGAATTTTTGAAGGATGAAAATCTGAAGTATGAGCCCTCGGGGCGACATGTGTGTAGAAACGGCGATCAATCCCAAGAAAGCCCTTTAGGGCGACATGTGTGTAGAACCAGCGACCAATCCAAGGAAAGCCCTCGGGGCGACATGTGTGTAGAATGTGACACCCAACATCAAAAGAGCCCTTTAGGGCGACATATGGGTAGAGGACGCAGATATACGCAGATTGAATGTACCGAAGGCATCCCTATGGGAGATTTTCGCAGAAGGGAAGCCCTCTAGGGCGACATATGGGTAGAATAGCTATGAGCTATGATGTATGAACTATAAGCTGTTGTAGTTGAGCCCTTTAGGGCGAAATATGGATAGAATGAGGCACCCAACATCAAAAAAGCCCTTCAGGGCGACATATGTTTAGAGGACTATAAGCTGTTGTAGTTGAGCCCTTTAGGGCGACATGTGTGTAGAATGTGACACCCAACATTAAAAGAGCCCTTTAGGGCGAAATATGGGTAGAACGAAGCATCAAATTTCCTGCTTTTCTCCCCTCTCATTTTAGGAGAGGGGCAGGGGGTGAGGTAGGAGCCATTTATATTCATCAAGCCGGAGATTCAAACTCCGGCTTTTTATTTCATTCCCAGAAGCTATTTAGTTACCATGATTTTAATGTTTTCAGAACGGGCTTTTGTGGTCAATCTGAAAACATACATGCCGGATGGAAGACCTGAGGCATCAAATTTTATGGAATGTTCACCTGCAGGTACATCACCGTCAACAATTGTTGCAACAACTCTTCCCAAAATATCGTAAACTTTTCCGGTTGCGTAACCTGCGACCGGAATTTTGAACCTGATGGTGGCTGAACTGTTTCTGGGATCAGTCTTACTTGAAACGGGATTCGGATAAGCCTTCAAATCGATCGAAACAGGGATTTGGGGATCATCCTCTGTGATACCGACTGAAGGGTCATAACTCAAGGTATGATAACCGGTTGATGTAGGATGGGAAACCAATTTCGGTCTGTAATACTTATCGCGAAGTGTAAATCTGTATTTAAACTTGTATCCGGCTTTCATTTTGACGCTGTCAAGTTGAAGAGTGAATGTCGTGGTTGGGGTTGTAGCGGCAACTCTTGTTACAACAATAGCGGTGGAGTCAATGTCGTTTGTATAGAAGGAGCGGATAAAAAGGGAATCGTTAAAATTTATTCCAGGGATATACTGGGCATAAAGATTGTTGATATCGTGTGTTGTATTTACGGTAAAAGTTTTGAGAAAGACAGTCGTAGTTGTCTCAGGTGTGTATGTGAGAATTGGTGCCCAGTTTTGGGTTTTGTAAAGAGTGTCGCCGTTTTGATTGAATCTTATCAGGTTGAATGTGGTCCAGTCATCACTAAACCCCCTCATGTTTGAAATCGAATAGGAAGTGTACCTTTCGCGGAGGCCGAGTCCTCTTTCTACGCGATATTCAGTCGACTCGCCACCCTGAGCGTGTGATTGATAATACTCGTAATATCTAACAGAGTCGCTTCCGGTAACGGTAATATTATGAGATGTATATTCACCCGGAAACTGCCCAACAAAACTTGAGCCCGGAGGGATATTAAAATCGAGCATCATAATTTTAGTACTGTCTCTTAAGAAGTATAGCTTGTTATTTGCTTCATCCATCCCAAAATAAATACTTGGTCCAGCGCAATAGCCTTTAAAAAATCTAATTCCATCCTTATCCACCATGGAACTAACCGATGTTTGATGGAATGATTTTGTCATTGTTGAGGAGCCATATTCCCAGGAATTGGCTGTATAGATATACTGTTCCTTGTCATTGGGAGACATAACAAAAAACGGAGTGGTTTGGGCATGGATATTCCATGAGAGAACCGGTACAAGTAAAAAGATGCCGGCTAGCAGGCGGGATAATATTTCCTTTTTCATAAGAGTCTCAACTTTTTTTTATTGATCTTTTTCCGATCAATAAACTTTCTGACTGTTTAAGCAGTCTCCGTTAGTTCCCTGCAGGGATATGAGCTCAGAGAATTCTTCTGGTGAACTCGAATTTTATGCCCCTGTCGGCGGTTGAGGGAGACCATTTTTTATTGTTCAGGAGGTCACGGAAATCGAATCCGAGAGAGAATCCTTCTGCGACTGCCCACCTGATACCGGCATGAAGATAACCGTTCCCTTTGCCGTATCGATCGTTGGTATTATCATTGAATCCAAAGTTGTACTCAACCATAACACTGACATTGGAGCCGATGGTTTTTTCGGCACCAAGCATAATATTCGTGAAACCGTCACCATCTTTCTGTTCGAAAGAATAGTTTACTGTACCGTGCAGACTTAAATATCCGAGCAGTTTGTAGTTCTTGCTCACAGCGGCGAAAATACCGGGAGATTTAATCTCGTATCTGCTTTCGGAAGAGAAATATCTCCCTTTCCCCTGAAGATCGGCACCCACAGCTATTGAAGGAAGTGAGAGACTCTCATCAATAATTTTAAATC
This sequence comes from Ignavibacteria bacterium, assembly GCA_017302895.1. Lineage (NCBI taxonomy): Bacteria > Pseudomonadati > Ignavibacteriota > Ignavibacteria > Ignavibacteria bacterium. Next base: position 288,763 of record JAFLBV010000004.1, on the reverse strand, counting down.
TGATATTCACACCGGGGTATTTATACCACTCCACTTCGCCGGAGCCAATAAGATTTTCGCCTCCGTAGGATATTCCAAAACTCAAGTTATCAAAAACGCCTACATCCAGTCTTGTAAGGAGCACACCCCCGGGCATCAGGTCGGAGCCAACACTTACATACCCTCTTTTAAGCACTCCGGCAGTCGGCATGTCGATAAGGAAACGGGGTTCAAAATCGAGTTTTTCACCGGCAAGAATCTGCGAGTAAACGGGCAGTGACAGCAAAGTTGCAAAAACAAGGGCGAGTATCTTCTTCATTCAGCGATTTCTATTTTTTTGATACAAGTAATCTACAAAATTTTTTTGAATTCCAATATATCGGGCAGCAATAGTTCCACGGTTTTCAAGGATAGATCACAGATTCCACGGAATTCAAACCTCCGGCCCTCAGCCTTCGAAACTTGTCTCTGTGTTCCCGGTGCGCTCTGTGGTTTAATCAAAATCAATGCTGAACGCGGAACTCAAAAAGGGTGGGTTTAAGAGCGTGTTCGGGGGTGACAAGAATTTTCACATCACCTGTGCCGGTAAACTTAAGAACGAGATTGCCTGAGGGTGATTCATCCTTCAACACGATAAAAAGCTCCGAACCTTCCTTTATCTCGTATTTGAAAGAGGAAGTTCTCAGGGGTGCCTTGAAACCAAGGCCATTGACAGGACGGGTTGCGATGGTAATTGTATCACCCTCCTTAAATTCCTTCCCGAGCGGATCGAACACTGTTTCATAGATTGAGAATACATAAGAGTGCAACAGGAAAGCTGTCATCAGGATCACCGCTATCAAAGAAAAAACAAATAATAAACTCATAGGTCGTTTCATTATAAAGTATACGGGAGTTAAAAATCTAAAAAACCAATAAAAAATAAAATGTAAATGAGATCCAATTTACAAAGGCTTTGATTTAAACAAAAAAAAGAAATTTTTCATAGCTGTTTGTTTACAAATAATTGGTCAGCAAGAATGTCAAAGAATCAGCGCAAAGATCGCTCAAAAACGGGTTCTGAAACTATTGTGGTTGGAAGATGTTGTTCAAAGGATATCTGCTGCTTTTCCTTCATTTTCCTTACCTTTCGAATGCAAATTTTTGGACTTTTATTCTTTTAAAAAATCGCCAAATTGCATAATTACCCTTTTTTAATTAATTCTTACTGCCAAAGCCCGTTAAAATTTGTGAAAATGAAATTTTTATCTCCTCTTTTCCCCCTGTTCTCTGCTCTGTTAATCTTCGGCTGCAGTTCCACTGTTATAAAAGTCCAAGAAACTGCACCAAAGGATAAAAATGTTCAGGTGGTGAGGGAGATTTCTCAAAAAGACGCTTTGGAGAATTTTATTGCGGGGACGGGTTTTGAAGCAAAGGAAGACTGGTTTCTTGCGGTCAATTCCTATCTGAAGGCTTACGAGTATGACCCGGCTCCGGGAATCGCCTGGTCGATTGCCAGATGCTACTACTGGCTTGGGAAACTCTCTCAGGCACTTCCCTATGCCAGGGAGGCAGTTGAAAAAGACGGTGCAACAAGGGATTATCACTACCTTCTCTCGGATATTTATCTTTCAGGAAGACAGCCCGACTCGGCAGCTCTTGTGATGCAGAATCTGATCGAAAAATATCCTGCAGACTACAACAGTCTCTACCGGCTTGCAAATATTTATGAGAAATCGAAACCTCTTTCTGCAATCGAAGTTTACAACAAAATTCTGGAGGAAGAGCCCGAAGACTGGAATGCATACATAAGGCTTGCAGATCTTTATGACAAGACGGGGAACAAAGAGAAATCGACGGAAGTGCTGGAGCAGTTTCTGGAGTTTAATCCCTCGAGTGTGGAGCTGAGGGAAATTCTCGTCAATTACTATATCAAGCTTAAAAAATATGACAGAGCTCTGTTTCATATTGACCAGATTTTACAACTTTTCCCGAATAAAACAGCCACACTTCAATCAAAAGCTGAAATTTTTGCGGAACAGAACAACTACTCTGCGGCAGCGGATTCCTATCTTAAACTGGTAAACGACCCGCTTGTTAATCTTGAATTTAAGATGAATGTCGGGGCTCTCTACTTTGAGCAGGGGGTGAAGGATACGACACTTCTTAAATTCTCCGATACTGTTTTTTCAATCGTTGAGAAAGATACAGTCTTCTGGTTCACGAATTTTTACAAGGGTGCTCTCGCTGTAATGGCGAAAGATACGGTTAAAGCAGGCGAAAGATTCGGAAAAATACTCGGTGATTCTTATATGTATCTACAGATCTGGCAGAGAATCGGGGGTGTGATATATGATGCAAAACGATACAAGGAAGCGGTATTTGTTCTGAACCGTGCACAAAATTCCTTTCCTGAGGATTTTCTGGTGAATTTTTTTCTGGGTTTGTCATACGCACTCATGGGGGACTATGAAGCCTCGGAACCGTTTCTTTATAAATCGACTCTTCTGAATCCAAGGGAAGTGAATGCCTTTTCTGCATACGCATTCACTCTTGCAAGATTAAAAAAAGACGAGCTTGCCATAAATTATTACAACAAGGCTCTGGCTCTTGAGCCCAAAAATGTGGAGCTGCAAAACTCCCTGGCAATAGTTTACGACGGATCGGGAAATCAGGAAAAAAGTGACAGCCTTTATTCCCTTTCCCTGCAACTCGATCCAAAAAATGCCCTTGCGGCAAATAACTTTGCATACTCACTTGCGAAAAGAGGGACAAGACTTGATGAAGCACTAAAGTTTGCAGAGCTTGCCCTCGCAATCGATCCGAACAGCCCCTCCTATCTTGACACATACGGATGGGTGCAGTTTAAACTGGGGAACTATGACACAGCAAAAGTTTATATTGAAAAAGCTTTGGGAATGGACGGCAATAATCATGAATTGCTCGACCATTTTGGTGATGTCCTCTCGAAGCTTGGAGACAGGGAAGGAGCGATTCTCTACTGGAAGAAAGCTCTCGATCTAAAAAAAGACAATGAAACAATCAAAAGAAAAATTGAAAGAGGCGAACTTTGAAAAAGTTTTTGTTTTTTATCATTTTTATCCTCCCGTTAATGTTTGTATGGCAGGGGTGTGCCACGGTAAATGAATCGGGTGATGAAGAAAATGAAATTATTGATGGCAACATAAAACCCGAACGGCTGATCAAAAAGATGGAAGCCAACAGACGGAAAATCAGATCGTTCAACGGGAAAGGTGAGATGCATGTACAGACTCCCGAAATGGATAACTCGGCATTCTTTCAGTCGATTCTAAAAAGACCTGATTCGCTCAATATTAATGTTTACGGTCCTTTTGGTATCGAACTTGCGAATGTCCTCCTTACAGAGAAGGAATTCAAGTTCTATGAGTCATTGAACAACAATCTCTATAAGGGAGGTGTTGACAACATTGCACTCAGGAATATTTTCAAGGTTGATCTAAGTTTCGATGACATCAGGGATGCATTTGCAGGCACGGTAAATCTGACAAAAAGGTTATATACCCAGCCAACGGAATTCAAGTTTGACAAAGGTTATTTCAATTTGACCTATGCAGACAGCCTCTCGGGAAATCTTGTTTCGTATAAAATCAAACTGGACGGACTTGCAACCGAAGCATATTCGATTAAAACCAAAAAAGGGGAAATCCTTGTCGAAGCAAAATACTCCGATTTTACAAAAATTGAAGGAGTGATGCTCCCTAAAAGTATCGAAGTAAATGCGCCAAAACTGAAGCAGTCGCTTCAACTGACCTATCAGAGCATGCAGGCGAACAAAGAGTGGATTATAGAATTTCTTCCACCCGCTGATGCAACGGTAATAGAATACTGATATTAAGTCAGAAAAATGAAAAGTAACTCATTCTTTCGTCCGTTTCTTGTCATTCTGGTGCTGTTCTCCGTCATTTTGTTTGACGGACACAACCAGCAGCCCGATATCAAAAAGAAAAAGGATGAACTCGCCTCTCTTAAAAAAGAGATCGAATCACTGAAGGATGAGTTAAAAAAAGCTTCGGGCGAAGAGAAGAAAACCTACGAGTTGATCGAAAAATTCAACCGTCAGGTTTTTCTCCTTAATAAACTTGTAAACGGACTTCAGGCAGAGGAAGAGAAAAAATCGGGTCAGATTAATGATCTCGAGGAAGAAATCAAAAATCTCGATACACAAATAAACGACCTTCAGGCTTTTTATGCCCGCTATGTGGTTGCTGTTTATAAAGGACTGATCAAAGACAAGTGGCTCTACATCCTCAACTCTTCCTCTCTCGATGAAGCACTCCGGAGGCACCGCTACTTTAAGGCGTTTACTGAGAGGGGAGCCCGTGTAGTTTCCGATCTTAAGTCATCGGTGGAGAGGCTTGAATTGGCGAAACTTTCTCTGGAGAGCGAAAAAAAAGAGAAGGCGAAGATAATTGCCCTGAAAAAAGGGGAGGAGAGCGCCCTAAAGGAGAGCATTGATGACGAAAAAGAGATGCTTAAGGAGATCGGGAAAAATAAAGAGGCACTAAAAAAAGAGCTTGATGCAAAAAAACAGTCGGAAAAGAAAATCGGCTCCATCATCGATCAGTTGATAGCCAAAGAAGAGAAAGCAAAGAAAAACAAAACAAAAAATAAAAATACTCCAAAATCATCCGATAAAAAGAGTGACAAAACAGCAGACAAGACTGCCGAAAATAAAAAAGAGAAAAAACCCGATATAAAAGGTGCCGAAGAAGATTCTGATGCGGAGATAACAGGAGGCACAGCAGTCGAGGATTTTGAGGAGCAGACCGTTACAGGAAAAGCATTTTCATCGCTTAAAGGGAATCTGATGAAGCCCGTATCGTCAGCCAAAATTTTTAGGGGATTTGGTGAAAACAAAAACGAAGAACTTAAAACAGTCACCGTTAATTACGGCATCGATTTCAAAGTAGAGGGATCTCAAACCGTAAAATGTGTTGCTGACGGCATCGTTTCCGCAATTGAATGGCTGCCCGGGTACGGAAGCGTAATAATTATCACCCACACCGAAGGGTATCGCACAGTTTACGGGCACCTGAGTAACATATCCGTAAGGGAAGGAAAAAAAATCTCCGGAGGTACCGTAATAGGAAGTGTCGGTAAAAGTCTCGAGGGTTACATTTTCCATTTCGAAATCTGGAAAGGAAAACAGAACATTAATCCCTCCAACTGGTTTTAGGGGGAAAGTCACGAAGTCAGGAAGTCACAGAGTCACGAAGTCAAGGGATATTATTTTTCATCTTTAGCATAATTATTATAGAAAAACGGAATGACAACAGAATACAGAATGGCGAAAACAGGCAAATTGATGATCGACATATTACCCGATAAATGTGATTTTTGCGGGTGCTGCGTAGGTGTATGTCCTGAGGATGCTATTGAGTTGAAGGAAGCTGAGATTTTTATTATTGATCCAAAGTGTACGAACTGTTCGAAGTGTATTTGGAGTTGTCCGATTGAAGTTATAGAATTCAAGCGGGAAGGGGTGCTAAAATGAAAAAAGAGTATGATATTGTAGTTGTTGGGGGCGGACCCGCCGGTTCGATGGCAGCGAGATATGCTGCCGAGAAAGGGGTTTCAGTTCTTGTTTTAGAGAAGGACAGGGATATCGGATACCCCGTAAGGTGTGGAGAGGCAGTCAGTCGCAAGGGTGTTGAAGAGTTTATAGAACCCGACGAAAAATGGATCGCTTCGCACATTACAAAATTTTCGATGAACTCTCCCGACGGAACAGAAGTTGTACTCCCGCTTCCCGAGGAGGGGTTCGTACTCGAAAGAAGAATTTTTGACTACGAACTTGCAAAAACCGCAGCAAATGCGGGAGCGGAAATCCTCACCAGAGCCTATGTAAACGGGCTTCTTTTTGACGGGGATGCCGTCTCGGGTGTTAAATATGAGTTCCGCGGTGAACAGCATGAAGTGAAAGCAAAAGTAGTTATCGCTGCCGACGGGGTTGAATCCCGTGTCGGCAGATGGGCGGGACTAAAAACCCACATCGATTTCAGGGATATGGAGTCGTGTGTGCAATATACCATTTCCGGTATAGATGTCGACCCGAATACGATCTACTTCCACTTCGGAAGCAATGCAGCTCCCGAGGGGTATCTTTGGGTTTTTTCAAAGGGGAGTCACTCAGCGAATGTCGGACTGGGTGTAAGCGGGGCAGTGGGGAAGAAAAAATCGGCACTGAAGTATTTAACAGATTTTATGGAACGGCAGTATCCTGATGCTGCAATTCTTACTTCAATCGCGGGGGGTGTCCCCTGTAGTGTCACCCTCGATAAAATTTCCGCTCCCGGAATAATTCTTGTGGGGGATGCTGCGAGACAGGTGAATCCACTTTCGGGTGGAGGGATAGCTTCCGGAATGATAGGCGGAAGTATCGGGGGAAGAGTTGCTGCTGAATCGGTTCTGCAGAACAAACCTGCACATCTTCTTTCCTATGACAAGGAATGGAACGACCGCCTTGGGAAGCGTCACGAAACTTTTGACAGAATAAAGAACGGAATCTATAACTTTTCGGACGAAAAATTCAATTCGATTGCTCATTCATTTGCAAAAGTCCCCGATGACAAGAGAAGTCTGGGCAATCTCTTCAAGACTGCCCTGATTCATAATCCCGGCTTGCTGATCGATGTAGCCAAAGTGTTTTTGTAGGGTTAGAATATAAAACCGCAAAGGCCGCGAAGAACGCAAAGATTCAATCCTCTCTGCGGTCTTTGCGTCCTCTGCGGTTTAAAACTTACAACTAAAATTCCAGACTGACACCGATGGAAGGAAGGATACCAATCGTTCCGCCGCCATCTTCTTTTTTCTCACGCCTGTCCCATCTGTATGCGAAGACATTCTTTTTGTTGTAGATGTTCTGAATGTCGATGTAGGTAATCAAAGTTACATTTTCGAAGAACCATTTTTTGTCCACTCTTACATCGAGAGCATGTGCATCGGGAAGTTTCGCCGAGTTATAGTTTGAAAGTGACTGTGTACCATCCGGGTTAAACGGAGTGTAGGGTGCACCACTCGAATATCTGAATTTGAAGCTTGCCTCCCATGACTCATCAAATCTGTAACCTCCCGAGAGATTAAACAACCACTTCTGATTGAACTTCCCCTGTCTTGGCACACCGTCAAAGGCGGTGTTTTCGATTTCTGAATATGTCAGGCTTAAGAGACCATAGAGGGGAATTTCAGATAATTTTTTCTGGGCTGAAAATTCTATTCCTTTTGCGTTCCCGACACCAGAACTTACGAGAGGTTCGAAACCGAAAGATTCGAAGTTGTTGTCAGATCCTTCAAATCCCGCTCCCGTGTTTGAGAGTACCACATAGGGTCTTGCAAGGCTCGTGGGATAATCTTTGTAATTTTTGTAAAAACCTTCCAGTTTCAGAAGTGCATCTTCGCTTACACGGTGTTCTATTCCGAGGACATACTGGTCAACTCTTATCGGTTTCAAATCGGTATTCCTTGCATCAGCCACCAGCCAGATATATGAAGGTGACTGGTGATAAACGCCTGTTGAGAAGGATATGCCCGTTTCGGGATTAAATTTGTATTCTATCGAGAATCTTGGACTCAATCTCAAGCCGTCTGAAATACCGCTGAACTCGTCGAGTCTGAAACCTGCATTAAGCAACAGTCCTGCGGTGAATCTGTGCGTAACATTTACGAAAGCGCCATATTTGTAGAAATTCTGAGTGGTTTTTACGGAATCAACAGGTAGAATCTCCCCAAAAGAAGTTTTGAATTTCGGAAGTTTTATGTCGAAACTTGTTGTGATATACTCACCCTGAAGACCCGCTGTCAGTTCGGTAATTTTTGAGAACTGATGAAAGAATTCAAAACGGAGTTTGTTTTCCGCCTCTCTTGAGATATTCTTGAATATCGGATTAAGGAGTGAATCACTCTGTTGGGAATCGTAATCGACAAAATTTCTGGATAAAACCACTTTGTAATAGCCCTTGTCCATCAGGTTGGTGAAGGTAATTCCCGTTCCATACTGGATCTGGTCACTCCCAAGAATTCTCGAATTGTCGTATCTCTGATCCTGGGTGTCATTGAAAAATTTCACATTGTCAAAAGCTCCGATGAATAAATACGATATCTTTTGCTTGTTGTTAATGTTTACATCATACTTTGCAAGCACATCATAATATTCGGGTACGAAGCCGAATCCCGCTGCCTTGAAAATAAAGTCGAGATAACTTCTGCGCGCTGAAAAGATAAAATGCGAGGATTCTGAAAGGGGTCCCTCAAGATTCAGCCCAAATTGGGAAGCGGAAATGGTGGCTTTCCCCCCGATTTTATCGCTTCTTCCGTCTCTAAGATCAATCTTCAAAACTGAAGAAAGTTTGTCACCATAAAGTGAGGAGAACCCGCCTGTTGAGAACACGGATTCTTTTACGAAATCGAGATTCACAAAGGAAAGGGGACCGCCTGTGGCACCTTGTGCCCCGAAATGGTTGATATTGGGGATTTTTATCCCGTCAAGAATGTAAAGGTTTTCTGAAGGAGCCCCGCCTCTAACAATAAGATCATTTCTGCCGGCAGATGCCTGTGCCACACCCGGAAGAATGGAAAGGGCACGAACCACATCTTCAAATCCACCCGGCGCTCGTCGCAGCTCTTCATAAGAAAAGGTGGTTGTTGAATTCAAATCGGTCGGTGGTGTGTAAAAATAGTCGGAAGTGATGGTAACATCTTTAAGTTGAAGCGATGTCTCCTGCAGTTCAATCTGAATTTCAGTCGGTTTTGTGTTATTTACCACCACATCGGCAACAGTGATTGTGGCATAACCGATCGCGGAAACCCTGACCTGATAAACATTGGGTGTCAGTCCGTCAATCGAAAAGGTGCCATCCTCGTTTGAAGTTGCTCCCTTTTGCGTCCCCAAAACCACAACGGTAGCAAATGGTACGGGCTGTTTTGTGGCGATGTTTATAACTTTCCCCTTTATCATTCCCATCATGGGGTTGGCGGAAATTCCGATAGAAAAAAGCAAAATAATAAAAGCAATTTTTTGTAAGGTTCTCATTTTCATCCATTAGTTTAATTGAAGTTGTAACATCTAATTTTTTCGTTAAGTTCAATAAAGAGAAATATATTGGGATTTTTAGAATGCTTTATATATTTTCCTTTGCGTTCCCCCGTTACCTGTAATCATAAAGTGAAACACTTCTCAAATATTGGAAAGAAAAAATGAAGAGTTTCTATTATTTGGCAAAAGGAAAATCAAAAAGAGGTTAAAACACCGTTTTTAGGCACAAAAAAGTTTGGCACAGTAATTGAATGTAAACTGGTTACAGGAAAAAAACGGAAAGATCACAAGAAATGGCAATAAAAGGCACAATAATAATTGACACAGAGCTCTGCAAGGGTTGCGAGCTTTGCGTTTTGGCTTGCCCCCAGAAAGGATTAGTCCTTTCCGACAAGATCAACTTAAAAGGTTACCGCGTAGTGGAATTATATATGGACAATTGCACAGGTTGCGTTAATTGCGCACTTGTTTGTCCCGACTCTGCGATAACTGTTTACCGCGAAAAGAAAGCAAAAGCGGAATAAGGAAAGAAAATACGATGGAGACTAAAGAATTAAAAGGAAAAGAAGTCCGCTTGATGAAAGGCAACGAAGCCATGGCTGAAGCTGCCATCAGAGCCGGACTTGATGCTTATTTCGGATATCCCATTACTCCGCAATCGGAAGTGATGGAATATTTAACAGAACAGATTCCACTCAGACGCGGACTCGTTCTTCAGGCAGAAAGTGAAGTGGCATCGATAAATATGGTTTATGGTGCTGCCGGAGCCGGTGCAAGAGTGATGACATCATCTTCGAGCCCGGGCATGAGTCTTATGCAGGAAGGCATTTCGTATATTGCGAGTGCACAACTTCCCTGCCTTCTCGTGAATGTTATGCGCGGCGGTCCCGGACTTGGAACAATCCAGCCCTCACAGGGGGATTATTTCCAGGCGGTAAAGGGCGGCGGACATGGCGATTACAAAATGTTCGTTCTCGCGCCCTCTTCAGTTCAGGAGATGGTCGATTTTGTATTCGAAGGCTTTAAAATGGCTGAGAAATACCGTACTCCCGCGATGATACTTGCTGACGGAGCTCTTGGTCAGATGATGGAGAAGGTTGAACTCCCGGCAGAAGGTTCATTTCCGCATGTGATACCCGACTGGGCGACAACCGGTAAAAAAGAGGGAAGAAAACAGAATGTCATCACCTCTCTTTTTATTCAGCCCGAAAAAATGGAAGAAATTAACCATACACTTCAGGCAAAATATAAAGCCATGGAAGTGGAAGTAAAATCGGAGGCCATCAACACTGAAGGTGCCGATGTGATACTGGTTGCTTTCGGACTGGTAGCAAGAATCTGCATGAAAGCTGCCGAACTTGCAAAAGAAAAAGGAATAAAAGTCGGAGTTATCAGACCAATTACTCTTTTCCCTTTCCCGACTCAGGTGATAAGCGATGCCGCTGAGGGCGTAAAGAAATTTCTCGTTGTTGAGATGAACGCCGGTCAGATGGTTGAGGATGTCAGACTTTCAATAAACGGAAAAGCTGATGTTCAGTTCTACGGCAGAATGGGCGGCATGATCCCCACTCCCGAAGAAATTCTTGAAAAACTTGAATCAATGATGAAATAACGGGAGAAAGACAATGGAACAATTTTTAATTAACCCCGATTGCATGGTATATGACAATCATCCCGTTACACTCACCGGAGAGCCTTTTCACTATTGCCCCGGTTGTGGTCACGGTGTAATTCATAAAATTTTGATGGAAGTGGTTCGAGACCTTGGCATACAGGAAGAGGTGATTGGTGTAGCCCCTGTAGGCTGTTCGGTTTTCGCTTATCATTATATGAATGTGGATATGCAGGAAGCTGCTCACGGAAGAGCAAGTGCCGTTGCCACAGGAATAAAAAGAGTGAGACCCGATAAGTATGTCTTTTCATACCAGGGTGACGGCGATCTCGCTGCCATCGGTACCGCTGAAACAATGCATACGGTTAACAGAGGTGAAAACATATTGATGGTTTTTGTGAACAATGCGATTTATGGAATGACGGGTGGTCAGATGGCTCCCACATCCCTGATCGGAATGAAGACCTCCACTTCACCTTACGGAAGAGATGCCGCATCAATGGGTAACCCCTTGAAAATCACGGAGCTAATTGCACAACTCCCGGGTGCTTATTATGTGGCAAGACACGCTGTACACACTCCAAATGCAGTAAGAAAACTCACTAAAGCCTTCAAAAATGCTTTTGAATATCAGAAGCAGAAAAAAGGAACATGCTTTATTGAAGTGGTTTCAAACTGCCCGTCGGGATGGAAGATGAGTCCTGTACAGTCGATTGACTGGATCGAAAAAAACATGTTGCCGCTTTATCCGCTTGGCGATATAAAAGTGCCTGATCCAAAGACAGGTGAACCCGTTATGGTTAAGAACAATTAAGTTTTAGGATACAGAAATGAAAACAGAAGAGATAATTATAGCGGGATTTGGCGGTCAGGGTGTCCTCTCGATGGGACAGATGCTCGCTTATTCTGCAATGATAGATAATAAGGAAACCAGTTGGATGCCCTCCTACGGACCGGAGATGCGCGGTGGAACGGCTAACTGTGTGGTGATTGTTTCAGAGACCAGAATCAGTTCGCCACTCGTTACAAAGTTCGATACGGCTATAATTCTTAATCAGCCGTCGATGGAGAAGTTCGAGAAGGCAGTAAAGCCGGGTGGTTCACTTTTTTACGAAGAATCAACGATAATTCAACCTCCCATGAGGACAGACATCAACATTTACAGGATCAGTGCTCTCAGAGAAGCTGAACGGTTAAACAAAAAACAGGTGGCGAACATGGTTATGCTCGGGGCTTTTCTCGAAGTGAAGCCGATAGTCGATTTCCAGTCGATCCTCGCTGCTCTTAAAAAGGTTTTACCCGAAAGGCATCATCACCTCATTCCCGTCAACGAGCAAGCCTTGCTTAAGGGAAAAGAGATAATTGCAGAGTACTTAAAAGAACCCGTTTAATCAGCAAGGCAGGTAACTAAAATGACCCAAAAAGAATTCAATTGCAACAAAATATGTAAAAACTCCTGTGCCTCGCTTCAGGAAGCACTGAGAAAAGAGACGGCTACCGTTAACTTCTACGAAAATATGATGGAAGAGTGTAATTCCCCCGAAATTTCGGAATTCCTCTCCGGCATAATCGAGTCAAGAAGGTCTGAGATGCTGAAAATCATCCAGAAGCTTAATGAAGTGCAGGCCCGTTCTCAGATAGTGGACGGGGTCATTTCAAGTTTCGACTCCGAAAGCTGACAGCAGTTAATCTTATTGTTAAAAAGCCGTTCGCTCTTACGGGTGAACGGCTTTTTTTGTATATTACCATATGAAAAAGTTGTATTTAGATGTGTGTACCGTTGAGAAAAATCCGTATGAAACCGACAGAATTAATAGATGAAAATGAACTATACCGCAAGGCAATGGTCTTGCTGTATGAGAATCTGGGACCTGTTGAAGCCTCCCGTTTTTTGTCGGTAGTTAAGTCAAAAAGGATTGATTCGGTCAAAAGACACCGCAAATGGCAGGAAAGTCTTGAAAAAGACCGGTTTTTCCAGGAGCTGTTGCAAGGGAAGTAGATTGTTCTATTAGTTTATATGAACTTTTCAATCATTGTCTACTCAGTCCAATCTTTGTCACACACCATAACATGGAATGGATGTTGTATTTAGACCCACAAATCCGCAGATTTTAGAGTGAAGCTGAACTTGCTTCCTTGTCCTTCAACACTTTCAACCATTATCTGCCCGCCGTTGTTTTCCACGAAGTCTTTGCATAGAAGGAGACCCAATCCTGTGCTTAGCTCACCTTCGGTGCCGAGTGAACCGGTTTTTTCACCCGGATTGAAGAGTTAGCTGACAGTTTCCGGAGTCATACCTGTCCCGGTGTCAGTTATATTACGACATTATTAAATAACCTGATTGAGTAAAAGCGTTTTTTTTATGAAGTGAAGTGGATGATTCCGTGTTGGGAGTATTATTGCCGGTTTGAAGTCAAATAAAAAAAGAGGCTGCCTCATATGAAACAGCCTCCGGGGCGTAATGCTAATTAACTTCTTCTTCTTTTATCAGAATCTTGTCAATTATGTCGACGAGTGCAGGTTTGGGAAGTGCACCCTGAGCCATTCTCGGTTGTCCGTTCATGGGGACAAAGAGAAGTGACGGGATGCTTCTGATTCCAAAGGCTGCCGCAAGTTCCTGTTCGGCTTCGGTGTCGATTTTGTAGATATCCACCTGACCTTTGTATTCATCAGAGAGTTCTTCGAGAACAGGGGCTACCATTTTGCAGGGACCGCACCAGTCAGCGTAAAAATCTATCAAACAGGGCTTGTCGCCTTCAAACTTCCATTCCTGATTTTGCTCATAATTGAAAACCTTTTTCAGGAAGGTATCTTTTGTTAAGTGAGTTGTCATTTTTTCTCCAGTTTCGGAATTGTTATTTTCATTGTTAAGTCAGATGCAACTCTGACTAAAAGGATTCAAAAATTATTTCATCCGTTTCCTTTGTTTTCATTTTCAAATATTTAAATTACGGTTCAAGCAAATTTTTAGTTGGAGGACTGTCATGGAAAAGCTGTTCCATAAGACGCAGGTTTTGTTACTTTTTCTACTCATACCCCTTATAAGCGTAAATGCTCAGTTTGGAAACTGGGTTCCCGTGGATACGATGGCAAATACTTTCAGTACGGCATCACCCAATTTGGGACCAATCGCATCTGCTACCTATTCACCCCTTATTATGGTTTTACATAGAGCGAATACAAATTATGCGACCTCTTCGGGTGCGCTTGTTTATAATATTTCCACTGACAACGGAACCACATGGTCACGAAAACTTCCCCCCGTAAACAGCCAGATCGGATTTTCGGGAAGATATCCGACTCTCGCATTAAAACTTGATTCCGGAATGTCACCAGCTTCGGCGAAAGCTTTTTCAACATTTGGCCACATGTCAGCAATTCCTGAAGTTGACCATGGTGCGGCGCTTGTCTCTGATATTATGAACGGGGTCTCAACTTCAGTTGCGTTCAATCAAATGTCGGGGCAGGGGACTTCTCAAATCTGTTGGGCGAGTGATACAGAGAATCTCTTTTTCTGGGTTTCACAAAATGCTTCGAATGGTGCTATAATGCTGAACAGAACATCCGATCTTGTGAACATTCAATCCGTGCCGATGCTTCCGAACAATGCATATTTGGGAGCGTTCATTCCATTGCAGGGAGAATCATATAAAGGGAAACTCTACTTCGGATTTTTGGCAATCCCACCTGAAAGTGCTGCTTCAGGGATGTATCTTCCGGGTTATGTCACATCGACTGACAATGGAATTTCGTGGTCACCCGTAAACTGGGTCGATTTCCGGCAGGCTGTCGGTATGCAACGGTTTGACAGATTGTGGGACTACAAACCAAACGATCTGTTTGTTAACTATTCAGCGGATATGGTGGTTGGTTATGACGGGAGAGTCCATTTTGCATTGGGTCTGCAGGATACAAACCAGACCACCTCGCAAAACCGTAACGCAATAGTGGAAATATTTCAGCAGGGGAGTTACTGGGTTGGATTTGTAATCTCAGACCGCCTTAAAGATTACTCTTATACGGCGCTTGACGGACCGGCTCTTGGTCAGATGGGGTACAGTGTAAACATTGCTGCATCCCGTTATTTTGGAATTTACGCAGTGTCATTTGTGCATCCCGGAGGAAGCAATCCGCTTGATTCGCTGTGTGATGTATATGTCAGTTTTCGTGTAGAAGGTCTTGGCAGTGGTGTGCCCCACAATATGACCAACACCCCCGGAAAGAATGAAAACAGTCATCATATGAGTCCGAGGATTTACTCTGACTTGCCGTTTTTCCGGCATTATGCTCAGATTATTTACAACTATCCAATGGATTATACGGGGCACTTTCCCAATGGACAGGGTTATGAGAATCAGCCCTCAGTGATCTGGTTTAACAAGGTGGATATTCCGATTCCTCTTAGTCCTGTCGAGTTTACGACTTTTACCGCAGAGAGGGACGGGAACGGAGTGATCTTGAAGTGGGTGACTGCCACCGAGCAAAACAATCATATTTTCATTGTTGAGAAAAAGTACGGCGATGTTTTTTATGAAATTGGAAGTGTAAAGGGTGCCGGCACTTCAACAAAACCGGAATCATACAGTTTTACCGACAATTCCCCTTTGCCGGGTGCATTCTACAGAATAAAACAGATCGATTTCAATGGATCGTTTGGTTATTCCAAGGAGATTGAGTCACCTAAAGAGTTTATTTATGAATTTACACTTGATCAAAATTATCCAAATCCGTTTAATCCCGAAACTTTCATCAGGTTCAGGTTGCAAGTTGCAGGGCTGACAACCTTGGATGTTTACAATTCAATCGGTGAGCGGGTTTCGACTGTATTGAATCAGGAATTGCAGGCAGGCGAACATCAGGTAAAATTTGATGCTTCAAATCTCCCGGGAGGAGTGTATTTCTGTGAACTTCGTTCCGGCGGGAAACATCAAATAATCAAAATGTTGCTTTTGAAGTGAGGAGAATATTTGAGATATCCCGGTGAAAAGGAATGAATTATTGATCTTTGGTGTTGTTAGAGGGGTGAGTTGTTTCACCTCTCTATATTTTATCAGGTAGGAAATCCTGATTTTAATAAGTCAATTAAGTCACCGGAAATTTCAAAAGTGGCGGCAGAATAGTTATATTTGGTTCCAATCTTTCTGAAATCCTTAAATCACAAACAACCCCACACAAAATGCTCGGAAAACTTATTCTTGAAGACGGCAGCGAATATACCGGAACGGTATTTGGCGCAGCGCGTTCCTCTGCCGGCGAGACGGTATTCAGTACCGCCGTTACAGGCTACACCGAAAGTCTCTCTGATCCCTCCTATTCGAGACAGATCCTTACTCTCACATTTCCTCTTATCGGGAACTACGGTATTCCGGGAAAGGCGAGACACGACAATATTGCAAAGTTTTTTGAATCAGACAAAGTGCAGGCCGCCGGGCTTATAGTCAACAATTACTCCCCCGAATACAGTCACTGGAACGCTGAGAGAAGTCTTTCCGACTGGCTGGAAGAGTATGGGGTTCCCGGACTGACTAACATTGACACCCGTGCCCTGACAAAAAAGATCAGAGAAAAGGGCTCACTTCTCGGCAAAATTGTTGTTGATGAAGACATTCCTTTTTTTGATCCCGACAAGCACGACCTTCTCGAAAAAGTTTCTGTGGAAAAGGTTGACGAGACGGGGAACGGTAAATATAAAATCATGCTTGTTGACTGTGGCAGTAAAACAAACATAATCAGGTGTCTCCTTTCACGGGATGCCACCGTAATCAGAGTGCCATGGAATCATGATTTTGCTTCGGAAGATTACGACGGACTTTTTGTTTCGAATGGACCAGGAAACCCAAAAAGAGCCGGGATTGTGATTGAAAACCTGAAAAAAGCTTTTCAAAAAGAGAAACCAATAATGGGGATTTGTCTTGGACACCAGTTGATGTCACTTGCGACGGGTGCCGATACATATAAAATGAAGTACGGGCACAGAAGTCACAATCAACCTGTTCTGCTTTACAACACAGATAAAGCTTTCATAACTTCGCAAAATCACGGATATGTTGTGGATAACCCGACAATTCCCGATGAATGGGAACATTACTTTGTGAACCTGAACGATGGTACAAATGAAGGTCTGCGACACAAATCACTCCCCTATATGTCAGTTCAATTCCATCCGGAAGCATCGAGCGGACCCACGGACACGGAATTTCTTTTTGATGAGTTTATGACGATGGTAAGGAGGGGTAAAAAGTGATGGAAAGAGGTAAAATGCAAATTGAGAAAGTTCTCATAATCGGTTCCGGAGCACTAAAGATTGGGGAAGCCGGCGAGTTCGATTACAGCGGCTCGCAGGCATTGAAGGCACTTAAGGAAGAGGGGATAAAAACCGTACTTCTGAACCCGAACATTGCGACAGTTCAGACCTCGGAAGACCTTGCGGATAAAATCTACTTTCTTCCCGTTACCCCCTGGTTTGTGGAAGAGGTAATCAAAAAAGAGAAACCGCAGGGAATCTTGCTTTCATTTGGAGGTCAGACCGCTTTGAACTGCGGTGTAGAATTATACCGGAATGGAATCCTTGAAAAATACGGGGTTCAGGTTCTCGGCACTCCCGTTGCATCGATAATAGAGACGGAAGACAGGGAATTGTTTGCCAATAAACTTGCTTCAATTGATATAAAAACACCCAAAAGTTTTGCAGTAACCACTGTGGATGATGCAATAAAAGCTGCTGAAACCATCGGGTTCCCTTTGATTATCCGGGCTGCTTATACGCTTGGCGGACAAGGAAGCGGTTTCTGCGACGACATAGCCTCACTTCGGGAAATGGCTGACAAAGCATTTTCGTATTCCGATCAAATACTTGTTGAAGAGTCGTTAAAAGGGTGGAAGGAAGTGGAATATGAGGTTGTGCGGGATCGATATGACAACTGCATAACCGTTTGCAATATGGAAAATTTTGATCCTCTCGGCATCCATACAGGTGAGAGTATTGTGGTGGCTCCATCCCAAACCCTCTCGAATGACGACTACCAGTTGCTCCGAAACATCTCAATTAAACTGATCAGACATGTCGGAATTGTCGGTGAATGTAATGTCCAGTTTGCTCTCGATCCTCATTCACAGGACTATCGTGTAATTGAGGTGAACGCCCGGTTAAGCCGTTCATCTGCACTGGCTTCAAAAGCAACTGGTTATCCGCTCGCATTTGTTGCCGCAAAACTTGCGCTCGGATACGGTCTGCATGAGCTTAAAAACTCGGTGACCAAGGTTACCTCGGCTCTTTTTGAACCCGCACTCGATTATGTCGTTGTTAAAATACCGAGATGGGATCTCGATAAATTTACCGGTGTCTCGAAAAAAATCGGCAGCAGCATGAAGAGTGTCGGTGAAGTCATGGCAATCGGAAGAACTTTCGAAGAGGCGATTCAAAAAGGTCTCAGAATGATCAGGCAGGCACGGCATGGATTTGTGGGTACGAGGGAGCCTGTTGAAAATCTCGATGAAATGTTGCTTGAACCGACCGACAGAAGAATTTTTTATCTGGCCGAAGCTTTTGAACGGGGATATCAGGTTGAGGATATCTATTCCCTCACTAAAATCGACAGATGGTTCCTCAGTAAATTAAAAAATATTTTTGATCTGAAAAATGAGCTTCTTGGTTTTAATCAACTCCAGGAGGTGCCCGACGACCTTTTGCGACTGGCAAAAAGATTTGGTTTCAGTGATTTTCAGATCGCAAGATTTGTCCTTAAGAGCAGCGACAAAGAGATTGAAAAAGACCTTCTACGGGTCCGGTACGAAAGGAAACGAAGGGGAATTCTTCCCGCTGTTAAACAAATTGACACACTTGCAGCCGAGTATCCCGCACAAACGAACTACCTCTACCTCACATATTCAGGCGATGAGCATGATGTTGTTTACGAAAATGACAAAAAAACGGTGATTGTTCTCGGATCGGGTGCTTACAGGATAGGAAGTTCGGTTGAATTCGACTGGTGCAGTGTATCAGCGCTTCAGGCAGCGCGGGCCGAGGGCTACCGCGCTGTGATGATCAATTACAATCCTGAAACTGTCAGCACTGACTATGACATATGCGACCGGCTCTATTTCGATGAACTCAGTTTCGAGAGGGTGATGGACATTATCGATCTTGAAACCCCGTTTGGTGTCATTGTTAATTCAGGGGGTCAAATCCCCAACGGGCTTGCAACCAGACTGAACGACCAGAGGGTGCCGCTTCTTGGAACCAGTGCCGAATCGATTGATCGGTCGGAAAACAGGCACAAATTCTCTCAAATGCTTGATGACCTTGGGATTGATCAGCCGAGGTGGAAAGAACTTACTGCGATAGAGGATATCCACCGCTTTGCCGATGAAGTCGGGTTTCCACTTTTGATAAGACCCTCGTATGTCCTTTCGGGCTCTGCCATGAATGTTGTATCAAACAAAGAGGACCTCGAGTTTTTCCTGAATGAGGCGGCAACGGTTTCTAAGCAGTATCCCGTGGTGGTCTCTGAATTTATTGAAAATGCTAAGGAAATTGAGTTTGATGCCGTAGCCAAAGAGGGTGAAATCTTTGCTTACACAGTTTCCGAGCATGTGGAATTTGCAGGGGTTCATTCGGGTGATTCCACAATTATTTTCCCGCCACAAAAAATCTATGTGGAAACGAGCCGGTTAATAAAGAAAACCGCCCACAAAATCGCAAGGGAACTGAATATCACAGGCCCTTTCAATATACAGTTTATCGCCAGGGATAATTATATCAAGGTGATCGAGTGCAATTTGAGGGCATCCCGGTCGTTCCCGTTTGTCTCAAAAGTTCTAAAAGTCAATTTAATTGAACTTGCTACCCGGCTTGCATTGGGGGTTGATGTGAAAAAGCCATCGAAGTCGGCATTTGATCTCGAGTATATCGGGGTGAAGGCATCCCAGTTTTCATTTCACAGGCTTGGCGGAGCTGATCCTGTGCTCGGGGTCGACATGACATCCACGGGTGAGGTCGGTTGCATCGGTGACGATTTTTACGAAGCACTCCTGAAGGCAATGCTTTCCGTAGGGTACCGGCTCCCTGTGAAAAGAGTATTGCTTTCAACAGGACCGTTGAGAGATAAAGTGGAGCTGCTTGAGCCTTGTCGTACCCTCGCACAAAATGGAGTTGAGCTGTTTGCCACTCCGGGTACTGCCGGATTTCTCAATGATCATGATGTACCCTGCAGTGCAGTCGCATGGCCCGACGAAGAAGTGCATCCAAATTCACTCGATATGATAAAAGAGAAAAAATTTGATCTTATTGTGAACATTCCAAAGAACAATTCCCGCGATGAATTGTATAATGACTATACAATTCGTAGAAGTGCGGTTGATTACAACATTCCATTGATAACAAATGCAAGGCTTGCTTCAGCATTCATTGAGGCGTCTGCAAGATATTCGATGGATGATATCGGCATAACGAGTTGGGATGAGTATAAATAATCATGCCGGTTTTGCCCTGAACCCTTTCCCGGTTCATCGTTCGGCACTTGAATTTTAATCAAAAGAGGTAAAAATGTACAGTAAAAGCAAAACAGTGTTGATATTTTGTATCGCACTTTTAATCACAAGCATGACCCATGCTCAGGGTACTACCGATCTGACAATCAAGGGAAAACTGACCGGAAGTGACGGCAAACCGATGGTAAAAGCATTAATTTTTGTTTTT
The DNA here is from genome assembly GCA_017302895.1 of Ignavibacteria bacterium. NCBI lineage: Bacteria > Pseudomonadati > Ignavibacteriota > Ignavibacteria > Ignavibacteria bacterium. Next base: position 268,423 of record JAFLBV010000004.1, on the reverse strand, counting down.
GATGATGCCATGTCTTATTTCACCAGCACGACACCAACACCTGTCGGAGCTGATGGTTCGTTCGAGTTAAAATTGAAAAACTCGGGCATGTATTCTGTAACTTTTTGTGGATTGGGACACAGTTCATTGAACATGAGTATACCGGCTTTCGATACAAAGGGTGTTGCGGAAGTGGAAGTAAAGCTGGCAGCAGCAAAGCCACTATTGAAAAAGAACTCAGCAGGATTCAGATCTAACGCTGAGGCCGATTTTTTTGTACCTGCAATGGTTCAGCTCTCAGGTGACGGCAAGTTCCATTACAAAGTTAACAAAAAACTCGATACACTTCTGGTACAGATTGTTCCGAAAGCGTACTTCATGTCAACAGGCTTTGCGTACCCCGGGGCGAGCTATCTCGCAGACAGTACCGGTGGATTTCATACAGCATTTTTCAATGTTAAGCCTGGATTTGAGATAGTACTCGATCCCGCGTCACTTCCCAAAATAACGGGTTACAACATGCCCGAAATTAAATTCATAAGCGATCCCGTCGATTTGAAGACCTCGTATATGGCTGCAGACAAACAAACCATAGAGTTCAGGGAGGACAATAAAAGACTCTTCGACTATTATTTTGATATCTTCAAAAATTCAAAGAACAAGGTTGCCCGTGATTTTGCTGCAATGAAATTGTATGAGTTTAATACTTTGGCAGAATACCCGGTTGTAGAAAACATGGATGAAGTGATGGCTGCAATAACTCCCGAAAATGCAGGATGGAGCAGGAGTTTTTATGCAAACCGCGAAATAATTGAATCGATGGAGAAAGATCAGCAGATAAAATATCTCGAAAAGATGTTTGATTATCAGGGTGATGATGTGAAATCCTACATTCTCTACTATTTCAAAGAGAAACCGGGAATTGCATCAGCCGATAAGTACAAAGAATTTTACGAGAAATTCAAAAAAACCGTTACTGATGAGAAATATGCATATGCAATGAATGACCTGAAGCCACCTGTCCCTATCAGTGAACAGACTTTGATTGACTTCAAAGTAAAAACCATTGATGGCAAGGACTTCTCACCAAAACAGCTTTCAGGGAAATACTTCCTGATCGATTTTTGGGGAACCTGGTGCATGCCGTGTTTAGCAGAAATTCCTGCGATCGAAAAAGCTTATGCCAAATATAAAGCCAAAGGCTTCGAGATCATCAGTCTGGCATTTGGTTCATCCGAAGAGGATTTCAAGAATCTTAGAAAAACCAATCCTATGCCATGGCTGCATGCCTTGCTAAATGATGTTGATGCAGAGAACATTGGTGCTCTTTATAATGTGGAGTTCATTCCGAAAATGCTTCTGGTTTCACCCGAAGGGAAAATCATAGCAAATGAGGAAACTTTAAGAGACGGCGGACTTGAAAAGAAGCTGGCTGAAATATACAAATAGAATTTAATCCCGATTTCTTGGTTTTTCTGATCACCCGTGGCAATGGTCACGGGTGATTTTTTTTGCTCTTTATATTCGTTACTGATAAAATGAGTAAATTTACAGGTTATATATAAAAAAATTAGTGAAAGAGATGAAAGAAGCTGATAAGCTGTATAAGATAAGGCATTCACTTGCACATATTATGGCGCAAGCCGTATTGGAGCACTTCCCTAAAGCAAAAATGGGATTTGGACCTCCTGTCGATTTTGGATTTTATTACGATTTTGACTTTGGTGATGAAAGAGTTTCATCGGAAGATTTCAAGAGGATCGAGAAATCGATGTACAAAATCATCAACCAAAAGCAGGAGTTTGGTATTTCCTACCTCTCACTTGATGATTCAATAAAGATGCTCGAAGAGATGGGGCAGAATTACAAGGTGGAATACGCCAAAGAACTCGTGGAATCGGGTCAAGCCGAAAACGGGCAATTAAGTTTTTATAAAAATGGTTCGTTTGTAGATATGTGCGAAGGTCCGCATGTCTCAAACACCGGAGAAATACCTCCGAAATGTTTTAAACTTGACAGAGTTTCAGGCAGCTATTGGCGCGGCGACGAAAAAAGACCTATGCTCACCAGAATTTATGGTATAGCTTTCGAGACCGAAGAAGAAGTGAAAGACTACATCAAACGCCGTGAACTCGCGATGCAAAGGGATCACAGAAAACTCGGACAAGAACTCGAGATTTTCATGATCGACGATGAAGTGGGTACAGGACTCCCTCTCTGGCTGCCAAACGGTGCCGTAATCAGAGGTGAACTTGAAGCATGGGCAAAGGAAGTCGAACAAAAAGCCGGTTATCACCATGTCGCAACTCCATCCCTGAGCAAATCAAATCTCTATTACAGATCGGGACACTTGCCATATTATGCCGAGTCGATGTTCCCGCCGATGGTGCTCGATGAAAACACAGAATATTATCTGCGTCCGATGAACTGCCCGCATCATCACAAGATTTACGGTTTCAGACCAAGAAGTTACAGAGAACTCCCTTACCGTCTTTCTGAATATGGCGACATGTTCCGCTACGAAAAGCACGGATCACTCTCGGGTCTTCTTCGTGTTCGTGCAATGTGCCTGAATGATGCGCATATTTATTGTGAGTATGATCAGGTAAAAGAAGAGTTTGCAGCGGTTATCAAGCTGTACAAGTTTTATTATGATTACCTGCGACTCGGTAATTTCAGAGTAAGACTCTCGCTTCACGATCCTGCAAGTGACAAGTATGTGAAGGATGAGGAAGAATGGATTACCAGTGAAAATATTGTGAGAGAGATACTTACAGAAAACAATATTGAATTCATCGAGGAAGCTGGTGAAGCAGCATTCTACGGACCAAAAGTTGATATTCAGATTAAAAATCTACTCGGCAGAGAGGAAACTGTATCAACCTGTCAGCTTGATTTCGTGATGGCTAAGAGATTCGACCTTTGGTATTCCGCCAAAGACGGTACAATGAAACAGCCGTATATTCTGCACAGAGCTCCACTCTCAACTCATGAAAGGATGATCTCATTCCTTATTGAATTCTGGGGTGGTGCATTCCCGACATGGATGGCGCCGACACAGGTTATGCTGATTCCTGTTAATGAGGGTGTGGTTGATTATGCAAATGAACTAAAACAGTCGATGATCGACAAAGGCATCCGTGCTGACATCGATCTGAGTGATGATTCTTTCAACAAGAAAATCAGAAAAGCTGTTACAAAGAAAACTCCAAACATGTGGATCATCGGTGACAATGAAAAAGCCGAAAGAGCCATTACATGGAGAAGATATGCAGTTCAGGATCAGATGAAACTTCAGGTTGATTCAGCAATCGAGAAGATTGTTTACATGAGAACAAACAGAATCATGGACAATTTTGCTGATGTAGAAATCTAAAATCAGTCCGGGTCTGCTAAAATCCCCGAACCTGTAAGCAACCCTGAAAATCTTTACGGGGTTATCAATTGGAAAATTCTTCATTTGATAACCCCTTTTTTAATGTTTTCCCAAAACTATCCGATGGTATCGTATAAAAAACCTCAAAACTATCCGATGGTATCGTATAAAAAGCTTGCAAACTGTCCGATGGTATCGTATATTTGCAGGGAGGAGATAAAAAAATGGAACAACTGTTTTTTAGATATAATCCCTGGTGGGAAGGAGAGTACCGTCTCGAATCCCTCTTCATGAGAGAACAGGCTCTCTCACAATTAAACGATTGCATTGATATAACAGAAGTCACTTTTGTGAGTGGACTCAGAAGGGTCGGAAAGACCACACTTCTGAAAATGCTGATTAAGTCAATGATTGAGGAGAAGGGGGTCGATGCTACTTCGATATTTTATCTCTCTTTGGATGACTATTTACTAAGAGGAAAAAACCTTCCGGAGATCGTCGATGAGTACCGGAAAATTTTCAAAAAAAAGTTCGATGAAAAAATTTACCTCTTCTTTGATGAGGTCACCTGGTTTCCTGATTACGAAATTCAGCTCAAAAACATTTTTGACAGTCAGAATGTAAAGATATTTGCTTCCTCATCGAGTGCGTCTTTGCTTCGGCAGAAAAAACCGTATCTAACGGGTAGAAACAGGATATTGCAGGTTGATCCACTAACTTTTGAAGAGTACCTTGTTTTCAAAGGGATTGAGTTGAAAAAAGTGGATTCCCACCTCTCTGAAGTATATTTTGAGGAATATCTCGGGACGGGCGGTATTCCTGAATTTGTCAAAACAGGTGATTATGAGTACTTGAAAAACCTGGTTGATGATATCATCATGAAAGATATCTCTGCCCTTCACAATGTCAAGAATACCGCGACTCTGAAGGATATGTTCGTTCTTTTGATGGAGAGATCAGGAAAATCAATCAGCATGAACAAGGTTGCAAATATCCTGGGCATTTCTCCTGATACAGTAAAAAGATTTTTGACTTATTTTGAGGAGACATTCCTTGTATCTTCTGTCCCACGGTGTGGAAAGACAAATCAATCGATCCTTTCGCCGCAGAAAATCTACTCGATAGATTTGGGCTTGAGAAACCTTTTTACAGGTTTCAGGGATAAAGGAAGTCTTTTTGAAAATTATGTATATAACAGGATTAAAAAATACCATCCCTGTTACTATGTTGTTGACACATATGAAATCGACTTCCTGTTAGAAAAAACAGTACTGATCGAAGCTAAATATAACGCAGAACTAAAGGGAAAGCAGCTCGATTTGTTTTCAGATGCGGACTTTAAACATAAATTTCTCGTTACATCACATGAGGAACTGAACACACTTTTAACAACTTTGTCATCCATTTTTAACAGGTTGTCGGGATGATTTATTTTTTCTTAAATTAGCAGTTTGACAAATCAAAAAATCGGAGATACTTTTCATGAAAAAAATCTTTATTCTGTTTGCGTTTTTGATTGTGATGTCTGCAAATTCCTTTGCACAGGAAAAGCCCATCGAAGAAAAAATGAAGAAGTGGTACTTTGTCATGCTTTCAAGGGGTGAAAACCGTAGTCAGGATACAGCAGAAGTGAAGCGATTGAACGAAGGTCACATGGCAAATATCAACCGGATGGCTGACCTTGGTGTTCTCCGAATTGCCGGTCCATTCATGGACAATGGTGACTGGAGAGGTATATTTATAATGGATGTAAAAACAGAAGAAGAAGTGATCGAAAATCTTAAGCAGGATCCTGCAATTGCTGCCGGACGACTCAAATACGAGATCCACCCATGGTATGGACCTGCAACAATAAAAACCAATTGGGATAAAGAATGAAAAGTTATTTTGGATATGTCCTTTTTGCAGAACATCTTGCCGATATTTCGGGCGCGATTATAAGTCACTACTTCCGTGGAGATATCAGGTCGGAGTATAAGGAATCTGCTTCTCCAATCGTGACTATTGCCGACAAGGAAGTGGAAATGCGGCTGCGGGATGAAATCGAATTTGAAGATTCTGACTCCGGCATTATCGGGGAGGAATTTGGTACCAAAGAGAGCAAGAACGGATATACCTGGGTAATTGATCCAATCGACGGGACCATTGCCTTCAGTTGCGGTAAACCCGTATTCGCTACACTGATCTCATTGATGAAAGACGGGGTACCGCTTATCGGTATCATTGATCAACCTGTGACCAAAGAGAGATGGATAGGAGTAAGCGGTAATACAACAATTCTTAATGGTGAACCGGTAAAATCATCTGCCCTTACAGATCTGTCAAGAGCGAAACTCAGCACTACAGCACCAGGAATGTTTATTGAGCCGGCACATCAGAGATTTTTCAACGATTTACAGAAGAGTGTGCATATTACCAGTTTTGGTGGTGATGCCTACCAGTACGGGCTTTGTGCCTCAGGCTATGTGGATATCGTTATCGAGCGCGGGCTCAAACTTCACGACTGGGCTGCTTTGGTACCGATTCTTAAGGGTGCCGGCGCATCAATTACCGACTGGAGTGGAAATGAATTGCATCTGAACTCGAAAGGAGATGTTATCGTTACAGGAAATGAAACTCTCCATAAGCAGGTGATGGATATTCACGATGAAGCGATGAAACGGGGAGATTAAAAGGAGTTTGGAGAATCACAAAAGGGGCACCGGATCGGTGCCCCTTTTTTATTGATGTTAAGCTGCTCTGTAGGTTTCCAGTTCCGAACCATCCAAATCGAGTACGGTAATATAGACCGGCACCTTTCTTACTGCAAGCTGTTGTGCCCGCATAGCGAGTTGTGCAAGTCCTGAACAGCAGGGTACCTTCATGATTACAACGGAAATCGAATTCAAATTTGAATAATCGATCATATCAATCAGTTTTTCAACATATGCTTCCTTATTGCTGTCAAGTTTTGGACATGCGATAGCCATTGCCTTGCCACTCAGATATTTTGAATGGAAGGCTGTCGAGACAAATCCGGCACAGTCAGCCGCCAAAAGCAGGTCAGCATTCCGGAAAAATCCAGCCTGTGGATTCAGAAGGTGTAACTGAATGGGCCAGTGAGTCAGTTCGCTAGGCTGCTCAAAGCCGACTGGCGCTGTATCAGTTCTAATTTCGTGCTTCTTTATCGTCTGTTCTGCAGAACCTTTGCAACCGCATGCGCCACCACCATGATGCCCTGCATTTTGCTTTTGTTCAGATAAAGGCGAGCCTTCGGGTTGAAGAGCAAGAGGATTGATTATTTTGTTTGCCTTCAGGTAGTCAAGAGCTTCGGTGAAAAACTCGATTTCGTTGTGGTCGAGGAGATGTTCGAGGTGAGCTTTAATCACATTGGGTCCCCCTTTTACGATGTACTCCATTACCTTGGTTTCGTTGTAAGGTTCAGCCTCCCGTTCAACGATTTGCAGGGCTCCCGTGGGACATTCACCGATGCAGGCACCGAGTCCATCACAAAAAAGGTCAGAGATTAAACGGGCTTTACCGTCTATTATCTGTAGAGCTCCTTCATGGCATGCAGGGACACATTCGCCGCAACCGTCACAAAGTTCTTCATTTATTGTAATTATTTTTCTAAGCATTTTATTTTCCTAAACAGATAAAAAAGTCTGATTCAAATATAAATGATTATTATCAAACCACAAAATGAAATAAATTTCACATTATTGAATTACTGCATTATTGGATTATTGGATTACTGCATACCTCAGTCTCTCCAGCCGATGTAATCAGGGTCGTGTTCAATTCTGTAGGAACCGTCGGGATTGGGGAGCACTCCGATGAAGTCGAAACGGATTTCTTCGTAGAAAACAGTGGTTTTGTACATATACTTTTGGGCGTATTTTTTGAGGTTTTTTACTTTTGCCCGGGAGATGGCATGCTGAATATCGATGAAATTTTCATCACTTCGATATTTTACCTCGATGAAGACGAGGGTGGTGTTGTCGAGTGCAACTATATCGAGTTCACCGTGACTTTCTCTCCAGTTTTTATCGAGTATCTTAAATCCGTTTTTGATAAGATACTCTTCAGCGATTTTCTCGCCGATTTTTCCTGTTTCGATTGAAGACACGGTGAACCCAAAAAATTAATTAGTTGAAAAGCCCCAGCTTGAAATTTTTCTTTCCTTTTCTCAGGACAAAATATTTGCCAAAAAGGAAATCTTCAGTCGCAGGAGTAAATTCGGGGTCTGTGATTCTGTCATTGTTGAAATAGATTCCACCACCGGTGATATCTCTGCGGGCAGCTCCCTTGCTTGGGTAAAAGCCTGCGAGTACAAGAATTTCGACCAACGGAGGAACAGCTTCGTTTGCACTCAATTGGACAAATGGTGTCGTGTTGCACAATGATTCAAAAGTGGATTCATTAATTGATGATATCTCTGCTTCACCAAAAAGAGCTTTCGAGGCAGCAACTGCACCGAGCATTTCATCTCTCCCATGTATGAGAGAGGTGACTTCTTCAGCGAGCTTTCTGTGTGCCACTCTTCTTCCGGGATTGGAGTTGTGAACTGCCTCGAGTTCTTCTATCTCTTCTTTAGAAAGGAAAGTGTAGAATTTAAGAAACTTGATCACATCCCTGTCGTCCACATTCAGCCAGTACTGGTATAACTCGTAAGGAGATGTCCGTTTTTTATCCAACCAGACAGTACCTGCTTCGGTTTTACCGATTTTCTTTCCGTCGGCGGTTTGGATGAGAGGGAAAGTCATACAATGAACTTTTTTGTTCTTCTTTTTCCAGATAAGGTCCATACCGGCTGTGATGTTTCCCCACTGATCGCTACCACCTATCTGAAGTTCACAATTATAATTTTCATTCAGTTTGAAATAGTCAAATGCCTGCATAATCATGTAGCTGAACTCTGTGTAGGAGATACCTTTATCGGGATCCTGAAGCCTGCGTTTCACTGATTCCTTGGTTACCATCACATTTACGGAGAATTTTTTACCAATCTCACGCAGATATTCAAAAGCGGAAATAGTGCTTATCCAGTCGTAGTTGTTGGTCATTATCGCTGCATTATTACCGGTAAAATCGAGGTACTGTGAGAGTTGTCCTTCAAAGATTACAGCCCAGTTCTTAACGAGGTCATCGGCACTCAGTTCTCTTTCGGCCTCCTTGCCTGAAGGGTCGCCGAGAAGAGCCGTTGCCCCTCCAACCACACAGATAACCTTGTTACCAGCCTGCTGAAAGCGACGGAGCCCAAGGATGGGAATGAGGTGTCCGATGTGCAGCGAATCTGCTGTAGGATCGAATCCTGCATACAAGGTAATTGGTCCCTCTTTAAGTCTCTCTTTCAATTGATCAAGCGGTGTCGACTGGTAAATCAGTCCGCGCCATTCAAGTTCATCTACAATGTTATTCCACATATTTTCCCAAAGTTGAAAAATTCAAAAAATTCTAACCACTAATTTAACTAAATGAGAGGTAAACCCGGCTACATATCGAAATCCGGGCAAAAAAAGAGGCCGACCGAAAACAAATTCGGAACAGCCTCAAGAACATCAATAGAATTATTGCATTATTGCATTATTGGATTACTGCATTAAATCCTATTTCCTTTTTGCCTCAACCATAGCGAATGCTGCCATATTTACGACATCATCCACTTCGGCGCCGCGTTGCAGAACATAAACAGGTTTGCTGAATCCGTTAAGGATCGGACCCACCACTTCGGCCCCACCAATTCTGTTGAGGAGTTTATATGCGATGTTTCCTGAATCGAGATTCGGGAAGATCAGCACATTCGCTCTGTTTTTCAGACTTGAGAAAGGATAAAGTGTATTCAGGATATCGGGCACAACTGCCGTGTCTGCCTGCATTTCACCTTCGACAAGAATATCGGGAGCCAGCCGTTTTACAATTTCGGTGGCTTTCTTTACCTTGTTGCTGGAGACTGAGGGAGCACTGCCGAAGTTGCTGAATGAAAGCATTGCGACTCTTGGTTCGATATCAAACCGTTTTACTGCCCTTGCAGAAAGTATTGCAATTTCTGCAAGTTCTTCAGGATTTGGATCGACATTCACAGTGGTGTCGGCAAAGAAATAGACCTTGCCTTTGATAATCAGAATATACATACCTGAAACGCGACTCACACCGGGTGCCAAATCGAGCACTTCGAGTGCAGGTCTGATAGTTTCGGGATAATGTGAAGTCATACCGGCTATCATTGCGTCCGCGTCACCCATTCTGACCATCATCGCAGCAAAATAATTTTTGTGACGGTGGCGGGTAAGGAGCCTTTTTGCTTCTTCCCGGGTGATTCCTTTTCTCTGCCGGTGTTTGTAGAATTCGTCCACATACATTTCAGATTTTTCCCAGTCAAATGGAGAAACTATTGTCAATCCTTCAGGATCAACGCTGTGTTCTTCCATCATCGGGAGTATCTCTTCACGGTTACCGATGAGAATCGGATTCGCAATTTCCATGTCTTTTATGATCTGCGCAGCACGGAGAATCTTCGGGTTATTCCCCTCTGAGAAGACGAGTGAGCCGGTCTTTAGTCTTTGAGCCATATGGATCGTTCTTCTGACGATTTCCTGTGACACTCCCAGTCTTTCGAGAAGCTGTTCCTTATAAGTATCGAAATTGGCGATCGGTTTTCTGGCGACACCTGTCTCCATGGCGGCTTTTGCAACGGCAGGTGCTACCCATGTAAGCACGCGGGTATCAAAAGGTTTCGGAACAATATAGTCTGTTCCATATTCCAGTTCCTGTCCTTCATAAGCCCGTCTGACACTGTCAGGAACCTCTTCCTTGGCGAGCGCTGCAAGAGCATAAGAAGCTGCAAGTTTCATTTCATCGTTGATTGCTGATGCCTGGACATCGAGAGCACCGCGGAAAATGAAAGGGAAGCCGAGAACATTGTTGATCTGATTGGGATAATCGGAACGCCCGGTAGCCATGATGATGTCTTTCCTCACAGAAGTGGCATCTTCATAGGTGATTTCGGGATCAGGGTTAGCCATGGCAAAAACGATACAATTAGGAGCCATGCTTGCGACCATCTCTTTGGAAACAACATTTCCTTTTGAGAGTCCGACAAAAACATCTGCACCTTTTATTGCATCAGCGAGGGTTCTGGCATCGGTCTCATGCGCAAATTCCTGCTTAAATTCGTTCATTCCTTCGGTTCTGCCTTTGTATATGGCACCTTTGGAATCGCAGAGAGTGATATTTTCGATTTTTGCACCAAGTTTTACATAGAGTCTTGAGCACGATATGGCGGATGCACCGGCACCGTTCACAACAATTTTCACCTCTGAGAGTTTTTTCCCGGAAAGTTCGACTGCGTTAATAAGTGCGGCACCGCTGATGATTGCCGTTCCATGCTGGTCATCATGGAAAACAGGGATGTTCATCGTCTGCTTGCATTTCTCTTCAATGTAGAAACATTCGGGTGCTTTAATATCTTCAAGGTTGATACCACCGAAAGTAGGTTCGAGCATCTGAACAGCTCTCACTATTTCATCGGGGTCTTTACTGTTTAACTCGATGTCAAAAACATCGATGTCAGCAAATCTTTTGAAAAGGACACCCTTGCCTTCCATCACAGGTTTACCACCAAGGGGTCCGATATCTCCCAGTCCAAGCACAGCAGTACCATTGCTCACTACAGCTACGAGATTACCTTTTGCGGTATATTCATAAGCGAGCATGGGATCTTTTTCGATCTCAAGGCATGGTTGTGCCACTCCCGGGGTGTATGCGAGAGACAGGTCTCTCTGGGTAATGCAGGGCTTCGTTGGGATAACTTCGATTTTCCCTTTTCTACCGCTACTGTGGTAGTCCAAAGCCTCCTGCTTTGTTGTCTTCATTTTTGCTCCTGATTAATAAAGAACGGATTCTTTTAAGATATGAAAAGTAGCTAACTTTGACGAGATAACAAAACAGATTATTATTTTAATTACCTTCCAAATTGTTTGAGGTGGTGATTAATGTGAATATATGCCAGCCTGCCCCATTGTTTTTTTGAAAGGTTGCCAAAATACGGGTGTTCTCTAAAGGTGTCCGCTCCGTAACTTTTTGAAAAATCGTTTACCATATCGATAAGGGTCTTTTTATCCTGGTCAAAACCAACAGTTTTGCTGCCTCCGGCACCTTGTTTCAATTCGGGAACCGTATTAACCTTCCCTTTGGGTGCCGGTACTCCGAGAAGTACTGCATATTTAGCGATGGAAGTTGAAATTGCGTTTCCGACAAATTTTGTTTCTTTTGTGCCAAGCCCTATCCTGATCTGGTCTGCAAGATGTACAAGCATTTCAGATACATTCATCTTTCCCCATAATGGCCTGTTGCTGATTGAAACTGCAGATATCCTTCTGACCATTTCTTTGTTGTCTTCCATGTTCAGTAAATTCTTCATCTTTTTTCTCCTTAAACCTGTCAAATATAAACAATTTTTGATTTTCGATTGGGAAATATCACGGATTTTGACAGTTATAATCTTTATCCAAATTTTCGATAGGGGATACCAGCAAGTCGGTGATTCGGTGGTTCAGTTTTTCCTCTTTTGATTGAAATAAAATTATTATCTTACCTGATTATTATTTATTTTATCCGGAGAGTCAATGAAGAGATTTTCATCGTTTCTGTTCCTTTCTTTTGTAATTCTAACCACCGCATCCATTGCCTGTACTAATTTTATTGTAACAAAAGGTGCATCGGTCGACGGTTCGACCATGATAACCTACACAGCGGATTCATACATGATGTATGGTGAACTTTATCACTTCCCTGCAGCAAAATATCCTGAAGGCGCAATGCTCGAAGTTTTTGAATGGGATACGGGCAAGCTTCTCGGAAAAATAAAACAGGTCCGTGAGACTTATAATGTTACAGGTAACATGAACGAACATCAGCTCGCCATTGGTGAAACCACTTTTGGCGGCAGAGGTGAACTTACCAACCCGAAAGGGATTATTGACTACGGAAGTTTGATCTATATAACCCTTCAAAGGGCAAAAACCGCCCGCGAAGCGATAAAGATAATGGCTCAACTGGTAGAAGAGTACGGCTACTACAGTTCGGGTGAATCATTCTCGATAGCAGACCCTAATGAAGCCTGGATTTTGGAGATGATCGGAAAGGGACCCGGAGTAAAGGGAGCCAACTGGGTTGCAGTAAGAATTCCCGACGGATATGTTTCAGGGCATGCAAACCAGGCAAGGATTACAAAATTCCCCTTGAATGACCCGGATAACTGTCTCTACTCGAAAGATGTAATTTCCTTTGCGAGAGAAAAAGGATACTTTTCGGGAAAGGACGAAGATTTTGACTTCGCCGCCGCGTACTCACCACTTGACTTTGGAGCAATCAGATTTTGTGACGGAAGGGTGTGGTCACTTTTCAGACGCTGCAATTCGACCATGGACAAGTATCTCTCATACATTAAAGGGGAGAATCTCGAGAGAATGCCCCTTTATGTGAAGCCTGACAAAAAGCTGTCTGTTCAGGATGTGATGGGCTTGATGCGTGATCACTACAACGGAACAGAGCTCGACATGACAACGGGCGTCGGAGCCGGACCTTATGGTAACCCTATGAGAGCCCGTCCTCTTACTTGGAAGTATAACGGAGAAGAGTATTTTAACGAAAGACCTATTTCCACACCTCAGACAGGCTGGTCGTTTATCAGCCAGTCACGCAGTCACCTGCCAAATGAGGTTGGCGGACTCCTTTGGTTCGGAATGGATGACACCTATACCACAGTCTGGTTCCCTGTATATGCAGCAGTAACTGATGTACCTGAAAACTACAGGAAGGGACTCGGGTCATTATCACATTTCACCTGGGAATCGGCATTTTGGGTGTTCAATGCGGTGGCGAATTTCGCATATCCGCGATACAATGTCGTAATAGATGATATCAAGACAGTTCAAAACCAACTCGAGGGGCAGTTCCTGCTCCGCCAAAAAGAGGTAGAGGAAAAAGCGACAAAACTTCTTTCTTCATCGAGAGCTGAATGTCTTCTCTTCCTCACCAATTATACCAAGGAATCGGGGAAAACAGTATATAACACCTGGAAAAAACTAAGTGAGGATCTTCTGCTTAGATATATGGATGGCGTAAAGAAAAATGAATACTTCAAGACAGTAAACATTGGCTATCCGGATGATTTCAAAAAGCAGATAGTTAACGAGAGCGGAGACAAGCTTAAAGTGAAGAAACTCCCCGGTGAGAAAGAAGCTTCAATCGGAGATCATATCAATAATGCGAAGGATTTGATCAAGAAGAAAGATTATGTTTCGGCAAAGTCCGAGCTTGAGTCGCTTTTGAAACTTGATCCGGGCAATTCATGGGCAACCGCGGAACTGAAGAAAGTAAATGATCTGCTAAGAGCAATCGAAGACCTGCACAACAAAAATTTCGGGATGCAGTAATACCTAACCTTCCAGCATCTCAGTCAGAATATGCATATTACCATCGGTGAGCTTTGCCAAAGCTGGTGTAAGCTCACCGTGTTTTAAGTTCGAGAAGGAGTGCAAAAAAGAAAATGGAATAGAACGGGCAATAAGTTTTAGATCCTCCTCCTTGATAAATTCATCAGAATCACTTCCGACAATCCAACAAAGGGCTTTTATCTCTCCCAACCTCTCCCTGTCGATATGTGAGGGAGACTCCCACAGTATTTTTACCCGGTTGAGAAGCAAATAGAATTTCTCCGGCTCAGGAGACATGCCTTCGTAGTCCTGAACCATTTCGTCATCAAGCGCAATTTGCGGAAAAACCTGATCGAGGTTAACATCATCCCTCCAGCCCTCGATGCCTGTATCAGGTGCAATTGACACAACCCTTGTTATCCTGTCAGGTTCGGAGTAAGCGACCACGAGAGCTGTTATTGCACCATCACTGTAACCCACAATCGATGCCTCTTCGATATCGAGATAATCCATCAGTCCCAGCACATCAGTCGCATAGAGGTCATAGTTCAGAGGCAGTTTGCCATGAAACGATTTGCCATGTCCTCTGAAGTCGAGCAGTACCAGTTTATACTCAGTTAGATCGAGAGCAGTGACGACCGGGATCATCTCTCTGCTGTCACCCAGCCCGCCATGAAGAAGGATTACCCAACGGTCACCTTGACCCGCCACCGAGTAGAAAAGGGGAGTGTTGTCAGGAGTTACATAGTAGCCGTCAGTCATATCATTGTGGCAGAGTAAAAAAGAAAGTTGTTCCCATACCGGGGGTTGATTCCACTCTAATCTGACCGCCGTTTTTCTCGATCATGTCTTTACACAATACGAGACCAAGCCCGGTACCTTTTTCCTTGTTGGTGCCGAGGGTGGTATTTTGTTTATCTATTCTGAAAAGCCCTGCGAGCGATTTGGGGCTTATACCCACTCCGTTGTCGGCGACATAAACTTCGATAAATCCCGGGAGATCTGATGCCCCAACTCTGATTTCTCCTCCCTCCGGAGTAAACTTGATCGCGTTATAAACAAGGTTCCTGAGGAGCAGGTAAAGCATGTTGTGATCGGCAAAAACTTTCTTCCCGGGTGAGCCCTCGTTGGTAAGTTTAAGTTTTTTCCCGGCTGCATTATCAGAATAGAGGGAAAAAACATCGTTCACCACATGAAAAAAATCGAGCTCGGCAGGGGAGAAAACCATGGAACCTCGCTGAACCTGAGCCCAGGCAAGGAGATTTTCCAGAAGTTTGAACTGATTGTGAGCCGATCTGTTCATATCGAGGACGAAAGCCTTGATTTGTGCCCTGTCCATGATATCTATGTCCTCTGCCAGCAATTCAGTAATTCCGAGGAAAGAGTTGAAGGGGCTTTTCAGATCATGGGCGATGATGGAGAAAAATTTATCTTTTGTGGCATTCAATACTTCCAGCTCTTCCGAATATTTTTTCAGTTTTTCCTGGTTAAGCATTTTTTCATATTGCAGTCTTCCTCTCTCGAGTGCATAAAAGATAGATCTTGTGAGGAGGCTGCTGTGTACTTCACCTTTGACGAGATAGTCCTGTGCTCCTTCACGAACAGCTTTAAGAGCAAGCGACTTGTCCTCATTGCCGGTAAGTACAATAACGGGAATGTAGGGATATCTGGCAAAGAATGTTTTAAAGGTTTCAAGGCCCTGACTTTCAGGAAGGCCAAGATCGAGAAGAACTATCTGAATGTTTTCACTTTTTGTAAGCTCGATGGCATCAGTAAGGTTTGAGGCTGAATGTAAATTATAGTTATCATCGGGCATTCCCTCTCTGATAAGAAGTGTGATCAATCTGGCTGCAATAGCACTGTCTTCTACGAGAAGAATCCTTAACTTTTCCTGTGACATGAAATTTTCCGTGAAATTAATTGCTAAAGTTATTCAATAATCTGACAATATCCTCAGGCGACAGCAACAATTTTGCAGCACCAATCTCGGCAGCCACTTTTGGCATGCCATAGACAACACAACTTCTCTCGTTTTGAGCAATTGTGTACCCGCCTGATTTTTTAATCTGAAGCAGCCCGTCTGCTCCGTCTGCACCCATACCGGTAAGAAGAATGGCTAATGAGTTTTTTCCAAAATTCAGAGCAATTGAAGAAAAAGTCTCATCTACAGAAGGACGATGACCGTTTTTCGGTGGATCCTTGGAAATGACGAATCTGCCACCACTGTCGAATTTCAGATGTGTATCCTCGGGGGGGAAGTAAATATGTCCCGGTTTAGGGATATCACCATTTTCTGCAAACTTTACGGTAAGAGGAGAGGCCTTGTCAAGCCACTCGACCAGCCCTTGAATAAAACCCTCACTGATGTGTTGGACACAGACTATCGGGTCGGGGAACCCCGGTTTTAGTCTTTGAAATATTTCAGCCAGCACTTGGGGACCGCCGGTGGATGCCCCAATTCCAACTATTTTGAAAGTGTTTTTTATGTTAAGATTTGTGTTCTCCACACCCTCAATCACCCCGGAATGAGCACCGTTTTTTCTTCTCCGCTTAAAAGTATGTACTCCTGAGAGGAGAGTGATTTTTTTTACGAGAGCGGCGGCTGATTTCCTGAATTCATCCTCAACCTGGATTGCCGGTTTGGGGAAGACATCCACAGCGCCTGCATCAAGCAGCGTGAAAATAGTTTCTTCATCGCCTGTCGATTGAACTGAAGAACTGATCACCAGAATTGGCTTCGGGTGCCTTTCCATGATCTCCATAATCAGTTCGTGGCCATTAATTGCCGGCATGTGGTAGTCGGTGCAAATTACATCAGGATTCAAAACCGGTATGGCAGCAAGCGCTTCAAGTCCATTTGTAAAAGTGCCAACTAGCTCGACTTCAGGATACTGAGCGAGCAATTTTTTCAGGATATGGAGTACAACGAGTGAGTCGTCAACAAGTAAAACTCTTACTGGGTTATTTTTCCCGTTCATATCATTCCCTAAATTTTGTAAAACTGTTCATTTACAGAAGCCTTTGAATTGTTTCAATCAGAAATCTTTGATCGAACCCTGATTTGGTAAGGTAGGCATTTGCGCCACATTCCAGCCCTTTCTTCTTTTGTTCATCCGAGGACAGCGATGTAACCAGAATTATCGGCAAGGAGGTATACCTTTTATTTTGTCTGATTTTTTCAGTGAACGACAGACCATCCATGTTTGGCATTTCGATATCAGAAACCACCGCATCTATCTCATTTGAAGTCAATTTTGCAAATCCATCTAGACCGTCAACGGCAACTATCACTTCATATCCGGCACCCTCAAGTATTCGTTTTTCCTGAGTGCGGGTGGTTATTGAGTCTTCAACGAGTAAAATTCTTTTTTTGTCGGCGGTTGCGCCTTCAATAATGGTAGATTCGACTCCACTGTGACTTTTGGTTTTTACTGATCGCACAAGATCCTGCGGATTCAGAATAATGCATACATCTCCCGTTCCGAGAATGGTTGACCCGGAGACATTCCTTACTTTTTGGAGCATGATGCCGAGAGGTTTCACAAGCACTTCCTGCTCGTCAATCAGAGAATCAACGATGAAACCGGCTTTTTCTCCCATTGATGAGATAATTATGCACTGGTATGAAGAGGTGTTAGACCTGTTATCATCACTTTTATTCGGGTGCAGTTCCAACAGGGATTCGAGAGTGACGATGGAGACCGGCTCATTCTGAAAAACAATTGTATCCCTCCCTTCCATTGAGAAAACATCAGATTTCTGTACGAGCACAGATGTATCTATATAGTCGATAGGGATTGCAAAGATTACATCATTCACACTCACGGTCATCACCCTGAGAGTTGCAAGAGTCAGGGGGAGATCAATAATGAATTTCGTCCCTTCCCCTTTTTCAGATTCAATGTTTATTCTCCCCTTGAGTTTACTGACATTTGCCCTCACCACTTCCATGCCGACGCCTCTTCCCGAGACATCGGTGATCATTTTTGAAGTCGAAAATCCCGGACTAAAAATCAGGTTGTGAATTTGAGCAGGGGAGAGATTGCCCGCTTCTTCCTTGGTGATCAGCTTTTTCTTTATCGCCGTCTCCAGAATGGATTTATCATCCAGACCGTTGCCGTCATCCTCAAGAACTATTGTAATAGTCGAAGCTGAATGGAGTGCCGTAAGTTTTATAGTGCCGTGGCGGGGCTTGCCGGCTTTCAATCTTGTCGCGGGCAATTCAATGCCATGATCAATGGAATTCCTTATCATATGCATCAGGGGATCCCTCATCTCTTCGAGGATTTTTTTGTCGGCTGTGATTCCGGCACCCTCCACAATAAAATTGACTTCTTTGTTTAATTCACCGGCGATATCCCTTACCATACGGGGATAGAGATTAAAAATGTTCGAGAGCTGCAGCATTCGGAGGTTTTTGATTACCTCCTCGAATTCGTAAGAGACAAAATTCAGACGCGAATTATCTTCAGAGAGTCCTTCCCGGAAACCACCAATTTCCACAGAAGCGGCGTCAAATCTGTTCCTTAGTTTGTTTACAGTTGTGATTATATCGGAATGAGCATGTTTGAAATCTTTTTTAAGAGGAGCAACGGTTTGTTCGATCGTGCGAAGGTCTCGAATGGATTCTTCGAGGAGAGCGCCAAGGTTGTCAATCTTTCCCAGTCTTAGGGCAAGCTGGATTTTGGAAACTGTGAGTTCGCCTGAGAGATTCATGAGGGTATCAAGTTTCGAAGCAGCAACTCTTATTGTATCTATGGCAAAAGATTTTAGAGACTCAACGGGGGCATCCGAAACGGAAGTCTGAATATCAGGTTGTAAAGATGCAGATTCCGGCTCAGGTTCCGAAGGCACCATCTCAATCTGCTTAACAGGTGTCTCTTTTTCCGCCGGAGGAGTTGTATCCGCATTTAGAATCGCCGAGGTTACCGCCTCCACATCAAAATTACAAGGTTCGCCGGTGACGGCCTCATTCACAAGGCTTTTTATTACATCAAGTGCCTTATACATCCTGTCGAAATCTGCTCTTTTAAGCTCCGTATTTTCTTTTTTTACTGCTCCGAGCATATCTTCAAAGAAATGAGCAAGGGTTACCACACCGGTGAGTCCGATCATCCTTGCTCCACCTTTCATGCTGTGGGCTACTCTCATCAGTTTGGACAGGGCATCAAAATCGAATACATTGGCTTCCAGCTTCAGGAGTTCGCTGTTCAGGATTTGAATGCTTTCTTCAAATTCGATTTTGAAAATGCCTCTAAGCTCGGGATCGGAAATCACAAATTACCTCTTCTACAGGTGATCATTTGAATCATACAAGTGATTTAAGAGCAGTCGCAGTTTCATTCAACTTTTGGATACCCACTCTGGTTTGCGACAGACCCGAGGCAGTCTCTTTAACACCGGCGTTGATGGCATTCATGGCTTCAACAACCTGTTTTACTGCCGCCACCTGTTGTTTTACAGTAAACACAGTTTGTTGCGACATATCGAAAGTGGTTGAGATGAATGATGCAAGTTCATTGAACGCTTCGGCTGTTTTTCTTGCAGCATTAATGCTTAGGTCAACATTCTTTGTGCCCTCTTCTGTAGCCATCACTGTTGAATTGGTGGCTTTTTGAATATCAGCCACAACTGTATTAATCTTTTCGGCTGACTTTTTGCTTTGGTCAGCGAGCTTTCTGATTTCCGAGGCAACCACTGCAAAGCCTTTGCCGTGTTCACCGGCTCTGGCAGCTTCCACAGCAGCATTTAGGGCGAGGAGGTTAGTCTGGTTGGCTAGATCGGAGACAAGCCCGGTAATTGAGCTAATCTGGTTTGTTTGTTCACTCAGTCTCAGAATCTGTTCGGCAACTGAAGCAACTTTATCTTTGAGAACCGCCATGGTGTTCATACTGAGTTGAACAGTTTTTGCGCCGTCATCGGCGATATCTGATGCCTTGTTTGCTGATTCTGCTGTTTCACCAACTTTACCCGCAGTCTGGCTGAAAGTGACATCAAGCTCGTTCATGGTTGAAGTGGTTTCGTTTACAGAAGCTGCCTGCTGTGATGCAACTTTTTCGTGTTCATTAATGGTGGCTGCCATCTCGGAAGATGTGGCGGCAATGGCGGAAATGGCAGAACCTACTGTGGAAACCACGCTTCTGGTGATGAATATGGCGAGCAGAATTGCAGTTATAATAGCCACGGTGGCGCCGGCAAGAGATGTAAAAATCAGTGTATTCATCACCGCGTCTCTTCTCTCTCTTAAAGCCTCGAGAGCCTTCCGCTCTTCACCTTCGATCTGTTTGAACAGTGATTTTATATTTGCAGTAAAGGATTTGGAAATACTCTCAGCCTCAGCTTTCATGGCTTTCTCCTGGTCACCTTTTTTGACAAGGGCAATGGTTGCATTGTTAAAAAGTACCTCCTCCTCAAAAAGTTTTATGACTTGTTTAAGTCTCTCGTGGTTGTCTTTCTTTTCATCTGACGATTCATCCATTTTCTGTACATTTTCTCTAAAACTTTTTTCCGCCTCATTGTATCTCAATAATGACTCCTCTTTCATTCCCACAAGATACTGAAGATGAGTTGCTTTTGAAGCCAGATAGCTGTTAAATGCTTCGTCTCCGAGGAATATCATTTCATTTGCATTTTTGCGGACGACATTTATATCCTCAAGACTTTGCATGTAACTGTAATTGAGAATGGAACTGATGAGCATGATGAGTATTACAATTGCATAGCCGAGGCTGATTTTTGTGCCTAATTTGAGTTTATTGAACCAACTTAGCATGATAAATATCCTTGTTTTAATTTTGATTTGCAGCTAAACTTCTTCATGAACGATAAGATTGCCGTTCAGCAATATTTTTTCAAGATCGATAAGTGTGAGCATTTTATCCTGATAATGCGCGGCACCTTTTTGGAATGAATCATTCACAAATTTTGATGCAGTGGGAAGAGGCGAAATGTCTGCCTTATTGATGTAGATTACATCCTCCACTTCATCAACCGGGATGCCGGCTTCGCCTTCTTCGAGTCTCACGATTATTACTTTTGTTCGCTTGGCGTTCCTGTCTGATTGTATTTTGAAAACGGGACTGATATCCACAAGAGTAATGATGTTACCATGATAATTAATTTGTCCGATTATATGTGGCGGGCAACAAGGGACGGGGGAGACTTTTTTAATTTCGTGGAACCCCTGGATGATACTCAGATCAATACCGAGGTATTCATTGTTAAGTTTGATTACAGCAACAGGCTCTCTGTCAATATTATCGTCTGCAATCTGTTTCTCCCGCAATGAATTGGCTCTTTCCCTGAATATTTCTCTTTCTTCAGAGCCGGATTCGGGTGAAAAATAGCGATCACGGGCTTCAGGAAGTAATTCTGCCGAAGGAGTTTCTCTTTCGTCGTCATTTTTCGCAGGGAAATCAACAGTGTCAGTCAGGGTGAGGATATTCCCGATCGAGAGGAGTGTCACGATGATTCCGCCTGAATTTGTTACACCTTCCACAAAATGATATGAAGTGTTTCTATCCTCAGGCATAACATTTCGAATATCTGTGATATCCTCCTGTTTGATTTCAACCACATTATTTACCTCGCTGACGATCAAAGCAGGTGAGAATTCACCATTGGAAAGAACAATGACATTGTCCGTAACAAGACATCTGTGACGGGTTCCGTTTATTCTTTGGTCGAGATCAATCACCGGAATGAATCTCCCCCTAAGGTCGAAGATTCCCCGGATCCAGGTAGGCATTTCATCGGAAGGAGTAAGTTCAGACAGTGGAAGTATCTCCTGCACCATTTCCGCGGGCAGTGCGTATGAGAGCCCGTTCAATTCAAAAACAAGATAGTTAAAACTGTTCATCTTTTACTCGATTGTCGGTTTTGCCACTGTTTCAGTGAGATGACATTTTTTTAATCTCTTCAATTATCTCCGCCACTTTCATATTTTGATAAAAGGCAATTGTCTCCTCAGGGTCAAGCTTCACGAGCTGCTCGAGAGCCATACTCCGACACTTCTGAGCCCGTTGTTTTTCCCCGAGGAAGTCGTAAATGGATGCCAGTTCGACAGAAGCCGGAAAAAACTGATGATTCAAATATAATACTTTATTGAATAAAGCTATTGCATTCTCCAGTTCTCCCTGTTCGTTGGCAATTTGTCCGAGAAGGAAATAAGCATCATGATTGAAAGGGTCTTGTTCATTAAGTCTGTCGCAAAGATTTTTTGCCTCATCGAGTCTTCCTGAATTCGCCTTCATCCTTGCAAGCGCAAGCAGGTCAGTTTCGTTTTTCAACTCGTTATGAGGTAGCAGTACATCAAACGAAGGAGTCTCAGGATCGGCAGGTAAATCGATTTTTGCAGCAGTTCTCTTTTTGGGGAGATGAAACGGTGGCTCGGAAACGACCCCGGAGTGATTGCTTTTCAGCTTGGCAGTAAGTGCTGATCGCGACACTATTTTTGAATCGACTTTCCGGTAAATGAATGAATCTTCGAAAGGGATAAGCGAGAGTCCCGGAAAATGCCTGTTTGCCAGTTCTGAGTGGCCGGTAAGAAGATATCCCTCCGGCTTAAGCGCTTTTATAAAGTTATTTACAGCTTTTTCTATTCCGTCATGGTTAAAATATATAAACACATTTCTGCAGATGATCAGATCGAATCTGTCTTTGGTAGTTCCGGGAAATTCACTAATGTCAGCAACCAGATTAAAATATTTGAAGGAGACCAGATTTCTAATTTTATCTTTAAGGTGATAAACACTTTTAGCAAGTGTAAAATACTCCCGTATTACAGACTCGGGTACCGATCTAAACGACCAGTGTGTGTATAATCCCTTCCTGGCTTTCTCAAGAGCCTGAATGTTGATATCAGTTCCCGTCAATTCAATGTTCCAGTCAGCTATATCGGGAAGAAGCTCGTGCAGAATCATGGCTATCGAGTAGATTTCCTCTCCTGATGAGCATGCCGCACTCCAGATGTGGAGGTTTTTGGTGAGTTTATTCTTTTCGATAAGTTGAGGAAGGATTTTTTCTCTCAGGAGGGACATCTGTCCGTGGTCACGGAAAAAGAAAGTCTCCGTGTTTGAGAGTTCAACTGCAATCTTTTTTAATTCTTCATTGCCGGCCTCTCCGAACCCCGACAGTAGCTTAAAGTAATCCTCCGCTGATTGACACTTCAGCTCTTTCATCCTTGAATTGAAGAATTTTTGAAGTTTTATGTCATCCTTGCCAAATTCGATCAGGCCTGTCTTTGAACTGATCAAATTCTTTAAAGTAGATAACATGGTTGCATCGAAAGTTTGGGCCATTTTACGGTTTCACAAATTCTTTTATTCTGCATAGAATATAATAATTTATTTAATTGCTTTTAATTATCCAAGGTGTAAAATGCAAAAAAAATGTAGTTTTTGTTTGGGATCACACTCAAAGAGTAACAACTGTCGGATATTTTTTACAGGCAGTTTAAAATATTTGTCGGAAATTGAAAAAAATAATATATTTGTGGTCTAAATTTTCGGGAATACGAAAATATGGAGAGCTGGCAGAGTGGTTGAATGCGGCGGTCTTGAAAACCGTTATATCCTCACGGGTATCCGGGGTTCGAATCCCTGGCTCTCCGCTGGAAAAGATCAGATGAGAGTCTGATCTTTTTTGTTTTAAATATATCTGATCTCGGTGGTTCTCCCGAAGGGATGCCTTCGGCAGAATCCCTGGCTCTCCGCTGGAAAAAGATCAGATGAGAGTCTGATCTTTTTTGTTTTAAATATATCTGATCTCGGTGGTTCTCCCGAAGGGATGCCTTTGGCAGAATCCCTGGCTCTCCGCCGGAAAAAGAGGCCTGAGAAATCAGGTCTTTTTTTGTATTATTTTTTCCTTCCAAAAACATTTATTCTGATATTTTCCCTTAAATAAAATAAACTTCTCGAAATATTTTGGAAAAATTTGTTAATTTATCTATTATACTTTCTAAAAATTAAATAAGCAGACCCAAAAATGCAAGATATGTTTTTCCATCTTCTCTTTTTGGTAGCTACTTTTATAGGTGCTGCCGGGATTCTGTTTGTAATCTGGAAAAGGGATACAGGAAACAGGACAAGTAAACTCCTAATCCTGTTGTTATTCTTGATTTTTGGATATCTTATATCGCACGGGATACATTTCTTGTTAATGTATAACAAGGATGTAACAATTCTTGACATATCTTGCCACTCTTTTTTGCTTCTGATACTTATTACGACAACATTCCTGTCAATGGATTTATCCAAGAAAAAAACATCAGGAATCTTTGAGAGTTTATTTATTTTAGTGCCATCCATAATTATATTGGTACTCTTATGGTCAGGATCATTCATAGAAGTATCTCACTCTCACTCAGGTACATTTCAAGTTCATTTTAAGAAGGCTTATCCCCTCTTTTTAGTCTGGTACATAGTTCTTATTGTTTATTCAATATTTATCACTATTCAAAAAATATCTAAAGAAAACGATGTAAGGTTAAAAAGCCAGTTGAAAGTTTTTCTTCTTGGTGTGGTCATCACAAATCTTTTTACATTTACATTTGGCCTGCTTATACCGTGGGTTTATGGTTTTTATAGTTTGGTTGAAGTAAGCCCTTTGGCATTTCTTTCAGGAGTGATTCTTTTTACCGGAATCAGTATTGGCAAGTACAACATGTTCCCTGCCACAATAGATAAAATCGAACATTTTAGCATCAAGCGCAAGATGTTTTTCAGTTCAATAATTATCATACCGATCGTAATACTGGTTATACAAATACCCTTGGGGAAAATCTTGTTTGGTATTGATTCAAATGTTGATCTCATCCAATACTTTCTAATCAGTTTGTTTGTAGGGATTATTGTTAGTCTGAGTATGACATTTGCCGTAATTCAGATTATCTCCAACCCGCTGAGAAAACTTAAAAGACAGGCCGTCCAAATTGAGATGGGTGAGTTGGGTGTTCAATTTGAATACCCGTCGAATGATGAGATAGGAGAGCTTTCAGCAGCTTTTAACAAACTCTCAATTTCGTTAAAGAAAAACGCTCTGGAACTCACTGCGAAGGAGAATAGGATAAACCTTTTATTAAACGCCGTTGACAAATCTGCTGCCTCGATTGCTCTGGTTGGTGAAGATCTTACAATCCTGGAAATAAACCAACAGTTTGAAGCCCTCGTAAACGACCACCCACAGAACATAAAGGGAAAAAAGTTGGACACTCTCCCGGTCTTTGCTGGTAAGGAAATATTGGGGCAGATGGTTAAATCGAGTAATGAAGAGGGTCTAAATAACGAAGAAATTGCTGTTCCCGGTGAAATCGAAGAAAAAATAATTCTCTTATCCTTCTCAAAAATACAACCAGATTACGATGCATCAGGTTTCCTTTTTGTGGGACTTGATGTTACCCGCTTAAAGAAGTTGGAGAGAGAACTTGCTCATTCGGAAAAACTTGCGGCGCTTGGGAAGATGTCAACCATTTTGGCGCATGAAATAAAGACGCCACTCACATCAATAAAGCTAAATGTTGAAATGTTAATGGAATCTCTGGTTTTATCGCAGGAGGATAACTCATCATTTAGAATTATTCAGAAAGAAATAAACAGAATGAATGGTTTAGTCAACGATGTTCTACAGTTGTCCCGGGTATATATATTAAATTATTCCAATGTGATGATGAATCGGTTTACTGAGAACATCATTGAAGAGGTTAGAATCAAATTGAATCAGAGAAATATAGAAGTTAATAACAAAGTGGAGGCTGTTGAAGTGGAAATTGATTCCGACAAAATGAGACAGGTACTGCTTAATATGCTTGATAATGCAATTGAAGCAAGCGAAGAGCATGGAACAATAGTACTGATTTCTGAAGTTGAAGAGGAGATGAACAGGTTCACTTTAAAGATTAAAAACAGTTGCATTGAAATGCCCGACTTGAGGAAAATTTTTGAGCCATTTTATACCAATAAAGCTTCCGGTACTGGATTGGGGTTATCGATCTCCAGGAATATAGTGGGACAACATCATGGTGAAATAAGGGTTAGATTCGTTGAAGAAAATCAGATTGAATTTGAGATAATAATGCCCGTAAAGAGGAGTTAAGCAATGGAAAAAATATTGATTATCGATGATGATGAATCAATAAGGGAATCACTGGTTAACTTGTTGGGAAGGTGGAAATTCAGTGCAATCGCGGCAGAAAACGGCAGGCAGGGGATTGAGCTAGCATTATCCGAAAATCCCGATCTTATCATCTCTGATATAAGAATGCCTAAAATGAGTGGACTCGAAGTTTTGGATGAACTTCAAAGATTAAAATTGTCGATTCACTTAATTATCATTACAGCACACGATGACATGTCTACCACGATACAAGCAATACAGAAGGGGGCTTATGATTTTGTTGAGAAGCCGATAGAAACGGAAAGGTTAAGAATATCCATCCAGCGAGCCCTTGAAAACAAGCGATTGAGTGAGACAATAAAAGTGATATCCACAGAATCAGAAGTAAATGTAGAAAATACGATTATTGGCAAAACTGAAAAGATGAAAGAAATATTCAGGAAAATTGGTTCAGTTTCCGATAACAGGGTAACTGTGCTCATCAGAGGTGAGAGCGGAACGGGGAAAGAGTTGGTAGCAAAGGCAATCCACTATGGAGGAGTTACCAGGAATTATCCATTTGTTGCGATTAACTGCACAGCCATTACTGAGTCCTTGTTGGAGAGTGAACTTTTTGGTCATGTTAAGGGTGCTTTTACCGGCTCAGTCAAAGATAAAAAAGGAAAGTTCGAATTGGCTGATCAGGGAACAATATTCCTCGACGAGATATCGGAAATGTCTGTTAACCTGCAAGCAAAGATTCTTAGAGTCCTTCAGGAAAGAGAATTTGAATCTGTTGGTGGAAATGATACAATCCCGATGAGAGCACGGATAATTGCAGCTTCAAACAACAATCTGGAAGAATTGGTTACACAGAAAAAATTCAGGGAAGATCTCTATTTCAGATTGAATGTGGTCAATTTTGAATTGCCACCATTAAGAGAAAGGAGAGAAGATATTCCACTTCTCGTTAACCACTTTGTCAGGAAAATTAATTTGGAACTTCATAAGACAGTAACAAAAATTCCCGATGAGGTGATTAAATATCTGCAGGAATACTCCTGGACCGGAAATGTTCGTGAATTGGAAAATTTGCTAATGCAGGCAATTGTACTTACCAAAGGTGATATGCTCCTAATGGAGAATATTTTAGTAAAAAAACATAAAGAGCAGAGATCGGGAGAGGTGCTACTGAGTCTCGAAGAGATTGAGCGCCGGCACATCGAAAAAGTTTTAAACCATTTTAAGTGGGACAAAACAAAATCTGCAGAGTCACTTGGGATATCATTGCCTACATTATACAGCAAAATTAAGAGTTTTAAAATTGAAAACGATTTTTAAATATTTTAATTATTTATTAAATTTTCTTAATACTCCTGATCCAGGAAAGTTAAAAAAGCAATAAAACCGCCGTAATTGAATATGGCATGATTGTTGAACAATAGCATAATCATTTAAAAGATTTGGAATATGCTAATTCAACTTTCAATTTTTTCTCTCTACCTGATTGCAGTCGGGATCGTGTTATACACATGCTATTTAATACTCACTTCTGAAAAGCGGAAAGGAGCACCTCACCCCGATATTCCATTCGCGAATTCCCCAAAAATAAATAGATCACAGAATCATGCAGACTTCGAGTAGAGGAGAATTGTAATGATAGAGAAGATTATTGATTGGTCGGCGAATAATCGTTTTTTTGTTATTCTAATCTATGTAGTGATTATCGGTGTTGGAATATATAGCGTAATAAATCTTCCCGTGGATGCAATTCCTGATCTTTCCGAGAATCAAGTTATAATTTTTACGGAGTGGATGGGCCGTTCACCTGAAATAATTGAGAATCAGGTTACTTATCCAATTGTTTCCGGGCTTCAGGGCTTACCTGACGTAAAGGCTGTTAGAGCTTCGTCCATGTTTGGGATGTCTTTTGTATTTGTGATCTTTAAAGATAATGTTGATCTCTACTTTGCACGGAACAGAGTGCTGGAAAGGATGAACACTATCCAGGCTCAATTGCCATCCGGCGTGGTGCCATCTCTTGGTCCGGATGGAACAGGAGTTGGCCATGTATTTTGGTATACATTAAAAGGGGACAACCAGGATTTAGGAACTTTGCGTTCCATTCAGGATTGGTATGTCAGGTACAAATTGTCTGCTGTGGATGGTGTTGCCGAAGTTGCCAGCATCGGAGGATATGTAAAACAATATCAGGTGGATGTTAACCCAACGGACCTGCGTGGTTATAATCTAACCGTCAGCGATGTAGTAAATGCTGTCCAAAGAAGTAACAATGAAGTTGGTGGTAAGATATTAGAAGTAAATGATGCTGAGTACTTTGTGCGGGGACAGGGCTATATTAAAACAATAGAGGATGTAGAAAACACAGTTATTAGAGGGGGTCCAAACGGTATTCCTGTCTTGATAAAAGATGTTGCAAAAGTACAGTTGGGTGGGGATATCAGAAGAGGTTCTCTTGAATTGAATGGTGAGGGCCAAGCTGTTGGCGGTATCATTGTAATGCGTACAGGTGAAAATGCTCAAAAAGTGATTGAACGAGTAAAAGAGAAAATAAAAGAGATAACTCCGGGGTTACCTGAGGGAGTTGAGATAGTAAGTTCCTATGATAGAAGCACACTAATCCATGAAGCCGTGGGCACTTTGGAAAGAGCTTTGATCGAAGCCTCAATAACAGTTGCAATAATGGTAATGATTTTTCTGTTGCACTTCAGGAGTATAATCAGAATACTTATCGAACTTCCGATCTCTATTCTCATTGCTTTTATTTTGATGTATATCTTCGATATCTCGTCAAATATTATGAGTCTGGGGGGCATAATACTTGCGGTCGGGGTAATCGTGGATTCTTCGATAGTGCTGGTTGAAAACGCATACCGCAATTTAGCCAGAGCTATTTCAGAAAAAGGGACACTCACCAAAGAAGAATACGCCAAAATTTCGATTGATTCTGCCAAACAAGTAGGTAGAGCGATCTTTTTTTCCGAGCTGATTATTTTGGTCTCCTTTCTGCCGGTTTTTCTTCTCACCGGGCAAGAAGGGAAGATGTTTCAACCCCTGGCGTTCACAAAATCATTTGCCATGCTTGGCTCGGCGATCGTGGTTATTTCATTGATACCTGTATTGATGACGATGCTTATGAGAGGAAATTTCAAACCTGAAGACAAGAATCCAACCACCAGATTTTTCAAAAGACTTT
Source organism: Ignavibacteria bacterium (assembly GCA_017302895.1). NCBI lineage: Bacteria > Pseudomonadati > Ignavibacteriota > Ignavibacteria > Ignavibacteria bacterium. Next base: position 239,343 of record JAFLBV010000004.1, on the reverse strand, counting down.
ATGAACCGGTTATTCACTGGGTGCTGAAACATCGTAAAATAACAATAGCGATTAATCTAATAGCATTGTTAATTACAATACCCATGATCCTTGATACGGGAAGTGAATTTATGCCACCGCTCGACGAAGGGTCCATTTTATACATGCCTGTTACACTTCCAGGAGCATCGATTACAGAAGTGAACAGAATTCTTCAGGAACAGGATAAAATAATAAAAGCCGTACCAGAAGTACACCATGTTTTGGGAAAAGCCGGAAGGGCAGAGACAGCAACAGATAATGCTCCTTTAAGTATGATCGAAACGATAATTTTGTTAAAACCCAAAAGCGAATGGCGCCCCGGTATTACAAGGCAGGATATAGTTGCCGAGTTGGATGAAAAACTTCAAATACCAGGAGTGAGAAACGGTTGGACACAGCCAATTATCAACAGAATAAACATGCTTTCAACCGGTGTAAGAACTGATGTAGGGTTTAAAATATTTGGATCAAATTTGGATACTCTCGAAGAGTATGCGATCAGGGCTGAGCAACTGCTTAAGACAGTGGATGGAGCAGCAGACGTGGTGGCTGAGCGGGTACAAAATGGCTATTATTTGGATATTAAAGTTAAAAGAGAAGCTGCCGCTAGATATGGGGTAAATATTGCGGACATCCAAGATATAATCGAAACAGCTATTGGCGGACAAAATCTTGGAGTTGTAATTGAAGACCGAATGAGATTCCCTATCCGCATGCGTTTTCAAAAAGATTACCGTAGCAGTATTGAAGAACTTGAAGATCTGATTGTCCCCGTTGCAATAGCGGGTGGAATGTCAGCTGAATCCACGGGTATGAATCCATCAGGTGGCGTTCAGAGTGGGAATTCGGCTGGTGGGGGGATGTCTTCAATGGGTAAAACCAGCAATGCAAGTGTACTCCCTTCGGTAGTTGATGATGGAAATAACTCATCACTTACATCCACTGATCAGAATAATATAGCATATATTCCTCTTTCTGAACTGGCTGAAATTAAAACATTAACCGGTCCTCCTATGATCAGTAGTGAGGATGGAATGTTGCGTTCCATTGTTTTTATGAACACTCGGGGAAGGGATATGGGCAGTGTTATGGAGGACGCAAAGAAAGTAATTGAAGAAAATTTGGAATTGCCCCCGGGATATAGCTATGCCTGGAGTGGGCAATATGAGAGTAAAGTTAGAGCTCAACAGACTATGGAAATTATAATGCCAGTCGTGTTCCTGGTTATTTTTCTATTGCTGTTTATGACCTTAAAAAATTATGTTGAAGCGGGCGTAGTTATGTTATCAGTCCCTTTTGCACTTATAGGTGGAATGTATATGGTTTACGCCCTGGGGTATAATTTTTCAGTCGCTGTCTGGGTTGGTTTTATCGCCCTTTATGGAATTGCTGTTGAAACTGGTGTGGTTATGGTAATTTATCTGCATGAAGCCTTGGACAGAAAACTACGAGATTATCACAAGGGCAGGAGAGGTCCGATTACAAAAAAAGATATCTATGATGCTACTGTTGAGGGGTCTGTCCTCAGATTGCGTCCCAAATTAATGACCGTTGCAACAGCTCTGGTTGGGTTGGTCCCCATCATGTGGTCAACAGGCACAGGGGCAGATGTAATGAAACCTCTGACTGCTCCAATGATAGGGGGACTTCTGACATCAGCAGTACATGTTCTTGTGGTCACTCCAATTTTGTTTGCCATGATGAAAGAACACGCTCTTAAAAAAGGGACACTTGACATATCAAAAATGGCTGATTGGATGAAGGAGACAGATTAATGAAATTGTTTAAGTACATGAATTTAGGATACGGCTATCTTAAGAATTTATTCTTATTCGTCATATCAGTAATTATGTTGCATACGGTAGCAGATGCGCAATCGCTTGATTCATTGATTGAAGAAGCGATTACGAATAACCCACAATTAAAAGCGATGCAATTCAAAATTAAAGCCTCGGAATTCAAGGCCGAATCTATCAACAATTATCCCGCACCTAATGCATCTCTGGAGTTTTCTCAGGTTCCCATCTTAAATCCCGTTTTCCCAACCCAGGCTCTATCGATTAATTTAGGTGTTTCGCAGATGTTTCCCCTGGGCGACAAACTCGGTGCCATGACTGAAGTTGAGAGAAGAAATACCAGGATTGAAGGGGATAGTTTTGCCGAGTATAAGGTCAATCTTATAGGGAAGATAAAAATGTCATACTACACTTTGTGGCTTATTGACCGCAAAATTGAAGTCCAGATGAAAAGTATTCAGCTTCTTTCTGATCTGATGAAGTCGATGGAGATCACTTTGTCCATTAATCGAATCAATCAGGTGGACCTGTTAACAATTCAGAGCGAAATAGCAACAAATGAAACACAATTGCTTATTCTCGAAAAACAAAAAGATGCGGAAAACTACCGGTTGAACGGGTTGCTTGGCAGGAATTTAGATGAATCTGTGATTTTTATCCCGGAAGAGATGTCGGATATAAAATTGACAATGAGTCAAACAAAACTTGAAAACATGCTTTCTGAGATCAATCCCACGCTGAAAAAAATGGATAATATGATTAATATGAATCGCGCAATGATTGACGCAAATGAACGGGAGTTAATTCCCGATTTGATGCTTCAAGGTATGTTTATGGTGATGCCAAAAGGGATGATTCTTACTTCGCAGTCCGATTTGGGGATGCTTGATTCCAAAGTGGAGTTTATGTATTCTTTAATGGTCTCTATTAACCTTCCATTTGCACCTTGGTCGGTAAACAAATACAAAGCGAAATCGCAAGAACTGGCCGCGGGGATAAGCAGTATTATTTATGAAAAGACAAATATGCAAAGAGAAATGGGTGTTAAACTGAGAGAATTAACAGTGAAGTTTTCAACTGCGTCTGAATTGTTAAAATTGTATGACAAAAAAATTATTCCGTTAACCAGGCAAACCACTGAATCCCAGATATCTGCTTATCAGAACAATAAAAGTAATATAACTGCGGTCATCGATTCTTATCGGATGATGTTAATGGTTCAAATGAATTATTACATGGCGCTGGCAGATACGCAAATGTCACTGGCAGAAATTGAGATGATGGTTGGTGGAAAAATAACTGAATATTAAATGCAAAATGGTATAAAAGAAAATCAGGAATACCGAGATGGAAAGAATTAAATACTCATTACTAACATTGATTTTATTGTCGTTTTTGTTCATCGGCTGTTCGGAGAGCGAAAATTCGAAGGATGATAAGAAAGAAAAACCAACGACAAAGGAATACTGGACTTGCACAATGCATCCTCAGGTTCGGCTGGAAGGGCCAGGAGCTTGCCCTATTTGTGGTATGGATCTAATCAAGAAAACCGAAGAAGTAAAAGAACCCACCAGCGGAAACGAATATGACATGGACAAAATGGTTACTCTTACAGGGAAAAAGCAAGTTTTGGCGAATGTTTCCACCGTAAAGATTTTACGCGAAAAACTAAACAAGGAAATTTCTGTTTACAGTTACCTGGATTTTGCCGAACAAAGTAGAAAAGTAATATCAGCAAGATTTAGTGGCAGGATAGAAAGGCTATATGTGGATAGAACCGGACAATACATAAAAAAAGGAGAACCTCTTTTCGAAATTTACAGTCCCGATCTGGTGCAGGCACAGAATGATTTCCTTATCGCTTTAACCGGTGTGCAACAGATTGATAACAGTTCTTTAGTAGCTGCTGCTAAAAACAAACTTGAACTCTTTGGGATGACAATGGCACAAATTAAAGAGGTCGAGCAGACTCGCAAGATTAAAAATATCCTGACCTATTACTCGCCTGTTAGTGGAACGGTCATCGAAAAAAAAGTACAGGAAGGGATGTATGTTAATGAGGGAACATCAATCTTTGACATAGCTGAACTATCAACACTTTGGAATATCTCGGAAATAAATGAGAAAGACATAGCCTCAGCCAGGCTTGGTTCCTTGGTTAAATTAACCTTAAAGGCATATCCGCAGGAAGAGTTCACGGGAAAAGTGACCTTCATTTACCCCGTCGTAAACTCCAAAACGAGGACGGTTAAGGTAAGAAGTGAATTTGTGAATAAAGGTGGAAAATTGAAGCCTCAAATGTATGGTGAGACTATTTTTTCGACTTCTTCTGGTGAGGGTTTATTAGTCCCTGCAGAGGCAATCATATTCTCAGGTAAAAGAACCGTGGTATGGGTGAAAGCTTCTGACGGTATGTTTGAGGGGCGTGATGTGAAAATAGGAAGCAAATTTGGCTATAAGTATCAGGTGCTCGAAGGCTTGGAAGAGAATGAAGAAGTTGCAGCCTCCGGCGGTTTCCTTATCGATTCAGAAAGCCAGCTAAAATCGGGTATGCCTTCAGGGCATCAACATGGAGAATCAGATCAACCGAAAAAGGAACCTTCGGCGAAAAAATCAAATAAAAAATCAGACGAACACAACAATCATTAACTAACCTGAACGGATTACAAAATGAAAACAATCAAATATTTAAGCATTTTTATTATGCTTTTTGGACTGCTAAGCATTAATGTCTATTCTCAAGGACACGATCACGCGCATTCAAAAGATAAAAAGACGGACAAAAAGAATGAAGTTACCGTGAAAATGGATAAAACGGAGAAAAATCCGATTATCCGAAAAGGTGTCATCGATCTAAAGTCAATTGATAAAAATAAAGATGGTAAAGTTTATCAAGATCAGATGGACTGGAATGTGATTTCGGATGAAGCCGGAAAATGCCCAATCTGCAAAATGGAACTAAAACAAGTAACGCTTAAAAAAGCGAAAGAAAACCTCATTAAAAACGGGTTTAAAGTTAAATAACAATACTATTAATGTTAAAAAACAAGACAAAACAAATGAAAACTTCAATAAAAATATTTTCACTTTCTTTAATTCTTCCTGTTCTACTGTTTTTAACAGGATGCACCAGGATGAGTTCAAATCCCCACGATGCTCTCTCCAATGCATCTGCAAATTTCACAATCACCCCAACTGATAATCAGGCAGGCGTTTCAGTAGATCAAAAGATTCAAATTCAATTCGCCGACCCCGTTGATCCATTGTTGGTGGAGAATTATCTCCATTTGATTTCTGAATTCGAATTTACTGACTCAAACTGCCGTTTTGATTCTCTGATGAATCATTCAAATATGGGTATGTCGATGAGGGATACATCGAAAATGAATCATATGGATCAATATCACGCTATTGGAGGAAGGTTTACCTGGTCTGATGGCAATAAATTATGCACATTTACTCCAGATTCATTATTAAAACCAAATACTAGCTATATGATACATATTGGTAGAGGCATGATGGAATCAGGATATATGGGAGGTATGGGGGATATGGGTGGACATGGTGGTTCTGTTCCGCAGGGGCATATGATGTTACATTTTAAAACAAAAGAATCATCGGGTAATCATGGGCACCATTAATTGGAAATCTGATAGTTAAACTCTTCCGGTATGCCCGCTTCCATATATCACAAGATACGATATTGGACATACCGGATGATTATTGAGTATTAATTAAGATACCTGTAACTCAAAGGAAAACCCAAATGAAAACGATAATTCTGTTAATTGTAATTACATCTTTGCTTTTTGAAGGATGTATGATGGGAATGATGGGAGGCATGGAGCATGGCAGTCAAGGAAACAAAAATTCATCGATGAATCCAAGAATCAAGGAGGTACTTGTTTCGAATTACAGTCTTATAGCCGAATTTCCTGCACCTGTGTTAAACGGACAAATCAACTATACACTCAACATAATTGACCGGGAAACTAAACATAACATTGATTCGGCAGAAGTTTGGTTCATAACAGGCGACGAAAACAAACAAGTTGAGTCTTCTCAAACAAAACTTAATCAGAATCTCACCGGTGAATATTCCGCTTCCTATACAATTGATACTGAAGATTCAAAGCTCATCGGTTTTAAAATACACTCCATTAACGGCGAGCATTTTCAAATCCCGATAGAAATATTCATAGAACAGCAAGCCATGATGGATCACAGTGAACACTCCGGAATAATGGGTTATGCGCCATATATGATAGGCGGTGTTGTTATGATGGGCGGGATGATGCTTTTATTAATGAGTAGATAGAGTTTGCGATCCATGGAGAAAATATTAAATTTGCAGTGTAAATAATCATGGATCGCTTCATATCTGAAGAGTATCCACGCCACTTGAAATGGGTGGCTAAAAAAACATAATAACACGAACACCATGAACAACGAAGATAAATCCATTCACGAGTTTGATTTTGCACTAATCTGCGAATATTTTGCGGGTGTTGAACGACAGGGCCCCGGAAGTCCTGAAGCGACACTTAAAGCCCTGAGTTTCATAAATAATCTTAACCCAGATTCCAGGATTGCAGATCTCGGTTGTGGAACAGGAGGACAAACAATGATCCTGGCACAGAACAGTCCCGGAAGTATTACCGGTATTGACCTTTTTCCCGCATTCATTGAGATTTTTAATTCGAATGCTGAGAAACTGAATTTACAGGATCGGGTAAAAGGAATTGCCGGTTCAATGGATAATCTGCCATTCAATGAGAATGAACTCGACCTGATCTGGTCTGAGGGTGCAATCTACAATATTGGCTTCGAAAGGGGAGTGAATGAATGGAAAAAGTTTTTGAAACCGGGTGGATATCTTGCTGTCACGGAAGCCTGCTGGTTTACTGAATCAAGACCGGAAGAGATTGAAAGATACTGGCAGGCCGCATACCCAGAGATTGACACCATTTCCAATAAAGTAAATGTAATGCAAAAAGCCGGATATGTTCCAGTTGCACTATTCACACTTCACGAAAATTGCTGGTTGGATAATTTTTACGATCCCCAAAGTCTTATTCAGGAGGAATTCCTTAAGAAGCATCCTGGTAACCTGAATGCTGAAAACCTGGTAGATGAGATGAGGCACGAAGTGGAGATGTATAACAAATACAAAGAATTCTATGGTTATGCATTTTTTATCGGGAGAAAGATTTAAGCGCAATCTCTAAACTTCTTCGCAAAAAAGATCAGATGAAAGTCTGATCTTTTTTGCTTTTAAACAGCATTGAAAATCATTAAGATCCCCAAATTACCACCCTGTATTATACTCAGTTTGCATAATTACTGGAAAAATATTAAAATTGAACCGACTTTTATAAGATTTATTTGTATTAATCTTTCGTTCATAATCTGGATTATACGAGTTTTGTCGTGTCACAATGAGCTAATGGCAGGTTTTTTTAACTCGACAACTCGATAAATAAAAAACGACGAAATTCAATTTTTGTTAATTAATACCGGGAAATCAATGGAAACAAATAAGGCTGCTAATAAATTGAACACTCCTAATCCAAGTCCTTTTTCACAAACATTCTTTCATGGCACAAAGGCTGATTTGAAGCCTGGCGACTTTATCGAAGTGGGTTATAACTCCAACTTTGGACAGGAAAAGAGAGCGAAGTACATTTATCTTACTGCAACATTAGATGCTGCAATCTGGGGAGCTGAACTTGCCTTGGGAGAAGGTCCTGGAAGAATATTTCTGGTTGAGCCTACAGGTAAAATTGAGGATGATCCTAATTTAACAGACAAGAAGTTCCCGGGCAATCCAACCATGTCCTACCGCTCGGAACATCCATTTAAAGTTGTTGGAGAGGTTGCCGCTTGGCAGGGACACTCACCGGAACAGGTCAAAGCCATGAAAGACGGATTAGTAAAACTTAAAGAACAAGGCATTGAGGCAATCGAGGATTGAGGAGAAAGACTGATTCCTTTTTCTAGCAGCCAAGGGAATCCATAGGTTAAAAGATTTCTTTATGTCTATCGATAACTGACATCACCATTTTACCCAAAAACGGCAATTTGTTGCAAGACAGGTTGCCGTGTTTGATTTAAGAGGGTTCGATTTGAGACAACGACATCCTCTCTTTGAATAGTGTTGTATTTTCAAAAAGCTAATGAAGAATTGTGTGTTACATTAATGAAGATTTGGATATCTGCACAATAAACTAAAAATCACACAGCACAATAAACTATAAACCGCACGGCATTTTAATCATTAACCTAAATCCATTTGATCCCCTTATTTTTCTTTTTCCACAAATTTATATACATCCAGCAGATCATCAAAGGTTTTCAGAATTACATGACAGTCTTCGGTAGTAATTTCATCGATATTCTTATCGAAAAATTTTCCAATAAAGATAAAGGTCTTTGTACTTTTTGCATAGAAGTCTTTTTCAAGTATTTTGACCGGTTCAATCTCACCTATATTTTTCAGGTTCACTTGGCTGTAGGTTCGGTATTCGAGAAATTTGTCGGGGTTCCTCTTAAAGTACTCGTTGAATCTTTCAACCTTTGGATAAAGCGGACTGATATCGCGTACATAATTTGAGGTTTCTAATGAGAATGCGATTCCATAACGAAATTTTCTGTATTCCTGATCGTAGCCAATATTGAACTGAAACTCCAGTCTCCCGCCACGATGAAATGCGTAGTCGCTCTTTACTCCGTTACCAAATATTTTTCTTGGGAGTCGATTCTTAAAGCCTCTAAGATCCCGGCGTAATTCTTGCAATTCACCAATTTTGTAACGGACTGACAACTCATTTAGTCTATCGGTTATATCTTTCATTGACATAAATTCCTCATGAGAAAAAGGTTATAGAAGTTTGTACCAATTGCAAATTAATACTTACATGTAAAAATGCGATTACGATCCCAAATTTATATATAAAAATGCGATTATGATCCCAAATTTATATATAAAAATGCGATTATCCTTGAATTCAGTGGTATCATTGTGATTCTTTATACCTTTCCATTCCTTAATTATAATTTTACGGACAGGTAAACTCTCAATGGACGAAAACAGAATTCACGAAAAAATATTTATAAATATTGGTAATACCCGTCAAGGGATGTTCATCGTTGGTGAAAACATCAATAATCCGGTTCTCCTGTTTCTTCACGGGGGACCCGGGATGCCCACATTTTTTTTAGAGAAGCAGTACCCTACGGGGCTGGCGCAGCATTTTACAGTTTGCTATTGGGAGCAGACGGGTGGAGGATTTTCCTTTAGTCCTGAAATCTCTCCCGAAGAGATGAGTGTGGAGAGAATTGTCAATGACGCCATTGAAGTTACGAAGTACCTCAGGCAGAGGTTTGGAAAAGAAAAGATTTACCTGATGGGACATTCATGGGGTTCACTAATCGGAATATTGACTTCAGCAAGAGCTCCCCACCTTTTTGAAGCTTATATCGGTGTTGCTCAGATTACAAACCAGTCGGAATCAGAGAAACTTGCGTTTAAGTACATGCTCGATAAATATACTGAAGCAGGTAACAGAGGCATGGTCTCGAAATTTGGGAGTTACAATTTGGAAAATGGAAAAACGGAGATAATAAGATTTTTCAAATCGCCACTCCGGGACAAAACTATGCACGAGCTTGGGATTGGTACAATGCACGGGATGAAATCGGTAATAAGCGGTGTATTTATTCCTTTTATGACTTCAAAGCACTATTCGATTACAGAAAGAATAAACCTCTGGCGGGCAAAAATGTTGTTACTAAATAAAACAAAACTCATTGAAGAACTGTTTAGTCACAACTTCCCGGATGAGATTCCAAAACTTGCGATTCCGGTTTATTTCCTCTCCGGAATCCATGATCTTACAGTGAATTACGAACTCTCCCGAGAGTATCTGAAGAAAATTGATGCCCCTGTAAAAGGATTCTACACATTCGAGAAATCAGCCCACTCTCCAATGCATGAGGAGCCGGCGAGGTTTATTGATATCATGAGGGAGGATGTGAAAATGAAAAGCAACAAATTGGCTGATGCATTTTGAAAAGCATTTTGATTATCGGGTAAAAAAAAGCCGTGATATTTCTACCACGGCTTTTTAAAGATTATCAGATTATGATAAATCTGTTCTGTGGGTTATTTCAGATCAAACCGGTCGAGATTCATAACTTTATTCCATGCAGCAACAAAATCCTTAACAAATTTCTCTTTACCGTCGGAACAAGCATACACTTCAGCAACTGCTCTTAGTTCGGAGTTTGAACCGAATACGAGGTCGGCGCGCGTAGCTGTCCATTTAACTTTACCTGTCTTGCTGTCTCTTCCTTCAAATTTTTCCTTTGCTTCATCTGTTGCTGTCCAGATTGTGTCCATTTCTAGCAGATTCACAAAGAAATCGTTTGTTAAGACACCGGGACGACTTGTGAAAACGCCGGTCACTGAATTGTCATAATTGGCATGAAGAGCACGAAGTCCACCAACCAGTACTGTCATTTCAGGAGCTGTGAGGGTGAGGAGCTGCGCCTTGTCAACTAGCAGATGTTCTGACGGAACAGCGAAAGGAGCTTTAAGGTAATTACGGAAACCGTCAGCATAAGGTTCGAGAACTGAGAACGATTCAGCATCAGTCTGTTCCTGTGATGCATCCATTCTGCCAGGGGTGAACGGAACGGCAACATCATGTCCTGCATCTTTTGCAGCTTTTTCGACACCTGCACATCCGGCGAGAACGATCAAATCGGCGATTGAGATTTTCTTCCCGTCTTTCTGAGCAGAGTTGAACTCTTTTTGAATGTTTTCGAGGACACCAAGAACTTTTGCAAGTTGTGCCGGGTTGTTCACTTCCCAGTTTTTCTGAGGCTCTAGTCTGATTCTTGCGCCATTGGCTCCACCTCTTTTATCTGAACCACGGAAAGTGGAAGCAGAAGCCCAGGCGGTTGAAACAAGTTCGGAAATGGTAAGCCCTGAAGCGAGAATTTTAGTCTTTAATGCGGCAACATAATTGGCATCGACTAATTTATGATCAACTGCGGGAATCGGGTCCTGCCAGATGAGGTCTTCAGCCGGAACTTCGGATCCCAGATAGCAGGCTTTTGGTCCCATATCCCTGTGAGTTAATTTGAACCATGCGCGGGCAAAAGCATCAGCAAACTGATCAGGATTCTCATAGAAGCGTCTTGAAATTTTTTCGTATTCAGGATCAAATCTGAGTGAAAGATCAGTTGTCAACATCGTCGGAAGGTGTTTCTTCGAAGGATCATGCGCATCAGGAATAGATGGTTCAGCATTTTTAGCTACCCATTGCTGAGCGCCTGCCGGGCTTTTGGTGAGCTCATATTCGTATTCAAAAAGATGTTTGAAGAAATCGTTGCTCCACTTTGCCGGAGTGGTTGTCCATGTCACTTCCGGACCACCTGTGGTAGTGTGAGCACCTTTTCCTGTACCGAAATTGTTGTGCCATCCAAGACCCTGTGCTTCAATATCGGCGGCTTCAGGTTCAGGTCCCATAAGTGAAGGGTCGCCTGCTCCGTGGGCTTTTCCAAATGTGTGACCGCCTGCAATAAGAGCTACAGTTTCTTCATCATTCATTGCCATACGGGCAAAAGTTTCTCTGATGTCGTGGGCTGCGAGAACGGGATCAGGATTTCCACCCGGACCCTCGGGATTTACATAGATAAGTCCCATCTGAACTGCGGCAAGAGGATTTTCGAGATCGCGTTTACCTGAATAGCGTTTTTCATCTGATAACCATGTGGATTCCTTTCCCCAGTAGATGCTGCTGTCCGGTTCCCATGCGTCTTCTCTTCCGGCACCAAATCCGAAGGTCTTGAATCCCATCGACTCGAGAGCCACATTTCCCGCGAGGACCAGGAGATCAGCCCAGGAAATTTTGCTGCCGTATTTTTGTTTGATTGGCCAGAGGAGTCTGCGGGCTTTGTCGAGGTTGGTATTGTCGGGCCAACTGTTCAGGGGGGCGAATCGCTGATAACCACCTGAAGCTCCGCCTCTTCCGTCACTCGTTCTGTAGGTGCCGGCAGCATGCCATGACAATCGAATAAAAAATGGTCCATAATGGCCGAAATCAGCGGGCCACCAGTCCTGAGAATCAGTCATAAGTGCGGTAAGGTCTTTTTTCAGCCCTTCAAAGTCCAAATCTTTTAAGGCCTCTTTATAGTCGTAACCTTCATCCATTGGATTGGTGAGAGGGGAATTTTGTCTTAAAATGTTCAGGTTCAACCGGTTAGGCCACCAGTCTTTATTCTGTGTGCCGCCTCCGCCAATTCCGGTGGAATGGGGAAATGGACACTTGCCTCCGCTTTGTGAATTATCACTCATATGTAATCCTTTCTGAAATAATTTACGGTTTAAATATAAACATTTAAGCACCGTAAAACATCCGATTATTAATGTTTATTGAGAGTAAACCGGTTGATTTGCTCCGGCATTACTCACGAATCTCTTACAAGGAAATACATATTTTGAAGAGATTTAGTTCCATCGGGGAAGATGGACAGAATTGTTTGTACACTCTTCGTACCGGTCGATTCCGTTTTTCAAAAGAAAAAAGAGCGAAGAGTGGCAGCGAAATCATCTTTATCAGGAAAAAGAGAAAAATTTTATAAAAAACAACAAAAATAGGTGTTAACACCTATTGATTATTATTTAGATTTAGTCTATATTTGCGTTGAGTATTATTTTAATATGAAAAAACCTGAATAATCTGTTGCTGCAGACGGTAATTAATTAAGGTTAAAATAAAAACACTCCCTTTTGGCCGGTTAATTCATTTTGTGATATTGGTCACTTGCCAGGCATCCTGAAGCAAATTAATAAAAATACTGAATAATTACCCGGAACAATAATTTATTCCGTTTGTAGAAGCATATAGAAACAGACATTTAATAGATACAACAGTTTCAATTTGTGCGGAACCTCCGCAAATTTTTTAATCAAAATCAATTAATCACATTCAAAGAAAGAGGCGTTATGTTAAAGAAATTAACATTTTCCGCATTTTTATTGTTCATTTTCTTCGCAAATACAAATTTTGCACAGGAAACCTTTACACAGTCTGACGCACAGGTCAGTGTAACACTTCCTGCCGGCTGGCAGTATGAAACATCAGATAAAATGATGATGGCATCACCTGCCGAAGGAGGCTTCTTTGTATATTTCAAAGTTCTTCATGTAGATGCACTTGATGCAGCTCTTGGTGAAGCGGATGCGATTTTAGCCGGTCAGTTTAAAGAGATCAAACTCGGTGATGCAAGAAACGAAGTTGTCAACGGAATGAATGCAATATCGGTTTCCGGTACAGCAGACGGTGCACAGCTTTTCGTCGGTGTACTTGATACACCTGCAGCCAATATTTCACTGCTCGTTTGGGCAATGGGAACAGATGATGTTATCACAAAATACTCAAATGATATCGCGACCATTTTGACCAGCATTCAGCCTGCTAAATAGTCGGGTTTCCATACTTTAAGATTTTCAAAATCTTTGACGGATGGACCGGTAAACGGTTCATCCGTTTTTTGTTTTAAACAAGAGACAAAACAGTCCTTCTTATTAAGATTTAGACTAAATAATAAATATAACAATTGGTATAACTATTTGGTGTGTTTCGCGGAAATTATTATTTTCATGTTGATTTTTGAACAATTTTGATTTTTAATGAAACGGATACTCCCCTCGATCTTACTTTTTACCGGTCTGATCGCAATCTCCATTCTAATAGATTACATACTCCATCTCTTAAATCTCGTTCAGGTTGGGAGGTACTTTGGAATTATTGGTACCGTTTTGATCCTCACTTCGTTTATTTACTCACTGCGAAAAAGAAAAATTATCACCTCGGGTGTTCCCAAAAGACTGCTCGCATTTCATGAGTTTCTTGGCTGGCTTGGGGCGGTGGTTATAATTGTTCATGGTGGGATTCATTTCAACGCTATCATTCCATGGGCTGCACTTTTTGCGATGATTATTGTTGTTGCCAGCGGATTGACCGGGAAATTCCTTCTAAATGAGGTGAAAGTTGATCTGAAACAGAAGATAGCTGAAATGAAAGCAAAGCAGATGTCTCAGGAGGAAATTGACAAGGAGGTGCTGTTTCAGTCTTTACTTGTGGATAAAATGCAGAAGTGGCGGAAGGTTCATATGCCGTTGAACATGATTTTCATGGCACTGGCTCTTATCCATATTTTCGGTACTCTATTAATGTGGAGTTGGAGATGATGCGTACATATTACTGGTTTATCGGCGCTTTAGCGTTCGGAGTCGCGATGCTATTTATATCTCCTTACTACTCAATTAACCCGGGAGTGCTCAGCAAGGGCCACGAGGATTTGAAAAATGACTGTATGACCTGTCACACTCTTGTTGAGGGCGCTGTAACAGAAAAATGTATTGCCTGCCACAAACAGGATCAGATAGGTGTAGCAACTGCCACTGCTACACATCCGGCAAGAGAAAACAAGCGGGCTCAGCTTCTTCATAAAAACATCAAGGAGATTGACTGCGTTGTCTGCCACCGGGAGCATACAGGAGAATCAAAGGACCTGGCAGTAAAGAAATTTTCCCATGATATCATCAATACAGGTGTGAGAGAAAAGTGCTCTGCCTGTCACGACTATCAAAAACCCAAAGGTGATTTTCATGAGGGTCTTCAGGTTGAATGCGGCAGTTGCCATAACACTTCGACCTGGAAGGATGCAAAATTTAAGCATGACTTGTCCGGATTAGACACAAAATATTGCAACCGGTGTCATGAAAAAGACAAACCAAAAGATGAGATGCACACAAGTATCAGTGCCGGTGAGACCTGTTCCGCCTGCCATACTACCAGGGCATGGAAACCCTCGACATTCGATCATTCGAAATATTTTGTCTTCGACGGCGATCATCCTGCAACCTGTTCAAACTGCCACACTTCGGGGCAGAATTTCAAATCATATACCTGCTATAACTGCCACGAGCACAATGAAGCAAAAATTTCATCAAAGCACCTGAAAGAGGGAATTTCAGACTTTTCGAATTGTGTCCGGTGTCACCGTTCGAGTGACAAACACGGTCTTGAAGGTGGTGAAGGGAAGAAAAGTGAAGAAGAAAAAAAGAAAAAAGACCACAACAAAAAAGAGAGGGATGATGACTGAATAAAAGGTACATGAATCAATAAGTTCATTTGACTAATTGCCGATAACAGTCAGCATTGCTCCAATAAAATTGGGAACCAAGGTAGTCGGAGAATATTTAATTAAAACAAAAAATTAAGAATCATTGCCGCGGAGGGGGGAATCTCCACTTTCTTCTCCTTGATTTCTTTCGGTGGGAAATCACGCATTGCAAGATTCATCCACTCTCTTGAAGTGGAGAGGTTCAGGAAGGTCATGAAGCCTTTATCTCCAATTTTCACGAAATTGTAACCAATTATTCTGACTTCAAGAGTCTGCAATTCGCCTTTCAACAGAAGTGTCGCATTTATTTCTTTCGTACTGTCATCAATCGAAAGAGCTGTTACTTCTCCATACGGATGGATGTAATGTTGTATTACCATCCGCATCCCGCGGGTGAGCGCTTCATTCATAAAATTTCCAAACATGGTTCTTCCTTTATTTCTGGAATTAACATTCTCAAATCTAGAAAAAATTCAATATATTGGGGTACAATTATAAATTCTTTTTTAAATCGTATACATTGACCTGCTTTCTATGAGACCTGTAATATTTCTTATTTTCTTATTGTTCACATGTGGAACAATGTTTCCGCAAAAAGTAAAACCAACTGAACAGAGCAACCCAAAACTTTCGTACGAAGATTTCATTACCGGGTTCAAAAGCGTATGGGTGGAGATGGATGAGCTAACCCAGTCGGCGATTGATCAGGGGAAATCGGGTGAACTTGTGAAAACATTCAAAAAGTATTTCAGTGAACTTGGTCTTGACCCCTGCTATATCACTTCTGAAGAGAAGAATGAACTTAGCAGAAAAGCCTCCACTTCCTGCACCAATGTCAATTTTAGATTTAACTGGGTATCTGACGGGTTTGAGATATCTGACATATTTATTCATGTCAGCGACTGTAACGGGCTTTTTTATAAATTTATAAGAAAAGGAACTGTAAAAATTGACTTCTCACTTGAGCGAACACTTCTAACTGAGTGGCGGAAACTTCTCAACCACAAGAGGGCAACTTATGATCCTGACAGAGCCCCTCAACTGATAAAGGGAACCACCGGTTTAACCGAATCAGAATTCAGAAAAAAGCTTGATAAAGAGGGAGCAAAGGACATCGAAGGTGTCTATGAATTGATGAAGGAGCCGGGCAGTAATGAACTTTTCAGAAAACTTCGTATCGGAATCGAGAAAATGAATGAAAGGGAATACCGCCTTTATTATTACTCCGGTGCATTGCACAAAAGTGACTGGCTGGATGGCGAATTCAAAGGTGACATGACTAAAACGGGCAAAAAGGACTACTACAAGGTTTCCTGGAAACGGGACAATAAAACCACGGATGACGAAGTTTTTTGTTCTTCGGCGGAACAGGGGATGCTCTCATTCAGTTTTATCGACGGGGATAAAACAGTCACTATGAGGTTCCTGAAATTGTATCCTGTATTTTAACCGCGTCAGTTGAACAACTCAGGTGATAATTTGGAATTCCAATAAATAAAAATATGAAAATTGACACATACAGAATAGCAAAGATGGATTGCCCCTCGGAAGAGCAGATGATCCGCATGAAGCTTTCAGGCATCTCAACGATTAAGAATCTTGAGTTTGATCTCTCAAACAGAAAACTGAAGGTCTTACATTCCGGGGAATCAGAGGAGATTTACACAAAACTTGAATCGCTTGATCTCGATACTGTTCTTATAGAAAGTGCCACTTCCGACAGTGAAATTCTCGAACCGCAAAGAGAGGATGATCAGCATCAGAAAAAACTATTGATTGCAGTTCTTGCCATCAATTTTTTCTTTTTCGTATTTGAGACTGTTGCCGGATTTCTCTCAAATTCCATGGGTCTGGTTGCCGATGGTCTGGATATGCTTGCCGATGCGATTGTTTACGGAATGGCACTTGCCGCGGTGGGTGCACACCTTTCGAGGAAGCAAAGAGTAGCTTCGATCAGCGGGTATCTTCAATTGATTCTTGCACTCCTCGGATTTTTTGAGGTAGTGCGGAGGTTTATTTATCCCGAGGATACACCCGAATATCTTCGAATGATAGTAGTCTCGGCTCTTGCACTTCTGGGAAACGGTGCTTCTTTGATTATTCTGAACAGATCAAAGAATGATGAAGCTCACATCCGGGCGAGCAAAATATTTACCTCCAATGATGTACTTGCCAATATCGGGGTGATTACAGCGGGCGTTCTTGTCTACATGACAAACACACAATTCCCTGATCTTGTAATTGGTGCAGTTGTTTTTTACCTGGTACTCAGGGGAGCGATCAGGATATTGAAACTTGCATAAGAGAGGCTTCCGGAAGGGATTTTGACTAAAGTTTTATCTATAATAATCGTTAATTATTATGTGAATTTCATCAGATTCAATATGTTTTAAATGGTTATTTTATTATATTAATGTCGGGTGTCGAGATAATTTGTTTTAACCGTCCAGCTCTTCAATTTCGACTAATTAGTGCATTTTGATTAATTGTACTTTTTCTTTCAAAATCGAAATTTTTTAATATGAAGAAAAGCACCGCACAATCTCCCAATATTAATGTCACAGGTCTGCTGTTCGATACCAATCCACAGACCATGTGGATTTATGACCTGGAAACCCTTCAATTTCTCGCCGTTAATGATGCAGCGATCGTAAACTACGGATATTCCCGGGAAGAGTTCCTTCGAATGACACTCAATGATATCAGACCCCTGGATGACATATCCAAACTGCATGAGGATGTTGCGAACACAACAAAGAGTTATAATAATGCAGGTATCTGGAGGCATCTTAAAAAAGACGGTACCCTCATTTATGTTCAAATAATTTCACACGAGATTGTCTTCAGAAACCGTCCGGCACGGCATGTTCTGGTTTCCGATGTAACCGGTTTAGTTCTCAAGGAACAGGCACTTATTCAATCGGAGAGTAATTTCCGCGGGTTGTTTGAAAAAAATGTTGCAATTATGTTGATTTCCGATCCAACCGATGGTCAGGTGATTGAAGCAAATGAATCTGCTGCACGATTTTACGGATACTCAATCGAAGAACTCAAACAAAAAAAGATGACTGAAATTAACGCACTTGGGGATGATGCTCTGCCACTAATGAAGAAAGCATCACAACAGGAAAAGTCATATTTTGTGTTTATGCATAAATTGAAAAACGGGGAAAGCAGGATGGTGGAAGTCTATTACAGCCGGGTGATGATCGACGGCAGACACTGTTTGCATTCCATAATACATGATATCACGGAGAAGAAAGAAGCTCAAAAAATGCTTCAACTCCTTAATCGGGCGGTAGAACAGGGTCCCGCAGGGATATTCATTACCGATACCTCAGGAAGAATTATATATGTGAATTCCAGATATTGCAAAATTACAGGTTACTCTGCAAAAGAATTGAAGGGGAAAAATCCCAGATTGTTTAAATCCGGGAAGATGCAACCGTCGGAGTATCAAAAGTTATGGAGTACAATTCTGGAGGGTAAGATTTGGCGAGGCGAAATGCTAAACAAAAGGAAGAATGGTGATTTATATTGGGAATACGCTGTGATAGCTCCCGTTTCCGATGATTCCGGAGGAACAACTCACTATGTTGCCATCAAAGAAGATATTACAGCCCAAAAGAGGCTCATTGAGCAATTGGAACTCTCCAAAACAGCCGCCGAAGAAGCCAACCGCTTGAAATCAGCTTTCCTTCAGAATATGAGTCACGAACTCAGAACTCCGCTTATTGCCATACTCGGTTTCGCGGAAATTTTGAATGAAGAACTTGAGGATCCTGAATTCCGTGAAATGGCTGAAAAAATTGAATACTCTGCCATCAGACTGTTAGATACAATTAAATCGATTCTTGCCCTTTCACATGCGGAGTCAAAACTTTTGCCTGTAAATAACACAGTAATAAATATCTGTGCCGTTGCACAGGATCAATTCGAGAGTTTCAGGGAAAAAGCCGGTGAAAAAGGGCTCGGATATTATATCTCACTTCCGAAAGAGACGGTCTTTGCTCTTCTCGATGAAGAAATGTTCAGCAGGATTATCTTCCATCTGCTGGATAATGCAATTAAATTCACAGTGAAAGGGGAAGTCAAACTTTCAATCCAAACTGAAATGATTCAAAAAGAAGATGGACAAGATTGGCTCGAAATTAAAGTCCGGGTCGCAGATACGGGGATTGGAATCGCAGAAGAGAAAATTCCATTGATATTTAGTGCATTCAGGCAGGTAAGTGAAGGATACAACAGGGCATTTGAGGGTTCAGGTTTGGGACTCACACTCTCCAAATTGTTTACCGAAAAGATGGGGGGAAGGATTGATGTCAGGAGCAGTCAAAATGAAGGGACGGTTTTCGAGGCAGTTTTCACCGTAAGGAAACAGGACTATTCATTGGCAGAACCTGTAAATACAGGAAAGTGTTCCGGATCGGGTAATATACTCCTTGTTGAAGATGAGCCGGTCGTGTTTAATATTGTCAAAAAGATGCTTGGTCCGTCCGTCGTTTTGGAATTGGCCGGTGACGCAGAATCTGCTTTGGAGATGATGAAAGTAAGGAGTTATGAACTTGTTCTGCTGGATATCAATTTGGGTGGTGGGATGTCCGGACTCGAAGCAGTTAATCTGATCAGGAGAATTCCCGGATATGAAAGTATTCCGGTGATTGCATGTACCGTTTATACAAAAGGTGGGGATGATGAGGAGTACATCAGACAGGGGTTTGATGACATACTTCCCAAACCATTTTCACGACAGACACTGATCGAAAAAATTTCCAGATGGATGAAGCCGGAAAAACTTGAAACAGCGGGTTGAGAAAGAGCGTAGCAGCACCTCCCAACCCCGTTTCCAATTTCTCGAAACTCTACTTTTCGGTTTTCCCGGTTCTCTTCTTTACCTGCTCTCTTAAAATGTATTCAATTTGAGCATTGACAGAGCGGAGTTCATCCTTTGCCCACTCGTTGAGGGCATCGTAAAGTTTTGGATCGATTCTAAGGATGACCGGCTTTTTCTCTGCCATGTCAATACAGAGTACCTGAATTGATTATCGGTTGAGCAGCCCTGTCGGAACAGAGTACGACCATCAGGTTGCCCACCATGGCAGCTTTTCTTTCTTCATCGAGTTCGATTACATTCTCCTCACTCAATCTCTTTAATGCCATTTCCACCATTCCCACTGCACCATCGACGATCTTGGTTCTAGCTGCGATTACAGCTTCCGCCTGTTGTCTTTGAAGCATCGCATGAGCAATTTCCGGAGCGTAAGCGAGGTGATTGATTCTGGCTTCCTCTATGACGATTCCGGCGCCTGCAATTCTTTCCTGAATTTCCTTTCCGAGTGCCTGGGATATCTCATCAAGGGACGAGCGGAGACTTATCGGATCATCCTCTGTGGAATCGTACGGATAAATCGTCGCAATATGCCTGATGGCAGACTCCGATTGAACAATTGTGTAGGTTTTGTAGTCTTCAACGGCGAAGAGGGCTTCGGCTGTTTCATTTACTCTCCATACCACAACTGCTGAAATTTCTATCGGATTCCCTTTTTTGTCGTTCACTTTCAGTTTCTGACTGTCAAAGTTATTCGTCCTCAAAGAAAGTTTCTTCTTTGTGTAGAAGGGATTTGCCCAGTGAAAACCTTCAGTACGGTCAGTTCCTTTGTATTCACCAAAAAGGAGGAGAACCACTGCACTATTTGGTTCGATTGTGTAGAGACCGCCCATCATAATGAGAGAAAAGATCATCACAAGAATGGAAGGAACTATGTAAAATATGTCCCTGTAATCATCTGAGGCGTTGTTACCCCGGTAAATCAGTACCACTGCTGCGAGCAGTATCAGTGAAATATAAGTGAAGAGATAAATGAATCCGTTAGATGTCCGGATTTCCTTTTCTTTTATCATTGCTGACTCCATAAGTTAAAATGATATCAAAATAATATCAAAAAGATACGATCGAAATATGTAAAATTCGAAAACCAAAGTCAAGAGGCAAATGAAAAAAACGGATGAACGGTGAAAAATGATGGTTTAATGTACCTGATTGAAAAAAATTCTTGTTATTTTGGTCTTTAAAATCACCGGAATAATTGATGATTAAGAATTATATGTCGATAAAAAACTATTTAAAGAGACAGAGAAGAGACAATCTTTTTTTCAGGAGCCTCCCGTGGCGGTCATACCTGACCTTTCTGTCAGCAATTTTCTTTCTTTTCTCAATTCTGGGATTTGTCTCCAGTCTGATGTCGATGGGCAGATCCTCCTACGGGATGATTGTGATTAACTGTGTTATCTCAGGACTCACCGGAGCATTATATGCTCACAGTTTTATCAGGGATTTAAAGTTTCTGGTCCCTTCGGTCATACTGCAGTTCGGCTTGATCTTTTTTAACAGCACACAAACCCCGTCAGAGGCGACACAGTTGAATAACCCGGCGTATTTTCAGTTTCACGCGTTGGGTATCCTTTTCCTGATGGTTCTGGGGTATGTGTTATTCATTGTATTTATAAACGGGGAAGGGTATAAACACTTCAAATATAAAACAGAGATAGATCTCGCAAAAAAGCTGCACGACATCCTTGTTCCCAAGGTTTCTTTGATCGCCGGGGGTTATGAAATTTTTAGTTTTGCGAAGCCTGCCGGTGAAGTCGGCGGTGATCTGTCTGATGTTTATACCGGTTCCGAAGGTGAAATTGTAATAACCGTCGCTGATGTATCGGGTCACGGAGTAAGTGCCGCACTTCTGATGGGGATGTTCAAAAGTGCCTTGAGGAGCAATCTGGACAGAGGTTGCAGTCTTGCAGAGTCTTATCGATATATAAATTCAACTCTTTATTCGATGAAGGAGAGGAAAATGTTCATTACTGCTTCATCGCTTAAACTTTCTGAGAGGGGTTGCGGCTTTACTATCGCCGGGCACCTTCCCTTGCTTCACTTCAAAGCTGCAACAGGAGAGGTTGTGGAAGGGATGATTAAGCAGATACCCTTTGGAGTGAAGAAGGAGTTCGATTTTAAGGAAGAGACGGTTGCACCTGAAAAAGGTGATATAATCCTGTTGCTGACCGATGGAGTTACAGAAACTTTTTCCGGCGGGAAAAAGATGTTTGGAATTGAGAAAGTAAAGCAATTGCTTATCGAGAACTCACATCTCGGCAGCGAGGCGATTACGGGATCAATAATATCGGAAGTGGAAAAGTTTGGTAAGCCGGTTGACGACTTGACGCTGGTTACAGTGAAAAGGGTATAGTTATCCCGAGGAACCTGCAAAATTGAAGGGGGAGACAACCCGGAATGAACTTCTGCGGTGACCGCAGAAGTTCCTTAGGCAATTAAGCTTTTGTTAAGCTGTTAATGTGGAGAGTCAATCTCGATTTTTTGCGGGAAGCGTTATTTTTGTGGATTCTTCCTTTAACACTGATTCTGTCAAGATGGGCGACAGCTTCTTTGTAGAAAGCGGTTGCTTCGTCGAGAGTGGTAGTGGTAAGAACCTTTTTAACCAAAGTTTTCATCTTGGAGATGGAAGCTTTGTTGATGTCGCGTCTTCTTGCGCTTTGTCTGATTCTCTTTTCAGCAGATCTGTGGTTTGCCATAGTTAACTTTTTGGAATCTTTTTGTTTGTTTGAGTTAATTCAAATTTAGTCTGCAAATATAACTGAAATAAATAAATTGTGCAAGAAAAGATTTTTTAATTATGAGTTATGAGTTTTGAGTTATGAGTTTTTGTCTTCGGGCAGCAGTTGCAGTGCTTAAAATGCCATTTTTCAGAGTCTGCGGTATATTCCCAAAAACCCGGGGGTGATCCGAACTAATAATTCATAAGTCATAATTAATAATTGATGCTCACAGCTAATTACTACCTTGCTTTCCCCCCTTTGAAAACAGTATATTTCGAGTCTTAATTTTTTTATTTTTTGATATTGGGATGTATAGCTTTGAGAAGATTGTTATCTATAATCTCACTGACATTTTTGGTTTTATCGTGGGGAGTGAATGGTCAGGCTAATTTTACATCTGCGGGCGGAGGTGCATATCGCGATGGTGATCTTGATTACCTTGAGCAGTCACAAACCCGCAGGATAATTCCCCTTACAGGGAAGTGGAGTGTACGCTTTGCTGATGAGCCTTCGGGTTCCACCAGTCAGGTCGATATACCCTCTTCATTCGAATCTGAATCTGAACTCGTTTTTGAAAGAACGCTTCCATTCACACCGGGAGGCGACAAAAACTACAAACTTACATTTCTTGGCGTATCCAACAAAGCAGAGATTTCGTTAAACGGAAGAATGATTTACCGTCACCTTGGCGGAACATTTCCTTTCTCATTTCTTCTGCCGAGAGATATTTTAAAGAAAGACGGTAACAATGTAATCTCTGTAAAAGTTGACGGGAACCTTGATAAAAAGGAGACATTTCCATTCAAAATGAGCTTCCTTTACCCTTACAACAACAAAGGGATATTCAGAGAAGTTTTCATTCAGGAACTGCCAAACATCTTTATTGGTGATTACTCGGTCAATTACAAAGTATCACCAAACGGCAATCGTGTCGAGCTTAATCTTTCTGCATCGATAAGCAACCGGAATTACGGGAAAGTGATCAATGACAGTCTCGGAAACAAATTCGACCTTACTGTTACTATCAGAAAAAGGGAGAGTGACGGTGAAAAGGCTGCCTCATCGGTTGAAAAATTTACGATAGCCACGGGCAAGGACAGGGAGTCAGTGCTCAACATGGTGCTTAACGACCCAAATTTGTGGACGCCGCAGTCACCCGATCTTTATGATGTTACTTTTTCTCTTCATTCAGCTACAATTCTCATTGATGAGGCTGTAATTCCTGTCGGTTTTTTCCTCTTTAAGAGTGGTGACAACACATTTAACCTAAACAACAACAAGTTTTCGCTCCGTGGTGTAACATATGTTCCTTCTCTCTCAAAAACGGGCGGAATGCTTACCTATGAAGAGATGACACGGGATATCCGGATCATCAAAGCTGCCGGATTTAATGCAGTCCGTTTTGAAAGAAGCATACCTCATCCTTTTTTACTTCACTTGTGTGCCAAAGAGGGGCTTCTCGCTTTTGTTGAGACACCAATAGCAAATCTTCCCGCCTCTTTCGCCGATGATCCGCTGCTTACTGAAAATCTGATAAGTTTCTCGAAGCTTTATTTGAAGGGTTACAAGAATTTTTCAACCGTGGCTGCTTTCGGTCTAGGCACCGGTTACCTCGGGAACACAAAAAATTCGATTGAGTTGCTCAAAAAACTCGCACTTGAGGTGAAAAAAACAACGAGCAAGATGGTTTACTCTTCATTTGCCAAGATGCCGGGAGAACCAATCGAGGGAATAGATGCCTATGGACTTGAGTTTGTAAACAGACCTTCTGAAGAAGTGGTAAGGGTTTATCAGCAGGCAGCTAAAAAACTGGGTACCGGCAGGGTGATGATTGCAGGAGCAGGTTACATTATCGATCCTGAGAAAGCAAAAACCGGAGGAAAGCACTCCGCTGAGGCTCAGGCAAAATTCTTTGAAGATCTTTTGATGTACGCAGGAGACAATCCCGGTTTTTCTTTCTTCTTCACTACAATGTTCGATTACAAAAGCAACTATCAGTCGATAGTTTCAGGAGCTCAGAGTGAGAAACTTGTCTATCTCGGTTTATTACCTGAAGACAGGCGGGCAGGACGGTTATCTTACAAAGTTGTGGATGCCCTCTTAAATGGGAGGGAAAGGGTCACCATTTCTCTCGGGTTCGATGGTGATGACGCACCGATGATTTTTATACTCTTTGGATTGGGGCTTGCACTTCTTTCTGCGATGCTTCTTAATACCGGAAAGAAGTTTAAGGAAGATGCGCTTCGTGCAATGCTGAGGCCTTACAATTTCTATCAGGATGTAAGGGACTACAATCAGTTGTCTCCATTTTTGACCACATATGTCGGGCTTTTGATTTGCGCTGTAATGGCACTTCTGACTTCGAGCCTCCTTTTCTACTGGAGATATGATCCCTTTCTTGAGCGGATTCTTTTAAGTTTCGGATTCGAAAATCTGTTGTCGTTTATCAGTTACCTGAGTTGGAACCCGGTCGAGTCCCTGTTCATCCTTACCGCAGTCAACTTTTTGCTTGCACTTTTTTCCACACTTCTTGTGAAATTTGGTTCACTGTTTGTGGTAAACAGAGTGACCATGGTGAAAAGTTACCTTGTAGTTATGTGGGCTTCACTTCCATACATAGTGGCACTTCCCGGAGCGATACTTCTTTACCGCATATTGAATTCCGGAGTTGCGAATGAGATTATTTATGTGATTTTGGGAATATTCTTTGTCTGGAACCTTCACCGCCTTCTCAAGGGGATGTATGTGGTCTATGATGTGCCGGCATTCAAAGTTTACTTTTTTTCGATTCTGCTGGTTTTGGTGGTTACAGCCTCGTGGTTGTTCTATTATCAGATGACCAATTTCAGTGTTGAGCAGATAATTCAGGTTTACCTGGAAAGCAAAGCCGGGTAATAAATTGTACTTATCGAAGCTCGAGATATTAGGTTTTAAATCGTTCGCTCAAAAGACTGTGATCCACTTTAACAAGGGGATAACAGCGATAGTGGGACCGAACGGTTGCGGGAAAACCAATATTGTCGATGCTTTGCGCTGGTGTATTGGGGAACAGAAATCCTCCGTTCTCCGCTCTGACAAGATGGAAAATGTTATTTTCAACGGAACTTCAGCCCGAAAACCGCTCGGAATGTCAGAGGTGGCTCTCACAATTCAGAATGACAAAGGGATTCTTCCTGTCGATTACACAGAAGTGATCATTACCCGAAGAATTTTCCGTTCGGGAGAGAGTGAATATCTTTTAAATAAGAACATCGCCCGTTTGAAGGATATAACCAGTCTGTTCATGGATACCGGCATGGGGGCAAATGCTTATTCTGTCATCGAGTTGAAGATGGTTGAATCGATTCTCAGCAACAAGGCTGATGAACGAAGAACGATGTTTGAGGAAGCTGCCGGGGTAAACAAATACAAAATCAGAAGAAAACTTACTTTAAAGAAGCTTGAAGAGGTAAGATCAGACCTTTCAAGAGCGAATGATCTGATTTCCGAAATCGAGAAAAAAGTAAATTCACTCGAGAGACAGGCGAAGAAAGCTGAAAAATATCAGCAACTTGCGAACAGGTTAAAAGAAATAGACATGAAGTCTGCAGCCTGCGACCTCTTCGTGATGCTTAATGAACAGGCTGTATGGCAGCAACAACATTTCGACGCCACAATTCAAAAAAATGAAATTGAGATAACTCTCAGCAGGCTCGATGAGATATTCGCGGGGATTCGGGAAAAAACCTATATCACCGAAAACGAGCTTAAAGAGACAAGAAAAAAGATCGGTGCCCAGACCGAATTGATCTATAAATCGGAGCGAAACATCTCTGTGGCTCAGGAATCCCGCCGTTCGCTCGAGAATAATATTAAAAGGTTCGAATCGGAGATCTCGGAATTCGAAAATCAAATTGAAGAATCAGAGGGAAGCCTTGAAGATTTGAACTTCGATCTGGATGAAAAAAATCTTGAAGAAGAGAAGCTGGTGGCAGAAATTGCCTCTGTGAAAAATGAAGTGGAAGAGAAAAGGGGCAAACTCTCAGAAGCCAGGGAAAGCATAAAGCTGTTTTCTGCATCTGTTCTCTCCAAGGTACAGGGCTCTGCAGAGCGGAAGAATGAGTTGAGCAACCTCGAGAAATCGCTCCTCAGAACCGGACAGACATCTCAGAAGAATACCGGACGATTGAACATTTTAAATGAATCGATTTCCAAAAACTCGGCATTCCTCTCAGAGATTAATTCTGAAATTGCCGAGACTTCCGATAATCTCAAGAATGCAGAAACCGTTTTTAATGAGACCACTCTGAAAAAAGAAGCTCTTGAGAAGGAACTCGACAATCTAAGAGAAGAAGAATTTGAAATAAAATCATCCATCAATGACCTGAAGACAAGAATCGACTTCCTCAACGATCTGATAAACAACCTTGAGGGATTTTCTCTTGCTTCAAAAAAACTGATGGAAGACAAGTCATGGTCGGGTGATGAAAAGAGATTGATATCCGATTTCGGGGAACCGGTTGATGAATTCAAGTTTGCTGTCGAGGCGGCCCTAAAAGCGAACTTTAACAGTTTCATAGTCTCCGAAGTGTCCGAGGTGGAAGCAGGCATCAATCTTCTTCTTTCATCGAACAGCGGGAAAGCATCTTTCATCGTAAAACTGGATACGACGGAAAGAACAAAATCGTTTGTAGACAAAATTGCCCGGTTTGCCAACAAAAGAATAGTAAAACGGCTCGCAAACGAAGATGGATTTGTCGATTTTGCTCACAAACTGGTGAATGTACCTGAAACATACGAACCATTTTTCGAACTGCTTCTTGCAAATGTTGCGGTTGTAAAAAATCTTTCAGCAGCGCTTCGACTCGCGGGCAGATATTCAGGTTTCAGATTCATCACACCCGACGGGGATATTGTAGGTGACAACGGGTCCGTGGAAGCGGGATCCCGTCTTAAGGATGAGGATACCCTGTTTGGGAAGAAGACCCAGCTTGAGAACCTGAGGAAGGGAATAAAACCCCTCGAAGATCAGCTTGGTGCATTGAAGCAGAAGATATATTCGGTGGAATATGATCTTCATCTCATCGACCTGAAAGATATGGGAGATGCGATAAGGA
Source organism: Ignavibacteria bacterium (assembly GCA_017302895.1). Classification (NCBI taxonomy): domain Bacteria; kingdom Pseudomonadati; phylum Ignavibacteriota; class Ignavibacteria; species Ignavibacteria bacterium. The sequence continues at coordinate 211,619 of JAFLBV010000004.1, read as the reverse complement.
TCTATCAGAATGATTTGATGCAGTTGGAGAAACAGGCTGCACAGCTCGAATTTGAAGTGAAAAAAGCCTCGGAAGAAAAATCACTGCTTGATTCAGAGGCAATTACACTCAACGACCAGATGGCACAGCTTGAGAGTGAGATATCCAGACTTAGAGCCGAAACTGCCGAGGACGACAAGCACAAAGAAGAAACTGCCGCAAAACAGAGAGAACTTGAAACAGTCACGCTTGAAACAGAAAAGGAATTCAATGTTTCATCCCGTGAGTACAATCAAAAAATACTCGATCTCGAAAGAGTGAAGGGGGAGAAGAAGAACCTCCTCAATTCCATTGAACGGGTAAATCAATCCCTGGTGTCGTTAAAGAACTCGATTGAGAGAAGAAAAAGGGACATCGAAACCGCCCGGACTGAGATTGAGATTCTGACCGGAACAATAGAGGATGGTGAATTTGATCTTGAAGAGCTAAAGCAGGCCAGAGAGATTCTCAGGGGGAAAGAGAAAGAAATAGAAACCGTCTATTTGCAGGAGCGGGAAGAGCTCGATAATCTTGAGAGGGAAAAAACATCAATCAGGAAAAATCGTGATAAAATAAGTGAAGACCTTCACCGTTCAGAACTAAAGTATAACGAATATACTATCAACATAAAAAACCTCAAGAGACGGATCAACGAAAAGTATGAACTTGAGGTCAGTCCTGTTGAACCAACTGAAGAGGAACTGGAGCAGCTTGACGGATGGCGTGCTGAAGTAAGGGAAATAGAGCACCAGCTTCATCAAATCGGTCCTGTAAACCTTCTCGCATTTGAGGAGTATGATGAAGAGAAAAAGAGATTTGATTTTTTTGCCGGACAAAGAAGCGACCTTATACAGTCGGAAAAAGATCTGATCAAAACTATAGACGAAATAAATACAACTGCTCAGAATCTCTTTTTTGAGACATTCGAGGCAATCAGGGAAAATTTTCAGAAAATATTCAGAAGTCTGTTCAGGCAGGAAGATGAAGCCGACCTTCGACTCGAAGAGGGGGTTGACCCGTTGGAAGCCAGAATAGAAATAATTGCCAAACCCCGGGGGAAAAGGCCTACATCCATAGAGCTGCTTTCAGGCGGTGAGAAAACACTTACTGCAATTGCACTTCTTTTTGCTATCTACTTGGTGAAACCGTCGCCATTCTGCATACTTGATGAGATTGATGCTCCTCTTGACGATGCGAACATCGACAGATTCACGAAGATCATCAGAGAATTTAGCGAAAACACGCAATTTATTGTGGTTACTCACAACAAACGAACAATGGAAGCTGCGGATACGATGTATGGTGTCACCATGCAGGAAGAAGGCGTCTCAAAACTTGTGAGCGTCAGATTTAACGAAGATTTCAACATCGTAGCGTAGGAGAAATTTCACTATGAGACCACTAACAAAGTTTTTTATTCTCTGCATTCTCTTGTCAGGATTTAGAGCTGATGCACAATGGAATCCAGACCCCAACTCGCCGAAACAGATAGTTACTGCATCCGTTTCCCCACAGAATATCTATCCTGTAAAGAACGGAAGTGAAGGATTTTTTCTCGTCTGGGAAGACAAACCTTCAAACGGGAAATCGAGGATACTCTTCAATCATTACAATTTAAGAGGAGAGGTGGCGAGAACTGCAAACGGGGTTGAAACTGAGGGGGTCATAAATTCCCAGACATCTCCCAAAGTTACCCAGGCAATTTCGGGCAAGGTTTCCGTGATTTGGTCTGAAGAAACCGAGCCGGGTAAAACCGCTTTGCTAATGCAGCAGGTTAATTCCCGGATAAATTTTTTGTGGACTGACAGAAGCGGCAGGGAAATAACCACGGCTGCAGCCGGAAACATTTCGGAATATTCTGTGGCACTCGACAGGAGAATGAACACACAGATTGCATGGATCGAGAAGAGCAGCAATCCTTCGGGTTATTCTGTAATGGTGCAGCGGGTCGATAAAAACGGGAATTTGAGCTACGGTGACGGTATTGAAATAGAGAAGGGGAGTTATCAGAAATCATCGCTTAAAATTCTTACCGGCTCGAATGGCGGAGCCTCGGTTTGCTGGATTGACGCACAGGGTGGCAGCTCTCTGATAAAATTTGCAACAATCGATTCAACCGGGAAAATGCAAGGTGATGTTTCTGTGCTTGCGAGTGTTGAGGGTATACTGAAGACTATGGATATCGTAACTCTTTCTTCGGGAGATCATTATCTGGTGTGGGAAACCGCAGGAAAAACGAGAGAAATTTTTCATTTGCTGGTCAATCCCAAAGGTGATGCAAAATGGGGCAAAGGCGGAAGACAGGCTGTCTCAAATCAGGGAGTGAATTCATCACCCGTTGCGGTAGAGGGTGGTGACTCGACAATTGTCATCTCTTGGATTAATGAGCTTAACGGTGACGAAAACATCTTCCTTCAAAAATTTGACAGGAAGGGAACCTCTCTTTGGGGCATCAACGGCGTTACGATCGGGAGTATCAAAGGCAGACAGTTCGCTCAGATACTCGACTCTGACAAGTCGGGAGGGATTTATATTACCTGGCTCGACAGAAGAAGCGGAAAAGCTGAGATCTACGCTCAGAAGCTAAGTCCCGCAGGTAAAGAAGAATGGGATGAAGAGGGTGTTCCTGTATCCAAAACCCAAAGCCCCGAAAAAAGTTATCTGGATATCTTCTTCGATTCGAAAGATGGTGCCATCCTGATCTTCAAGGAGAAAAATAAAAAGGATGAAGGTATTTTCGGGCAAAGGCTTGCCGGAGTCAGGCCAAAAGTTCAGGGTATTGTTGAAGCATGGCTCTCAAATAATGAGGATGAAGTAAAAATCAGTTGGACAGCAACCAATGAAAAAAATGTGATCAGCTATTTCATTCACAGAATGGACCCTCGCGGGAAGGATACAGCCTGGACAGAGATTGACAATGTGGTTGCACATCCAAACGCGCAGGGCTCCTACTATACATTTGATGCTCCCGATAATGAAGGGAAGCTCGTATATAGAATTACACAGATATCGAAAGATAACAAAGTCGTCTCCCAAAAAATGGTAGAAGGTGAATTTACAAGGAAAACCAGTCAAAAAATTTATGTTTCACAAAACATACCAAACCCGTTCTCGGGTGAGACAACCATTGCTTATAATGTGACCGGTGTAACTGTTGTTAAATTCGAATTTTTTGATTCAAATTTTAAGCTTGTGAAAGAAGAATCGATAAAGGTAGTGAAAGACGGAAAGAGTGCATATGTCTTCAAAGCCGAAGGACTTAAACCCGGCATCTATTTCTACCGCTTCACAGCAGGCACTTATGTTGAAGTAAAAAAGATGGCGATTATTTAGGGTGTCAGGCGATATGGTTCCGGAACTCATAAAAAATGATAACAGGGTTGAGACCTCTGGTGTTATTTGTGATTCCATTGAAAACCGGATTGATCCCTCACTTGTAAAGGTGTTCATCGACTTTGACGGAACCATCACTTTAAAGGATGTCGGAGCAAATATCTTTATTGAATTCGGGGAGAAAGAGAAAGCTTACGAGATTATTTACGGGTTCAGAGACGGGATATATACAGCAACCGAGACTTGGGATGAGCTCCTGAAGACCCTGATTGTGACGAACGAAGAGAAAATCAAGGAGTATACTTCGTCCTTTGAGATGGATGAACATTTTCCTGAATTTATCTCTTTCCTGAGACAGCAGAGAATTGAGAACTATATAGTAAGTGACGGATTCAGATTCTACATCGAATCTATTCTGGAAAGAGAGGGGCTTAGAGTTCCGTTTTTCGCCAACGATCTCATTTTTGGGGAAGGGGAAGTAAAAATGGATTTCCCGTATACCGATGAACATTGCATCAAATGTGCGAACTGTAAACGAAATCATGTCGTTTCCTTGAGTGCCGATCATGAATTTTCGATCTACATCGGGAACGGGAACTCGGATATCTGTGCCGCACTCCACTGCGACTACATTTTTGCGAAGGATTCACTTTTGAAATATTGCGAACTGAACCGTGTCTCCTACTACCCGTTCAAAGATTTCAGGGATGTACAGATAAGAATTTCTGAACTGCTCGGCAAAAAAAGGCTTAAAAAAAGGCATCAGGCAGAGTTGAACAGACGCAAACTCTACATGCAGGGCTGATCGAACAATATGGGTAGAAATTTTCTGATAATTGCCGGTGAGGCGAGCGGAGACCTTCACGGTGCATCATTGGTAAAGGCACTTCGTGAAGCTGAGCCGGGTATCGGGCTGTTTGGAGTAGGGGGAGAAAGAATGAAAGCTGAAGGTTTCGAGACCCTTTTTCATATAAATCAGATGGCGTTTCTTGGATTCGGGGAAGTGGTAAAACATATTCCGTATATACTGAGAGTCCAGAAAAAGTTGCTGATCGAGGCAAAAGCGAGAAATGTCGATGCCGTGGTGCTGATCGATTATCCGGGTTTCAACCTTAATATTGCAAAGAAATTCAAAAAGCTTGGAATCAGGGTTATATATTACATAGCTCCTCAGATTTGGGCTTGGGGGCAGAAGCGGGTGAAAAAATTGAAGGAAAGAACCGATACTGTCCTCGCTGTTTTTCCTTTTGAAGAAAAGTTCTTCAGAGAGAAAGGGGTGAATGTAAAGTTTGTCGGGAATCCATTGGCGGAAAGAATCAGTGAATACTGTTTCATGCCTGAGGCGGATTTCAGGGAAAAACGGGGGCTGGACAGCCGGAAGGAAATACTTGCCGTGCTTCCCGGGAGCAGAAAACACGAAGTGGAACTTCTGCTGAAACCGGCACTCGAAGCTGCATTCGTGATTGCGGAAAAATTCGGATTTCAAATTGTTGTCGGATGTGCCGGAACCATAGATGAATCTTTGATAAAAGAGATTTCTCCCGGTGGTGGTTATACCATAATCAAGGGATATGAGTTTGAGATTAAGAAATATGCCAGGTTTGGTATAGTAAAATCGGGGACCTCCACCATGGAGTCAGCACTGCTTGATATGCCGATGGTGATAATATATAAAACTTCATCACTGACTTATCAAATCGGGAAAAGACTGATTAAAATAGGTAATCTGGGGATGGTAAACATTATAGCGGGTGAAACGATATCACCAGAACTGATTCAGGACGAAGTGACGGGAGAGAAAATAGCCTCCGAAGTTTCAAAAGTGCTTGAATCACCCGATTTGCTCGAAAGACAATTCAAGGGATTTGCCCGGATAAAGGAAAATCTTGGAAGACACAAGGCTTCTGTGACGGCAGCCCGGATGATTTTGAATGAAACTGAGTGAGAAAAACAAGGAACGGTTGAGGAAAGCGGGATTTGTGCTCTTGAGTCCCCTGCTGTCATTTGTTTGTTTTTCGCTGATAAAGAAGATCAAAAATTATGAGCCCCTAAAGCAACTGGATGCGGATGGGAAAAAATATGTAGTTGCCTTCTGGCATGGGAAAATGTTGTTCGGCTGGTATTTTTTCAAGAACAAAAGATTCGCAGGTCTGACAAGTCAGAGCAAAGATGGTGACATACTTGCGTCAGTTCTCGAAAAATGGGGGTACAGTGTTGTGAGAGGTTCCAGTTCAAAAGGGGGAAGTGAAGCCCTGAACAGCGTTGTGGATGAGATAAAATCAGGAAGGTGTGCAAGCATGACCCCTGATGGTCCCAAGGGACCCCCTCATCAAATGAAAGCAGGTGCCGCGGTGGCAGCGAAAAAAACGGGTGTCCCGCTCATTTTGATGGGAATAAGTTACAAGAGGAAAACGCGGTTGAAAAGCTGGGACAGATTCGAGATTCCACATCCTTTCAGTTTTGTAAAAGTGGTGTTTTCCGATCCGGTTTATTTCGACCAGTCACTTCAAAAAGAGGAATTGTCGGCAATGTTGCCGGATATCGAAAAGGAATTCCACAGGGTGCAGAGAGAAGCTGACAAACCGTTTTTCAGGTAGAACCGCAGCGATAAAAGAATTTGGGTAGCCAGTCCCGTTAATCAGAGTTTTTGAGTAAATAGAGAATAGATGAAATCTTTAGACATTTTAAGAGTTTTTTTGTTGCCTTTTGTGCCGCTTTATGCTATTGCGATGTGGCTGCGCAACAAACTCTTCGATCTGAAGATTTTTAAAAGTGACAAAGTAAGCAGACCCGTGGTATCAGTCGGGAATTTGACAGTAGGCGGATCGGGGAAGACACCACTTGTAATGTATCTTGCAGACTTGTTCAAGAAGTACGGTCTCGACCCGGGGGTAGTGAGTCGCGGATACGGCAGGGAGACCAGCGGTTATCTGCTTGTTGCTGACAACACTGGAGCAATAAGAACTCCCGAAGAGAGCGGTGACGAAATTTATCAGACGGCAGTTGAATGTGGTGTTCCCGCAGCAGTGGGAGAGAAAAGAGTGGAAGCGGCGGCAAATCTGATTAAAGAAACCGGGGTGAGAACGATAATCCTTGATGATGCCTATCAGCACAGGTGGATTTATCGTGATGTGAACCTGCTGATAATCGCCCAAAGGTTTCTGGTGGATGAAAATCCTTTAAGGCGGTCACTTTTTCCGACGGGTAATCTGAGGGAATTCTTCAACGGAGCCGACAGGTCTGATGCTGTGATTATAAACCGGAAGTTCACGGAGAAAAAAGATATCCCTGCAAAGTTGATAAAACATTTTTCACATAAACCGGTATTCCATGCTTATTATGAGCCGCTCTATTTCGTTGATGTGAAAACTGGGAAACACTATGATTACAAAGATTTTACAGGTCAAAAAAGTTTGTGTGTGAGTGGTATCGCCAACCCCTTCTCTTTTTTCTCTGCTCTTGAACAGTTGAAAATAGACACAGGAAACAGGCTGATATTTATCGATCACAAATCGTATACCGGTAAGGAAGTGGAAAAGATGAGAAAACTCTTTTATTCCACTAATGCCTACTCGGTAATTACAACACAGAAAGATGCCGTAAAACTCGTGAAATTTTCACGGGAGCTGGACGACATCGATATCTATTATCTAAAGATTCGCTTGAGACTCGATGAAGAGAAAAAATTTGAACAGTTCATACTGAACAAGCTTAAAGCGACAAATCCAAAAAAATCCTAAAACAGGAGGAAGAATAAAATGGCAAAGAAGGACATAAAATATGTCTATTTCTTCGGCGGAAAAAAAGCCGACGGTGATGCAAAGATGAAAAACCTCCTCGGCGGAAAAGGTGCCAACCTCGCCGAGATGATCAATATGGGATTGCCTGTTCCTGCAGGTTTCACCATAACCACTGAAGTATGTACCTACTACTATGCCAATGGAAGAGAATATCCAAAACAGTTGGCAAAACAGGTAAAAGAAGCCATCAAGAAGATGGAAGAAGCTATGGGAAAGAAATTTGGCGATGCCAAAGATCCTCTTCTTCTTTCAGTCCGTTCGGGTGCCAGAGCTTCAATGCCCGGCATGATGGATACGGTTTTGAATCTTGGTCTCAATGACAAAGCTGCAGATGCGCTTGTAAAAATTACAAACAACCCAAGATTCGTTTACGATTCATACAGAAGATTCGTTCAGATGTATGGTGATGTGGTCCTTGACCTGAAACCAAGAGATAAAAAAGATCACGATCCATTCGAAGTAATTATAGAAGCAAAGAAAAAAGCTAAAGGCGTTGAGTTCGATACAGACCTTACAGCCGATGATCTGAAAGAACTCGTTGCAGAATTCAAAGCAGCAATCAAGGAAAAAACCGGAAATGATTTCCCTGACGATCCAGAAGAACAGCTTTGGGGATCAGTTGGTGCCGTTTTCAATTCATGGATGAACGAAAGAGCCATTGTTTACAGAAAACTTAACAACATTCCTGAAGAATGGGGTACTGCTGTGAATGTTCAGGCTATGGTGTTCGGTAACATGGGTGACGATTCAGGTACCGGTGTTGCTTTTACCCGCGACCCTGCTACGGGCGAAAATGTCTTCTATGGCGAATATCTCTTCAACGCACAAGGTGAAGATGTGGTTGCAGGTATCAGAACCCCGCACCCAATCAGCAAACTCCGTGAAGAAGCTCCAACCATGTACGAACAGCTCGACAAAATCCGTCACAAACTCGAAAAAGAGTACAAAGACATGCTTGATGTCGAGTTTACAATTCAACAGGGCAAACTCTGGATGCTCCAGTGCCGTGTCGGTAAAAGAACCGGTCTTGCAGCAGTAAGAAACGCTGTTGAAATGTACAACGAAGGCCTTATCGACAAGAAAACCGCTCTTATGAGAGTTGAACCAAATCAGTTGAATCAGCTTTTAAGACCTATCTTCGATCTCGATGAGAAGAGAAAAGCAATTGCTGAAGGCAAACTTCTTGCAAAAGGTTTGAATGCCGGTCCCGGTGCTGCAACAGGTAAAGTTGCTTTCTCTGCACATGATGCCGAGGAAATGGCTAAAACAGGCGAACCTGTAATTCTCGTCAGAATTGAAACTTCACCTGAAGACATTAAAGGTATGAATGCCGCAGAAGGTATCCTTACTGCCCGTGGTGGTATGACCTCACACGCTGCACTCGTTGCCCGTCAGATGGGTAAAGTTTGCGTTGCAGGCTGCGGAAAACTTCTCATTGACTACCATGCCGGTACAATGAAAGTTGAAGGAAGACCTGAATTTCTCGTTAAAGAGGGTGACTACATTTCAATCGATGGTACCACCGGTGAAGTAATTGTTGGCAAGATTCAGACCAGACCTTCAGAGGTTATCGAAGTTCTTCTCAACAAGACAAGAAAACCTGAAGATTCACCGATGTATCAGATTTACAATACTTTGATGACATGGTCGGATGAATTCAGAAAAATGAACATCAGAACCAATGCAGATCAGCCTGATCAGGCATCTAATGCCATTCAGTTTGGTGCAGAAGGTATCGGACTTTGCCGTACAGAGCATATGTTCTTCGGTGAAAACAAGATCAAATCGATGAGAAAAATGATCCTTGCTGATACTGAAGCTGAAAGAAAAGCAGCTTTGGCAGAACTTCTCCCGCTTCAGAGAGAGGATTTTGCAGGAATCTTCAAAGCAATGAAGGGCTTCCCTGTAACAGTAAGAACACTTGATCCACCACTTCACGAGTTCCTTCCAAAGAAAGAATCCGAGATCAAAGAACTCGCTACAGAGATCGGTGTATCCGTTAAGAGTGTAAAAGACAAGATCGCAAGCCTTCATGAAGAAAATCCGATGCTCGGATTCAGAGGCTGCCGCCTTGGTATCGAATATCCTGAAATCACAGAGATGCAGGCCCGTGCCATACTCGAAGCTGCAGTTGATGTGAAAAAAGAAGGTTATGAAGTTCACCCTGAAATCATGATTCCGCTCGTAGGTCATGTAAACGAATTAAAACTTCAGGAAGCAATTGTAAGAAGAGTTGCTGAAGAAGTATTCGCTGAAAAAGGTCTTAGAGTTGACTACATGGTTGGAACAATGATCGAGCTCCCAAGAGCTGCTCTCGTTGCTGACAAGATTGCTACCGTTGCCGAATTCTTCAGCTTTGGTACAAACGATCTTACACAGACAACCTTTGGTCTCTCGAGAGATGATGCAGGCAAATTCCTTCCAAACTATGTTGCAAAAGAAGTTCTGCCATCAGATCCTTTTGAAACCATTGACCAGGAAGGTGTTGGTCAGCTTGTTGAGATCGGAGTTCAAAGAGGAAGAAGTGTAAAACCAAAACTCAAAGTTGGTATCTGCGGCGAACACGGTGGAGAGCCTGCATCTGTTGAATTCTGTTACAGAACAGGGCTTGACTATGTAAGTTGCTCACCTTTCAGAGTGCCGATCGCAAGACTTGCAGCCGCACAGGCAGCACTTCGCGAAAAACTTGCTAAAGAAGCAAAGAAAAAAGCTAAAAAAAACGCTAAATAAATCGAAATCGATTAAATAACGATTACATTGCAAATATTTCCGCCTGCGGTTGTGAAATGCCGCAGGCAGGGAATATTTTGATTACAAAGGACACGAGGTGAACATTAGATGAAATTATCTGATTTCAATTACAATCTCCCCAAAGGACAGGTAGCTAAATATCCCTATCAGAAAAGGGATGAAGCAAGACTGATGGTTTTGAACCGGGAGACAAAGAGCATTGAGCATAAACAATTCAAAGATGTGACCTCATTGCTGAACAAGGGTGACATTCTTGTGGTGAACGAGTCGAAGGTTTTCCAGGCGAGACTCCTGGGGAACAAAGAAAAAACCCAGGCTAAAATTGAAGTTTTTCTTTTAAGAGAGCTGAACTCGAAGGAAGCCATTTGGGATGTTATCGTTGATCCCGCAAGAAAAGTCAGAATCGGAAACAAAATCTATTTTTCTGACGATCTCTGGTGCGAAGTTATTGATAACACCACTTCCCGTGGAAGAACAGTTAAATTCAATCAGGTTGGGAACATTTACAGAGCGGTGGAAAATATTGGTTTGACTCCACTTCCTCCGTACATTAAAAGAAATGCAGAACCACAGGATAAAGAGTATTATCAGACTGTATATGCAAGAGTGGATGGTTCAGTTGCTGCACCGACCGCCGGACTCCATTTTACCCCTGAACTCATCGATGAGTTAAAGAAAAAAGGTGTGATTGTAGTACCGATTATTTTGCATATTGGTTTGGGTACTTTTAGACAGGTGGAAGTGGAAGACCTGACAAAACACAGGATGGATTCGGAATACTACGAGATAACAACTGCCGTTGCCGAACAGATAAATAAAGCCCTTGAAGCAGGTGGTAAACTCACGGCGGTCGGAACCAGTACGGTTCGTGCACTTGAGTCAAGTGTCACGGCTGAAGGGTTCATACGGGCACAGAAGGGGTGGACTGACAAGTTTATCTACCCTTCATACGGTTTCCGCATAGTTAAACAGATGATCACAAATTTCCATATGCCGCAGTCAACTCTTATAATGATGGTGTCAGCGTTCGCTGAGACTGAGTTCGTGATGAAGGCATATAAAGTTGCAGTAAAAGAAAATTACAAGTTTCTCAGTTATGGCGATGCAATGATGATCTTATGAGAACGGTTGCCATAATTCCTGCAGCAGGGTCCGGTTCCAGAATCGGGAGTGAAATCCCGAAGCAATTTCTTCGATTTAACGGCAAGGAGCTTATAGCTTACACTCTTGAAGTGTTTCAGAGGTCTGCACTTGTTGATGAAATTGTGGTTGCAACTTCCGGATCCGGATTTGAACAGCTTGAAGAGATAAAAAAGAAATATGGAATTTCAAAAATCTCAACGGTTGTTCAAGGCGGGAAGGAGAGGCAGGACTCTGTAAGAGCCGCACTAAAGGCGGCGAAAATGTCTTTTGATGACCTTGCCGCAGTACACGATGCGGCAAGGGCTCTTTTACCGGTAGAAGTGCTCAACAAAGCGATACTCACCGCCTCTGAAAAGGGGAGTGCTCTTGTTTGCATTCGCGCAAAAGATACAATCGCATTCATTGATAACGATCAACTTGATTACATCGACAGGAGTAAAATCCTGATGGTGCAGACGCCGCAGATTTTCAAATATGGTGAGCTGATGCATGCCTTCGATGAAGCATATTCAGAAAACTTCTATGGCACCGATGAATCCTCGCTTATGAGGCGTGCCGGATTTCCGGTAGTAATATCCGAAGGCTCTGCATACAACTTTAAGGTTACTACAAAAGAAGATTGTGAACTGGTCGATCGGTTAATCGCAACTAATCGCCTTGAACCAGAGGGACTGTAAAAGTAAAGCTGGTCCCCTCGCCGGGTCTGCTTGTAACAGAGATTGTACCTCCACCCCTTTCAACAAATTCCTTACAGATCAGCAGCCCAAGTCCCGTTCCTTTTTCGCTTTTAGTGCCGTCCTTCGAGAATACCACTTCCTTCTTGAATACTTTGTCCAATTCATCAGGGGTCATGCCTTTGCCGGAGTCGCTGATCGTTATGGATGCAAGATTTTCGGAAACGGAAGTGGAAATGGAGATCATTCCTTCTTCTTCGGAAAATTTAATAGCATTTGAGAGAAGATTTTGCAGGATGGTCTGCAGCATTACACGATCTGCGAAGACCTCTGTCTCTTCCTCAATTTCCACGATGACCTCAATTTTTTTAGCCTTTAAGTTTGCTTCAAGTATTGCCTGGGTTTCCTGAACAGAGGGGAATAATCCGGTCGGTACCGGGTCGTAATTAACTCTGCCCATTTCAATCCTGAACCAGTTCAATACATTTTCGATAGTAGCGAAGAGGCTTTTCGAAACAGCATACAGACTTGAGAGGTAGAAGTTCCTTTCGTCTCTGTTTAGATCATCAATATCTTCATTCAGAATCTGGAGATAGCCAAGAATGGCGGTGAACGGACTTCTGACATCGTGTGCGAACATCGAGAAGAATCTGTTTTTTGAAGCGTTTGTTTCCTGAAGTTCGAGGTTGTTGCGTTCAAGTTCGTCCTTTTTCAACTCGAGTTGCCTGGTACGGTTTTCCACGATTCGTTCCAGTTCTTCATTTCGTTTACGAATGGATGCTGTTTTTCTCTTGTAGCTGATATAGATCAAAGAAAACAGCAGGATTGTAGCTGAGACTCTGAACCACCAGGTTTTCCAAAAAGGAGGGTTAATAATGATATACAGTTCCGCGACATTTTTAGATCTGGAGCCGTCACGGTTTATCGTAACCACCCTGAATTTGTATGACCCGTGATCGAGATTTGTATAGATCGCCTTTCTCGATGATGCCGGGGCAGACCATTCTTTCTCAAATCCTTCCAGTATAAATGAGTATCTTGTGCTGGAACTTACATTATAGTTGAGTGCAGTAAACTCGAGAGAAAGACTGTTTTCATCATAATCGAGAGTAATTACCTTTTTTAGATGAATGGCTGAATCAAGGATTATCCTGTCGTTATATTTGCCAACCGGGATCTCTCTTGAGAAGAGGCTCATACTCGTGATAGCGAGGTTCGGGTTGAGTGAATCGCCGGCAACTGTTTCAGGATTAAAGATGGAGAACCCCTTTACACCTCCAAAAATCATGTTCCCGTCTCTCAGTTTCAGGTATGCTTTGGAATTAAATTCATTTCCTGAGAGTCCTTCACTTTCTGTATAGTTAAAGAACTTCCCGGTGTGGGGATCGAATCTTGAAACTCCGAGATTGGTGGAGAGCCACAATTTTCCTGAATTGTCTTCGAGTACCGAATAAACGAGATCATTGGGTAATCCGTCAGACATTGTATAGGTTTTAAGTTTGTTCCTTTTGGTGTCGTAAATGCAAAATCCTGAATTGGTTGCGATGTAACAGGTATCATCATTCTTGAAGAGGAGTGCTCTAATATCGTTTGACGGGAGAGAACTTGTGGTGGTTCCCGAAGATAAAAAGGAAGAAAAATCCCCCGTACGGGGATTGAACTTCACGATACCGTTTCTTTCGGTACTTAAATACATTGACCCTGAATGCTCATCGATATCGTAAATGACTCCGAAAGAAACAACAGAATCGGTTCCGATTGCGGGAGGGAAATATTTAAGAAAATTTGTTTTTGTATCGAGTGAATGGAGCCCTCTTTCAGTGGCAATATAAAGCAGGCTGTCACTTCCCCAAAAGAGGGAGCTTACAAATCCACCCCGTAAAAAATCACCTTTTGTGTTGAGATCATTGAAAGATTTGATTTTTTTCGTTTCGAGAGAGTAAATGAAGAGTCCACCACCTTCACTTCCCACCCACAATAAATTGTTTGGTTCCTGCCTGTCTTCGGCAATTGAATAGACAGATAATGTCAGACCGACAATTTTATCGATGATTCCGCTGTTCAGGTTCTCTATGGAATAGTCGGAACGCACACGACTGAATCCCCGGTAACCGGAAAGGATTACTGATCCGTCCCTGAGTTGAATCATGGAGCGGATGCTTTTCAGACTTGGGCTGAAATTGGTAAATCTTTTGAAGAGGTTATTGTGCGGGCTGATGGATTGTATACCCCAGCCGTTCGATCCACACCAAAGAGTGCTGGATCTGTCGATAAACAAAGAGATAAAATCGAATTTTTGATCGAGGGTATCAGTTGAGGTTGCATCTCTTAAATAAATACCCGTGTCATTTTTAAACGAATATTTCATTAGTCCCTTGCCGAGATAGGCTATATACACTTCCCCTTTTGATGCTTTTATTATTGTTGTCGGGATGGTACTTGCTTCGTCGCTTTTGACATTCTTCAATTTTATGCCGTTCTCATCAAAAGCGTAAATGAAATAGAAGTCGGCGATAAAAATCTGTCCTTCTCCATCATCGGCAATCGAGGTGACGGGCAAAACTTTTCTGTTGTCTTCTGAGCTGTATGAAACAAAGATGTTTCTCGTTATGTCCTTTACCGGTTCGTGGATGAAAAGTCCTTCACCCCCTGTGCCAATCCAGATATCTCCCTTTACCGATTCAAAGAGGGTTCTGATACTTCTTTCGTTGACCGAGAGGTCTGCCTTAAGTTCAAAAACCAGTTTGTTTGTCTTGGTTTCCGGGTAATATTTGATCATACCGGCTTTTGTGGCGTAATAGAAAAAATCTTTTTGATTCCGTGGTACGAGAATGCTGGTTACGGATCTGAATCCTTTATCGGGGGAATTGACATTATAGAGTGGAATCCGGGAGAAAGACTGAGTCACAGGGTCGAAAATATTCAGTCCGTCGTTGGTTGCGATGAGCAGTTTTCCATCGTGCGATTCTTTTATGTCGTTGATGATATTGTTTGATATCGAATTGGGATTGTTGGCATTGTGTCTGAAAACAAGGAAAGAGTATCCATCGTACCTGTTAAGCCCGTCAGCAGTACCGAACCAAAGGAAATTTGATTTGTCCTGAATAATTCTGGTGACGCGTCCCTGTGAGAGTCCGTCGACGGTATTCAGGGAACTAAAGGAATATGTCTCTATTTTTTGTGCCAAAACAGAATGACATAGAAGCAGAATGATTAAAATCGATAATAGTTTCAGAATTTTTGGCATGGATTTTATAATCGAATATTTATTACTTTAAATTACGAATTATTTGATTTTATTTGGTGGTGAAATAAATAAAAACTCAGGAAAATCTAATAAACACAAATTTATTGTGATTTTAGATTCATTGTTTCGTAAGGGATTTTATTTATCTTAACGAAGTGTAATAATTTAATTTTTGAATAGCTGCAATACTGTCCGTCACACGGTTTTTTTGACGAGTCAAAACACAAGTAACCATTAGTTTACAGGAAATTGAGATGTTAGCTTTAGCTGCAATTTTAGTTCTCTCATATTTAGTAGGAGCCATCCCCTTTGGAATAATTGTTTCGAAGCGGAAAGGAGTGGATATTAAGTCACACGGCAGTGGAAACACGGGTGGCACGAATGTCTTCAGAACGCTTGGTCCGAAGTACGGACTCACAGTGATCGCACTCGATACCTTAAAAGGAGTGGTTGCAGTGGTTTTTATCACCCAGCTTTACTACCTGAATCCTGTTGTACTAAATAACCGGACACCTTTTGAGGATATCACAATAATCAGAATTATGGCGGGAATATTCGCCATAATCGGTCATATCTGGAGTGTATTCGCATCATTTAAAGGCGGAAAGGGAATTGCTACCGCACTCGGCATGATGCTCTCCATAACCACTGTTGATATGCTTGTGGCTCTTGGTATCTTCATTATTTTTGTTGGTATATTCAAATATGTTTCGCTCGGTTCCATCATGGCAGCGATAGCTGTACCAACCACACTGTTCGTTCGTCAGAATATTTTTCATGCTGAAGTGCAGGGATATGGGACACTTCTTCCATTTGTGGCCGGAGTTTCAATATTATTAATATACACTCACCGTTCGAACATCAAAAGGTTGTTAACCGGGAGCGAAAACAAGATATCCTTCGGTAAAAAGAAGTAACTTTTTATGAAGATATCTGTGTTGGGAGCAGGTGCCTGGGGCACCACCCTGGCTATTTTACTGAGTGACAACGGTCATGATGTTACTCTTTGGGAGTATAACGATACTTACGCCAATCTTCTTGAAGAGAAGAGGGAGAATATCATATACCTTCCCGGGATACCGTTTCCACCTGCATTAAAAGTCTCGAAAGACCTTGTTGAGGCAAGCAAGGACAAGGAAATAATTGTTACCGCGATTCCAACCCAGTTTACCAGAAATTCCCTGCAAAAAATTCCTTTCGATAATGTTCGGAATACCATATTCGTTTCAGTTTCAAAAGGTATTGAAAAGGGACATCTTCTCACGGTCAGTCAGATCTACAAGGATGTTTTTCCGGGGCTTAAGGATCATCAGACAGGTGTGCTTTCCGGACCGAGCCATGCCGAAGAAGTCAGCAAAAAAATTCCCACGACTGTGGTTGCAGCCTGCAAGGATCACGAAACTTCAAAAATCATTCAGAATGCGTTTATCAACAGATATTTCCGTGTTTATTCATCCACTGATGTTGTTGGTGTCGAACTTGGAGGAGCATTTAAGAATGTAATCGCAATAGGAGCGGGAATTCTTGACGGCATGGGAATGGGTGACAACACCAAAGCTGCAATAATGACGAGAGGAACCGCTGAAATTACCCGTCTGGGCCTTGCAATGGGTGCACAGCCACACACTTTCTCCGGACTCTCCGGCATGGGCGACTTGATCGTTACCTGTATGAGCCGTCACAGCCGAAACAGGTATGTGGGTGAAAAAATTGGAAGTGGTATGAAATTGAGCGAAGTGCTTTCGCACATGACTGCTGTAGCCGAGGGGGTGGAAACCTCAAATTCCGCCATGCAGCTCGCCATTAAGTATGGTGTCGAAGTGCCGATAACCACAGAAGTTTACAAAATTCTCTTCGAAGACAAAGACCCTGGTCAGGCAATTCACGACCTTATGACCAGAGACAGGAAAGAGGAGTACAGGGTTTAGGTATGAGCTATGATCTATGAACTATTAGCTATTAGCTGATGGTTCTATTATTAATACCTGAATTTTGTCGTTGTTAAGTTCCCGCCAAAAGAGATAATTACCACTTAAACAATAATCCCGCCCGAATTCCAGCATATTTTGCAATTTGCACAATTCATTTACAAAAGGTTAAAGAATGTCAGAAATTGTCAGCAGCAATAATCTAACCAAGATCTATTCAGGAAAATTCAAGGTGAAGGCACTTGAAGATTTTTCCATCTCTGTGATGCCGGGGCAGGTTTTTGGACTTCTGGGGCAAAACGGTGCAGGGAAGACAACATTTATCAAAATCCTGCTGGGAGTAACCAAACTTACATCAGGCAGTTACTCACTCTTTGGTTCAAAAGAGTATAATCATCTTTTGAAACAAAGAATCGGATATCTTCCTGAGAATGTACAGTTCCCCGAAGTTTTCTCCGCGAGACAGTCGATGGAAGCTTTCGCCAGGTTTTATGAAATGGAGTCTTCTTTGGTGAAGAAGAGAACGGATGAACTGTTCGAACGGCTGGGACTTTCAAAGATCGCTGACAGAAAGGCAAAAACTTTCTCCAAAGGACAAAACCAGCGGCTCGGACTTGCCCGTGCCCTGCTTCACGATCCTGATTTAATAATTCTTGATGAGCCTACTGACGGTATTGATCCGGTAGGAAGAAAAGAGATTCGCTCGCTTCTGCTTGACCTTAAAAGTCAGGGCAAAACCATTTTCCTGAACAGCCACATTCTATCAGAGGTTGAGATGGTGACTGATTCAGTTGCCATTCTGCACAAAGGGAAACTCCTGCGATCAGGTACTCTTGACGAACTTACACATGAGAACACCAATTATGAACTAAGGATTTCGCGACCACTCACACAGGAAGAGGAGAACAGCATTATTTATCTTGAGAAGAAAAGCGATAACATCTACAGATATAATGGTTCCGACCTGGAGAGACTAAACAAAATAATTGACAAAGTCAGGATACTCGATATTTTTATCGAAGAGATTTCCTTAAAGCGCTCCAATCTTGAAGAACTGTTTATTAACACAATTACCGCTGACGACAGGGGGAACAAATGAGAGGCATAACACAATCGGTTTCATTCTTTTTTGATCATATCAGGAGAAGTAAATCATTCTGGGTAACAGTTGCAGGTGTATTGGTGATGATAGCCATTTCTGCGCTGGTGTCATATACTGTTTTCAGTAACATCGATCCCGGGACAGCGAAAGCAAAAATGGAGCAAAGTTACGATTTCACACTGATTAACCTCTTGAACAGTACAGTACAATTGATGGTCTTTATCGGCTTGTTTACTGTTGCCATATCGGTAAATTCAATTTTGAAAAGGGGTGTTTTCGATCTCTTTCTATCGTTACCGGTGAGGCGTTGGCAGATATTGACCGGCGCTTTCATTAGTGGGATCCTGTTTCAGGCCGCCGTACTTTTCGCACTCATTATGGGAGTCTGGCTTACCCACTCTGCTATTTTTGGAATCTTTTATGGTGAAGTACTCGTATGGGGTTTCCTTAACCTGCTTGGTTTCATTATAATGTTTCATTTTGTCCTTTTTGTTTCGTTCAGTTTTAGATCACCGATAGCCGGATTGTTGACTGCGATAGCTTACAGCGTTGTGGTTTCATCCATACTGTATGTATTCCATGAGATGGTACAGACTTCCACAAATGTCTGGCTGAGAGAGACGATAAATGTACTCTATTGGATATTACCAAAAAGCACAGAGTTCTCAAGTTCGTTCTTCATGGCGGATCAGGCGCTTCCAGAAGGCCATCTGTTAAAACTGATTATTAGCACTGTTTTGTTTATTTTTACCGTTTTCGGTTCTACAATTATTATTTTTGAGAAAAAAGACTATTAAGAGGCTGAAAAAACGGTGAATATGAGCCAAAAAACGATTGGCATCATAATTGCTTGTAAATAAGTGCAAATTGTTTTACTAAGGAATGGACAGATGCAGGAAGACAATATAAACATTGATGAAATACTAAAAAGATCGGTTTTATCGGAATCTTTTGATTCTATAAACCGTGTTGGAATTATAGGTGCCGGTGTTATGGGTCAGGGTATTGCTCAGGCTATAGCAGCAAACGGCATTGAAGTCATTATCGTGGAAAAGACTACTGACAGGATTGATTATGCAAAAGCAAGTTTGTCTGACAGCATCGATAATGAAATAAAAAGATGGGCGATGACTGCATCAGAGAAAAAAGCGATCACCAGCAGAATAAGCTGGGTGACTGACATTAAACTCGTTGCAGGATGCGACCTCATAGTTGAAGCAGTCGATGAGGAATTCGATCTGAAGAAAAAAATCTTCATGGACATCGACAAGATTGCAAAGAAGGAAACAATTTTTGTTTCCAACACTTCCACTTTAAGTTTGACAAAGCTCGCAGAATGTACAGGGCGACCTGACAAGGTAATCGGGATGCACTTCCTGAATCCCGTGCCAAAGAGACCCCTTGTAGAGGTCATAAAATGTCTGCACACATCTGCGTCAACTTTGAAGATTATCAAGGAATTCGCCAACCGGCTGGGCAAGACTTCCATCGAAGTTTATGAATATCCGGGATATGTAACCACGAGAGCCATAGTTCCCCTTTTGAATGAAGCGATGCATATCCTTCTCGAGGGAATAGCTTCAGCCAAGGATATAGACACAGCCATGAAAATCGGGTTCAACTTTCAGCACGGTCCGCTCGAAATGGCAGACATGATGGGGTTGGATGAAGTGCTTGCATGGATGGATACACTTTGGAAAACTCTCGGTGAACCAAGGTACAGAGCATGCCCGATTCTCAGGAAACTTGTGCGTGAGCAGAAGCTCGGAAGAAAAACGGGTCAGGGCTTTTATGTTTATGACTCAAATGGTAAAATAATCTCGTAGGCGAAAATGAAAGTATTAGTATTAAATTGCGGCAGTTCGTCGATCAAGTATCAATTCTATGATACTGTTCAAAGGGTTGCACTCGCAAAAGGTCTGGTTGACAGAATCGGAATGTCGGGAGCTGTGCTTACTCACATCAGGTATGATGGTGACAAGATTAACATAGTTGGTGAGATTCTCGATCATGCAATCGGTATAGAGTATGTTCTTGCTGTTCTTCTCTCCAAAAATCACGGAGTGATAGAAGATAAAAGTGAAATAGACGCCGTCGGGCACAGAGTTGTCCACGGTGGTGAGACCTTTACAGGTTCTGTTCTTATAACGCAGGAAGTAATAAAGGTTTTACAGGATAATGTAGGTCTGGCACCACTTCACAATCCACCAAACATTAAAGGTATTCAGGCTGTTACGAGAGTACTTCCGAATATACCACAGGTTGGTGTTTTTGATACAGCTTTCCATTCCAAGATGGAGCCAAAAGCGTATCTGTACGGAATCCCGTATGAGCTTTACAAGAGTCATCAGATTCGTCGTTATGGTTTTCACGGTACTTCGCACAGATTTGTAGCCGGAAGGGCTGCAAAAAAGCTCGGCAAACCTTTGAATGAATTGAAGGTGGTTACCGCTCACCTCGGAAACGGCTGCAGCATGGCGGCAGTTGATCATGGCACCTCGGTTGATACCTCTATGGGATTTACTCCCCTTGAAGGACTTCTGATGGGTACAAGGTGTGGTGATATCGATACATCAATTATTCTGCATATCATGGGTAAGGAAGGATTACAGCTTTCCGAAGCCAACACCCTTCTGAACAAACACAGCGGCCTCGTTGGTATCAGCGGTGAATCATCCGACATGCGTGAGATTATCTCTGCGATGAAGGAAGGTCACAAGAGATCGAAATATGCTTTTGATGTTTTCTGTTACAGAATCACCAAATATGTCGGTGCCTATGCAGCGGCAATGGGTGGAATTGATGCCCTTGTATTTACTGGTGGTATCGGCGAAAATTCTCCCGATGTCCGTTCCGCAGTCTGTAAAAGTCTGAAGTTCATGGGTATGGACATTGATGAAGCTAAAAATGCCGCAGGTGATGAAGATATCTCTCCTGTAGACTCGAAAGTGAAAGTTTTCAGAATCCCCACAAACGAAGAACTTGTGATTGCACTCGATACCGAGGTAATTATCAAGGGAATCGAAGTGGATCTCTGATAAATTTCTGAAGAATTAAAAAAAAGCTGTCGCTGTTTATTCGGTGACAGCTTTTTTTTGTGGCAAAATGCGCAATTAATATATTTTAAAATACATTATTTGTACCATTTTGTCGAAATAAGATAAAATTTGAGATTTTATGAGATTATTTAGTGATTTGGATTGATTTTCCCTGATTGTTTTCGATGGGATGAATCCCAACGCCATTGGTCTGAAATTTTTTGGACAATGAACTAGTTGCCTCTGATTTAACTCGAAAATAATATCAGAGACTCACGGAATATGCCAGCAGAGAGGCCGGTATAAAGTTTAGATTCAAATCACCTGATTCTTTGTTACCTGTCCTGTCAATTGTTGTAACGAGAGCAGTTTGTAAGTTATTCTTTTTACAAAAATATGTCAGGCTTTTTAAATCTGACGGCTTGTCAAAATAACGGTTGCTCCATTTGATTTCAACGGCATATTTTGGTTTTAACTTCATATCATCGAGTAAAACCAGGTCGACCTCGCCGTGACTTTTCCCCTGGCTCCATCTGGCATAATAAGGCTTTATTTCGTCTTTATAAAACAACTGCGACATGATAGCCGTTTCGACCATGTTACCAAAGGAATCATCCATCTGCGATACCGGTGTGAAAAGGGCACTTCTTAAAGACGGATTCGTCAGATAAATCTTGTAAAAGGTTGCCCGTCTGAATTTTTTTCCTGAATCATCAACTCTGTTTAAGATTCTGATGAGAAATGCAGCCTCAAGATACTCAAGATATCGCTTAAGGAGATTTTTGTCGACACCACTTGTAGAGCTGAGACTTTCTAATGAAAGTTCATTTCCCGAATTATAAGCCAGTGTTGTGAAAAAAGAGTTAAGTTCCTGAACATCTCTTATGCCATATAAACCCGGCAAGTCACGGAGCAGGACTTTATCGATAATATCGTTTTTAATATATCTTCCCGGATCTGATTGAATCGTTTTGTTAAAGATAACTTCAGGATAGCCACCAAAATTTATATAGTTTATAAATTGATTATTTAGCTCCTTTATGTTAAGGGAGGTAAATTCAGAGATTGGAAAAACCGGATTCCCGTTGTTAACTTTTTCCACAAGTTGATCAAGTTTCAGAAGAGCGAGATATTCCCTGAAGGAGAGAGGCGGAAGTTTAAAGTCAGTAAACCTTCCGGCTCCACTTTCCATGCTTTTTAACTTGAGGGCAGCCGAGGCTGAACCTGAAACGATGAATTTTGTGTAGGGATAACTATCCACGAGAGATTTAAGGTGGATCTCCCAGTCTTTCAGGTACTGTATCTCATCGAAAAAGATAAAGCATCCTTTCGGTTCTTTCCTGCCACTTGCCTTAAGCGAAAGATGAAACAATTCCTCGAGCCCTCGATAGTTGTATATCGGGTTTTCAATACTAATATAGAAAATTTGACTGGAGGGTATTTTATGCTTTAACAACTCACTTATTGACTGGTGCATCAAAACTGTCTTCCCAACCCGCCTGGGGCCCATAAGGATAACCGCTCTCCTGATAGAAGTTTCTTCAACAAGTTCCTGGAAATCAGGGAAGTGAAGCCTTTTTTCAAAAGTGGCGAAAAATTCTGCGGGCTGACCGGTGGTCCACCATGGATTTTCGAATTGAAGTCGTTGAATAATCAACTCTTCTGATACCAGATTGAATCGGATTTTTTTATTCATAACACCACAAATATACAAATAATATATTTTAAAATACATTATTTGTATACTTTTGATCAAAATAAGGTAATATTTTAATTTTTATGAGATTATTTTGAGCGGGTAACAAGGCTAAAGCAGATGACGAGGGAAATAATTGTGAAAGAAAGAGTTGTTTATTATATTACCTCGTGGTTTCAAAGATAATTTGAGACCGGTTTCGCTAACTTCAAAAATGAAAGAGAATAAAAATGGCTTCAATTCAAAAAGGTTCACTCGTAACGATGCACTACACCGGTACTTTTGCGGATGGTGAGGAGTTTGAATCGTCATACGGCAAAGAACCGCTCGTTTTCAGGGTTGGTAACAATGAAATCATCCCCGGATTGGAGCTTGCAGTCCTTGGGATGGAAGTTGGTGAGAAAAAGGATGTGGCAGTTCCCCCCGAACTGGGTTACGGTGAGTATCGTGACAGTCTTGTGGTGGAAGTGCAGAGAGCCCAGTTGCCCGATATGGAAGTGGAACTCGGAGACCGGTTGGAACTCGATGGTGAAAATGGTGAAAACATTATCATGACAGTAATAGAATTGAATGATGAAACCATTACCCTTGATGCCAATCATGACCTTGCAGGAGAAATCCTGAACTTCGCGATAGAAATCGTGGAAGTTAAATAGGAATTTATCGTTTATTGTCCCGGGGGTCCGCAGGAGGGCCCCCGAAAATTAAACAAGGAGAAAAACGCCATGCTTTTAAAGTATTTGTGTTTTATATTCATCTTCGTTGTATCTTTGCTTAGGGCACAAACAAATCCTGTAACCTTCTATCGGGCAAGCGATACACTTAATCACCAGTCAAGTGAGATAGTTGCTTTAACCAACTACCAGTATTTAGCACTTCATTCGGAGCATTTCTACCCCGGCAGAGTTCAGTATTTCCTCTCAAAAAGCTATAACCAGGGAGTCACCTGGACCACTCCTTCACTTTTCTTTGATACAACAGTAACGACTCTTTCACTTGATGACAGTTTATCTGTTCCGTTTCTCGTTAAAGCTGCGAACAACAGAATGCTCGCCATCTTTAGAGTCGGGGGAGGTATTTATAAATATAAAATCTCCAATGACGGAGGCGAAAACTGGGGAATAGCCAGGTATCTAAAACTGTTCACCGGTATAGCAGTTGAAAGTCAGCTTAAAATAACATCGGCGATTTACAACGGCGGCAACGATATAATTCTGGCAATTTCACAGAACCAGAATTCGATCGGGTTTTCAAGAAGCACAGACAACGGGAACACTTTTTCAGAGTATCAAATACTGACAACGGGTGGATTCTGTAACGCAACACTTCTTCCGGCAGGAAATGGAGACATGATTCTTGCGTGTCAGGAAAAGAATGTAGCCAACAGGAAAATCATGCTGATGAAATACAGTGCTGCTTCAGGGCAATGGCGCGATACCACTACGGCGTTCACAGCGGTGGAAGAGATCAGAAATCCAAAATTTTATAAAGACTCGCAGGGAAATCTGCACATCTTCTACCGGCAGGTAAAATATACAATCGGTAGGTTCAGAAATTCTGATTTTTTCAGGATTACAAGTTCCGAGAACGGGGTCAACTGGCAGACACCCGTTCAGTTGACTCGATATGCCGGTGATGATGCGAATCTGAACATTAACCCTCAATCTGTGTCACCGGTGATTGTTTTTTCAAGTCTTAGGTCATCACCGACCGGAAAAGTAAAAATCTGGTGGGGGAATGGACTGACAATGGGGGATAATGCGGCACCTCCTGTTATTTACTCCACAAAAATGCTTCCGGCTGTTCCTGCACTGGGTGATTCAATTTTCTTTCTGGTTTATGCAGGTTATCATCTACTGAGTCTAAACGGGAAAATCAGGGGCACATTAAACGAAGTGCCGGTGGAATTTAACCTGTACGATGACGGACTTCATAACGATTCCACAACAAATGACGGCATATTCAGAGGTTTTGTGAAAATTGCTTCTCCGGGTGATTTTGGGAGGCTGAGTGTCCTCATGAACGGCGGGACGCATTTTCTGGCTTCTTCCGATTTCACTTTTGCCTTTTTAATAGATGGTGTAAAGGTGAAGGACAGTTTTACGACCGGGTCATTATGGGTACCGTTCGACCGAAATGGTGTAATTGGAGATGTCAGCATTGAAGGCAAATCCTCAATCAGATATGATTCGATTCCGATTATTTTTTCAAACGGGTTTTCACTTTCGGGAATCAAGGACGGGGCAGTCTGGACGGCAAGTGTGATGTCAGCCTCGAGAATAGACGATTATCAAACAGGACTTGTAGGGTCCCAGCCGGAGGACCCGAGAAACGGAATTTATCGTGTGGCACTCGAGGATTCGGCTTTCGGAATGAGCTGGCAGTACTGGAAGTATGCTGTTCAGTCAGGTGCAAGGTATTGGGACGGTAATCATAACGGGATATACGATCCAATTGACTTGAATAATAACGGAATCTGGGAGCCAAACGAGGACATGCCGGAGATTCTGGGTGAAATCTCATATTATTGTGTTTACAACGATGCTGTTCCGAGAGAATTAAGGAGATTCGCAGAATATCCTGCCGGGATAGAAGTGAGGCAGACTCTTTATGCGTTCCCAAACTCGTCTTCTTATGCGGTAAGGGATGCAATATTTATCCGGTATGAAATTGTGAATAAAGGGACTGTAACACCAAATATCTCCAATGCCATTTTTTCGGCGTGGAGTGATACCGACATGGGTGATTATGTGGATGATCTGTTCGGTACAGATTCGATAAGAAACAGCAGTTATATCTGGAACGAAGGACCTGATGGCTCTTTCGGTGTGAATCCTCCCGCTGTATTTCAGACAATATTGTTTGGTCAGCCCGTTTTCATACCCGGGATATCTTTTCAGGACATGAACGGAAACAACATTTATGATCCCGGTTTGGATATTCCTCTCGACACTGCCATTGTTCCGATGGGGAAACCTTTCCAAAACAGATTAATCCCTGGCGCATCCAATCTGGGCCTCACATCTTCGCAGCATTATATCGGTTCGCACCCCACTCACGGCGACCCAACTTATTCCACAGAACTGCGAAACTACCAGCAGGGAAGACAAAAAACCGGCTCAGTGGTTGATCCCTGTACTTGGCCCTATGGTCAGTTTTACGGCGGAGTTCCCTGCAGCACATCTTCAAAGATATTTATATACTCAGGTGATCCTGTTACCAACACCGGGTGGTTGAACAACACAGCCACTGATCAGCGACTTTTTGCCAATTCGGGGCCTTTCGACCTGAAAACGGGTGATACAATAACCTTTCACAATGCGATAGTTGTCGGCAGGGGAACGGATCACCTCAATTCTATTACTGTTACCAGGGCAAGAATCGATCAGATATTCCATCATTTCGGTGCGAAATATCACTATTACCCGACAGGGATAGAGAAAGATGAGACTGCATCTCCTGAAGAATTCAGGTTGTGGCAAAATTACCCAAATCCGTTTAATCCTGAAACCGTGATAAAATTTTCACTAAAAGAAAGAAGTATCGTTTCATTGTCGGTCTATAACATCGCCGGTCAGAAGGTTACAGAGCTGGTCTCGGGTGAAATGGAAAAAGGCATTCACGAAAAAAGTTTTGATGGTTCAAAGGTTTCGTCGGGTGTTTACATATTCCGGTTAAATGTGCAATCCTTGGAAAAAGGAAACACAGTTTACACGCGGACTGTGAAGTCAGTGTTGTTGAAGTAGGTTTTTTTTAGTTGTTAGTTATGAGTTTTGAGTTATGAGTAGACGAATGAAAAAATATTTTAAAATAATTTCACTTGATTGCTTGCATTTAAATTAAAAAAATCTTACTTTAGAAGTCCCTTTCAGAAAAATTCTGGAACGGAATCAATAGTTGGGCGGACGCCGAAGTTGGAGAGTCGGGGCGGACTGTAAATCCGTTGGCTTACGCCTTTGGGGGTTCGAATCCCTCGCCGCCCACAAAAGAGATGGAGAATTGCGGGAGTAACTCAGTGGTAGAGTCACAGCCTTCCAAGCTGTTGGTCGCGGGTTCGAGTCCCGTCTCCCGCTCTGAGAAAAAGCAATGAAAGTGAGCCTTGGGCTGCTTTCATTTTTTTTATGTTTAATTAAGCTGACGTAGCTCAGTTGGTAGAGCACATCCTTGGTAAGGATGAGGTCACCGGTTCAATCCCGGTCGTCAGCTCAACTTTTTATTTAAGGTAGAGATATGAGAGACATAATCACCCTGGAATGTACTGAATGTAAGAGAAGAAATTACTCTACAACGAAGAACAAAAGATTGCATCCTGCCAGAGTAGAATATAAAAAATATTGCCGCTGGTGTAACAAACCGGTAGTTCACAAAGAGACTAAATAATCCAATACGCTGGTAGCTTAATTGGCAGAGCAGCGGTCTCCAAAACCGCAGGTTGGGGGTTCGATTCCCTCCCAGCGTGCTTAAACAGTCCGAAAGTCCACAATGAAACAGAAAATAATTAAGCTATACGAAGATATCATCAAAGAGATGAAAAAAGTAACCTGGCCGACCCGGGAAGAGCTGAAGAGCTCCACTCAGGTGGTTGTAGCCTCGTCGCTTGTTTTTGCCGGTTTATGTTTCGTTATTGATAAAGGAATATCATTCCTTTTCAGCTTTTTGTATTAAGGAGCAAAATGGAACACAGATGGTATGTATTGCAGACCCTTTCAGGTCATGAAGCCAAAGTAAAAGGCTTGATAGAGCTGGGTGTCCGTGATAATACAAAACTTGGCGAGAAGATATCAGAAGTATTGCTTCCCCAGGAAAAGGTTTACGAGGTAAAGGACGGTAAAAAGAAAAGCAAAATCAGAAGCTTTTTACCGGGCTATATTCTTATTTGTGTAGATCTTGACGCTCAGGTTAAGGATTTTATAAACAACACACAGTCGGTTATAGGATTTTTGGGCGGAAAAAACCCCGCTCCTCTTCGCGATGATGAAGTAAAAAGAATTGTCGGCAGAGTGAAGCAGGAAGAGGATCTCGAAAGATTGGATACTGTATTCAGAACGGGAGATACAGTTAAGATTATTGATGGCCCGTTCAACAACTTCTCGGGTTCAGTGGAAGAAGTGAATGAGGAGAGGATGAAAATAAAAGTTCTCGTCTCAATCTTCGGAAGAAAAACCCCGGTCGAAATCGATTTTGTGCAAGCAGAATTGGTACATTAAAAAAAAACTTTATAATTAACAGGTCTATAAAATGGCAAAAAAGATAACCGGATATATAAAACTCCAGATTCCCGCAGGAAAGGCAAACCCGTCTCCACCGGTAGGGCCAGCCTTAGGTCAAAAGGGCGTGAACATAATGGAGTTTTGTAAACAATTTAACGCCAGAACAGCCGGCCAGGATGGATTGATCATACCAGTTGTGATTACTGTCTTTTCCGACAAGTCGTTTACATTCATTACCAAGACCCCTCCGGCTGCAGTGCTTTTAATAAAAGCTGCAGGCTTAAAGGGAGGATCAGCCGAACCCAACAGAACCAAAGTAGCAAAAGTTACAAGGAAACAGGTTGAGGAAATCGCTCAATTAAAAATGCCCGATCTTAATGCTAACACACTCGAAGCAGCCGCATCAATGGTTGCAGGTACTGCTCGCAGCATGGGCATCACGGTTGAAGGATAAGGGAGCTGACAATGAAAATATCGAAAAGATACAAATCAGTATTGGCGAAAGTCAATGTAGATAAAGAATACACAGTGGCACAGGCCATTGATGTTCTTAAAGGTGCATCAAATGTAAAATTTGTTGAATCACTTGAATGTGCTCTTCGTCTCGGTGTCGATCCAAGACACGCAGACCAGATGGTGAGAGGCACTGTATCACTTCCGCACGGAACAGGTAAAACTGTGAAGGTGCTTGTTGTGGCTCAGGGTCCCAAGATTCAAGAGGCACTTGATGCAGGTGCCGAGTATGCCGGCTTCCAGGAATACCTCACAGCCATCGAGAAAAATGAAGTTCCCGATGTTGATGTTGTAATCGCTACCCCGGATGTTATGGGACAGCTCGGAAGATTTGGTAAGATACTCGGACCAAAAGGTCTCATGCCGAACCCAAAAAGCGGAACAGTTACAATGGATGTAGCAAAAGCCGTCAAGGAAGTGAAGGCAGGAAAGATTGATTTCAGAGTTAACAAACAGGGTATCATTCATGCTGCCGTTGGAAAATTGAATTTTACAACCGAACAGCTTGAAGAAAATGCCAAAGCACTGATCAATCAGGTTAACAAACTGAAACCTGCAGCAGCCAAAGGTACCTACATGAAGAGTGTATTTCTCTCTTCGACAATGGGTCCCGGCTTAAAGATAGCAAAAGAAGAACTTAATTAAAGTTTATTACGCACAAACAAAACGAACTGCTTCTATACCGACGAGGTATAAACAAACTGATTCGGGAGTTAAATGAACAGAGAACAAAAAGGTGAAGTCATTGCGGAAATCGTAGAGCTTCTAAACGATTCTACCGCTATATATCTTACTGACTACACCGGAGTTGATGTGGCTCAGATCTCCAAACTCAGAAATGAGTTCAGGAAAGAGGGCGTTGTATATAAGGTTATTAAAAACACCTTGTTCAAACGCGCTCTTGTAGAGTCAGGAAAATATCCCAAACTTGCTGAGAACATGGTCGGAATGACAGGATTTGTATTCGCATTCGATAATCCTGTAGCACCTGCCAAAATCATCAAAAAATTCAATGATGATACTCAGAAATTCGGGTTAAAAGCCTGTTACATCGAGACACAATACTATTCCGGCGAACAGTTGGATGTGTTGGCAAAACTGCCGACAAAGGCAGAAATTATAGCAGGTATTCTTGGCAGCATCAATGCGCCTGCTTCAGGTATCGTTGGCACACTCAATGCGGTCATGAGAGACCTCGTTAGCGTTATCGATGAAATTGCCAAAAAGAAAGCTGCATAATTTTTTAGAAAAAATTTAAAAATGGAGAACTAAAGATGTCAGAGAAAGTATCTCAGTTAGTAGAACTAATCAAAGCTTTAACCCTTGTTGAAGCCGCTGAATTGAAGAAAGCACTCGAAGATGAATTCGGTGTTACCGCTGCCGCCCCTGTAGTTATGGGTGCTGCTGCTCCAGCCGAAGCCGCTGCTGTGGTTGAAGAGAAAACAGAATTCGATGTTATTCTTGCAGAAGCAGGCGCTAACAAGATTGGTGTTATCAAAGTTGTTAGAGCTCACACTGGTTTAGGTTTGAAAGAAGCTAAAGACCTCGTGGAAGCAGCTCCAAAGCCGGTTAAAGAACAGGTTTCAAAAGACGAAGCTGAAAAAGTCAAAAAAGAGCTTGAAGAAGCCGGTGCAAAGGTAGAATTAAAGTAATTTATCAATTTACTTTTATTCCTTAACCTGATTTTTGAGTGATAAGACGATAATCATCGTCTTATCGCTTTTTATTATTTATGTTCAGATCATGATTGCTAGCAGACGATTTGACAAAACAACTTTGAGGTTATTCAATTGAACAATGACAGAATTACCTTCGGTAATATAAATTCCGTACTGGAAATTCCGGATCTCCTTAGCGTTCAAAAGGAGTCCTTTTTTGATTTTTTACAGATGGATGTTGCCCCCTCCGAACGAGAGAACAAGGGCTTACAACAAGTTTTTACAAGTAATTTTCCCATCCTGGACAATCCCGACAATCATAAGGCAAAATACCGCCTCGATTACAACGAATATTATATAGAGAAACCAAGATATTCCATCCAGGAGTGCAGAGAAAAAGGTTTAACCTACTCGGCAAGCATCAAAGCAAAGCTGACTTTATCATCCAAAGACCCTGACACAGGCGAGTGGGTAAATTCAGTACAGCAGACGGTTTACCTCGGTACACTTCCATTTATGTCGGATCAGGCAACTTTTATTATCAATGGTGCAGAGAGAGTTGTGGTATCACAGCTTCACCGTTCACCGGGCGTTGCTTTTTCACAGACAGTTCATCCTAACGGAACCCCGTTATATTCAGCAAGGATCATTCCTCTGAAGGGATCATGGGTTGAGTTTACAACTGACATTAATTATGTACTCAATGTCTATATCGACAGAAGAAAAAAATTCCCCTCAACTACACTTCTAAGAGCTCTCGGTTATGAAATCGATGACGAAATCTTAAGCATATTTGAATTGTATGAAACCATTGACCTGAACGAAACCGATCCTGAATCGCTTCTTTCGAGGAAAGTGGCAACTGAAGTGTTTGATACCAATACAGGTGAAATCTTCCTCAATCGTAACGATATCATCGACGAGGAAGCTGTTGAGATGATCAGAAATTCGGGAGTCGAATCGATCAATTTGATCAGAACCGACCTGAATCTCGATCAGAATCTTATTTTAAATACTCTGGAAAAAGATACCACCCACAGTAAGGATGAAGCTCTTCTTTCAATCTACAGACAGTTGAGAACAGGTGAAGCACCTGATGTCGAAACTGCTGCCGGACTGCTTGAAAAGACCTTTTTCAATGACAAGAGATATGATCTTGGCGAAGTGGGAAGACACCGTATGAATGACAAGTTGAATCTGAAGGGTATCATCCCTGACGATTTGACAGTATTGCACATTCAGGATTTCATTGAAATTATGAAATATATCATCAAGATGAAAGATGAAAACGCTGCATCGGATGATATAGATCATCTTGGTAACAGAAGAGTAAGAACCGTGGGCGAGCAGCTTCAAATGCAGTTCAACACAGGTCTTGCAAGAATGGCAAGAACAATTAAAGACAGAATGTCGATCAGAGATGCAGAAGGATTTGCTCCTCAGGATCTTGTTAATGCCAGAACCATCAGCAGTGTAATTACTTCGTTCTTCGGAACAAACCAGCTCTCACAGTTTATGGATCAGACAAACCCACTCTCCGAGTTAACTCACAAGAGAAGAATGTCTGCTTTGGGACCAGGCGGTCTTACCAGAGAGAGAGCAGGATTTGAAGTTCGAGATGTGCACTATACGCATTATGGTCGTCTGTGCCCGATTGAAACCCCTGAAGGTCCAAACATCGGTCTTATTTCCTCACTCACGATCTTTTCGAGAGTGAACAAATTCGGATTTTTGGAAACTCCATACCGTGTTGTAAAAGACGGCATAGTTTCATCAGAGGTGGTATATCTTACTGCAGAGCAGGAAGACATGTATACCATCGCTCAGGCAAATGCTCCAATCGATGAGAACGGAAAGTTCGTTAGAGAAAGAGTAAAATGCCGTAGAAAAGGTGATTTCCCGATTGTGCATCCACAGGAAGTCGAGTTTATGGATGTTGCGCCTGCACAGATAGTAAGTGCTGCTGCCGCCTTGATTCCATTCCTCGAGCATGACGATGCCAACCGTGCTCTCATGGGTTCGAACATGCAACGCCAGGCTGTTCCTCTGATAAAACCTGAAGCTCCACTCGTGGGTACAGGTCTTGAAGGAAGGGTAGCCCGGGATACAAGATCGGTAATTGTGGCTCAGGAAGATGGGGAAGTGGTTTATGTTGATGCTGATAAAATAGTTGTCGACTATAACATCGATCCGCTTTCGTTCGAAGCTCTTACCGAGTTCAACGAAGTAAAGACAGTTACATACAAGCTTATTAAATTTTCAGGTACCAACCAGGAAACCAGTATCACCCAAAGACCAATAGTAAAAATCGGTCAAAAAGTGAAAAAAGGTGATGTGCTTGCAGATGGATTTGCTACAGATCAGGGTGAACTTGCTCTTGGCAGAAACATTCTTGTGGCATTCATGCCCTGGAGAGGTTACAACTTTGAGGATGCTATCATCCTTTCTGAAAAACTTGTGATGAACGATGTATTCTCGTCGATACACATCGAGGAATTCGAACTTCAGGTTCGTGAGACCAAGAGAGGTGACGAGGAGCTTACCCGTGAAATTCCTAATGTTAGTGAAGAAACTGTAAAAAACCTCGACGAAAACGGTATCATCAGAATTGGTGCCGAAGTCAAGGAAAGTGATATCCTCATTGGTAAACTGACTCCGAAAGGGGAATCTGATCCAACACCTGAGGAGAAACTCCTAAGAGCTATCTTCGGTGAAAAAGCCGGTGAAGTAAAAGACGCTTCACTTCGCGCAACTCCCGGACTCAGAGGAACGGTTATCAAGACCAGACTCTTCAGCCGCAGAAGGAAAGACGCCGAATCCAAAAAACTCGAGAAAAAACTTTCCGAGGAACTGGAAATTAAATATTCGAGAGAGAAAATCGCGCTTCGCGACAAGATGATTGACAGACTTGCCAAAATCTGCGAAGGAAAGAAAACTCTCGGTGTAAAAGATGAACACGGAATCACGGTTATCAAGTCGGGTACTGTTATCGACCGCTCTGTTTTGGAGACCGTTGATACAATCGAAAGACTTGATGACAAACTTGGCTGGTTCGAAGATGAGAGATCAAATGAGTTCGTAAGGGCTCTTATGAAAAATTATCTGAGAAAACTTGCCGATGTTGATGAAGATTACAAACGCGAAAAGCAAAAAATACAGATAGGTGATGAACTTCCACCGGGAATCATTCAACTGGCAAAAGTATATGTTGCCAAGAAGAGAAAGATTTCCGTGGGTGACAAGATGGCAGGCAGACACGGAAACAAAGGTGTTGTTGCCAAAATTGTACCTCAGGAAGACATGCCCTTCCTCCCGGATGGCACTCAGGTTGAAATGATCCTGAATCCTCTCGGCGTACCTTCCCGTATGAACCTTGGTCAGTTGTATGAAACTGCACTAGGGTGGGTTGGCAAGAAACTTGGTGTCAAGTTTGCCACACCGGTATTTGACGGTGCCGAAGTTAAAGATGTGGATGGTTACCTCGAAAAAGCCGGTCTGCCGGTCGGTTGTAAAACCGAATTGCATGATGGCAGAACAGGTGAGCCTTTCGATCAAAAAGTTACATGTGGATATATCTACATGCTTAAATTGAGTCACCTTGTTGATGATAAACTTCACGCAAGGTCTATCGGACCATACTCGCTTATTACACAGCAGCCACTCGGGGGTAAAGCCCAGTTTGGTGGTCAGAGATTTGGAGAAATGGAAGTGTGGGCTCTTGAAGCTTACGGTGCTTCACATATTCTTCAGGAAATTCTCACAGTAAAAAGTGATGATGTCGCCGGCAGAACCAAAGTGTATGAGTCGATTGTTAAAGGTGAAAATATTCAAGAACCGAATGTGCCCGAAGCATTTAATGTACTCATTAAAGAACTTCAAGGTTTAGGCCTTGATGTGGACATTGAGTAGTTAAATAATTTGCAAACAGATACTCGGAAGGAGTTTTTTATATGTCATTAAGATTGCCGGAAAATGTAATAAAAGATGTTAATTCTATTACTATTACATTGGCGAGCCCCGATGATATACTTGATAGATCCCATGGCGAGGTTACAAAACCTGAAACCATAAATTATAGATCGTTCAGACCTGAAAAGGACGGGCTTTTCTGTGAGAAAATATTCGGGCCTACGCGTGACTGGGAGTGTTACTGTGGCAAGTATAAAAGGATCAGATACAAAGGTATCATCTGCGACAGATGCGGTGTTGAGGTTACTCAGAAGAGTGTACGAAGAGAAAGAATGGGCCATATCGGCCTTGCCGTTCCCGTAGTACATATCTGGTTCTTCAAATCGCTGCCATCGAAAATTGGAAATCTTTTGGGCTTCAGCTCAAAGGAACTTGAAAAAATAGTTTATTATGAGTCGTATGTCGTTATGAATCCGGGACCTACAGGTCTCAGGGTAAACGATCTCATTACCGAAGATCAGTATTCAGAAATCCAGAAATCACTGCCTGTTGGTAATGATAAGCTGGCTGATAATGATCCTAATAAATTTTATGCCAAAATAGGCGGAGAAGCAATCCGCGAGCTTCTGAAGAACCTCAATGTAGAGGAGAAATTCTATGAACTCAAAGATCAGCTCAGCCGTGAAGGCTCACAGCAGAAAAAAGAAGAATTACTTAAGAGACTAAGAGTAATTGAGGCTTTCCGTACCAAGGAAGACAAACTTGAGAACAAACCTGAATGGATGGTTCTCAACTACATTCCTGTGATTCCACCCGAGTTGCGACCATTGGTTCCCCTCGAAGGCGGAAGGTTTGCCACCAGTGATCTTAACGATCTCTACAGAAGAGTAATCATTCGTAACAACCGTCTTAAGAGACTGATTGACATTAAGGCTCCCGAAGTAATTCTCAGAAATGAGAAAAGAATGCTTCAGGAAGCCGTTGATGCCCTCTTCGACAACTCGAGACGCGGTTCTGCAGTAAGAAGCGATAACAACAGACCGTTAAAATCGTTGAGCGACATGCTCAAAGGTAAACAGGGTCGTTTCCGCCAGAACCTCCTCGGAAAAAGAGTTGACTACTCCGGCAGATCGGTTATCGTTGTGGGTCCTGAACTGAAACTTCATCAGTGCGGTCTCCCAAAAGACATGGCATACGAACTTTTCAAACCTCTTATCATCAGGAAGCTGATCGAGAGAGGGCACAACAAAACCGTTAAGAGTGCCAAGAAGGTAGTCGAAAGAAAAGATCCTATTATTTGGGAGATTCTTGAAAAGATTATCGACGGACACCCAGTGATGCTGAACCGTGCTCCCACGCTTCACCGTCTTGGTATCCAGGCATTCCAGCCAAAACTCATCGATGAGAAAGCCATCAGGCTCCATCCGATGGTTTGTACCGCTTTTAACGCGGATTTTGACGGTGATCAGATGGCTGTGCATGTGCCTCTTTCAGATGAAGCTAAACTTGAAGCACAACTTCTTATGCTTTCGAGCCACAACATTCTTTCTCCACAGAACGGTAGCCCGATTGTTGTTCCTACACAGGACATCGTATTGGGTGTTTACTATCTGACAAAGAAAAGAGATGGTGACCTCGGCGAAGGAATGGTATTCAGTAATGATGAAGAGGTGGAAATAGCCTACAACAACAAAGTAGTCGGTCTCCATGCCAAGATCAAGGTAAGAATTGACGGCAAAATGATCGAAACCACTGTTGGAAGGGTTATCTTCAACAAAATTGTTCCCAAAGAAATGGGATTCTATAACCAGTTGCTCGTGAAGAAATCATTCGGTGCATTCGTAAACCTTATGTTCATGAGACTTGGAAATAAAGTAACTGCCAGATTCCTCGATGATTTGAAAGATCTCGGTTTCACATTTGCGATGAAGGGTGGACTTTCCATCTCTTTTAGTGATCTTGTGGTTCCCGCAGAGAAAGAATCTATTATCGGCGAAGCCAACAGAAAAGTTGAGCAGGTACTTAACGAGCATGAAAACGGCTTTATCACAGATACCGAGAGATACAACAAGATCATCGATATCTGGACACACGCAACCAATGATGTTGGTAAGGTTCTTATGGAGAAACTCAGAGAATCGAACCAGGGATTCAACCCCATTCACATGATGGTTGACTCGGGTGCGAGAGGTTCTTCGGAACAGGTTCGCCAGCTCGCAGGTATGCGTGGTCTTATGATGAAACCTCAGAAATCACTTACCGGTCAGGCAGGTGAAATTATCGAGAACCCGATCATCGCCAACTTCAAAGAAGGTCTTTCGGTACTCGAGTACTTCATCTCCACTCACGGTGCCCGTAAAGGTCTTGCTGATACTGCTCTTAAAACCGCAGATGCCGGATACCTTACAAGAAGACTCGTGGATGTTGCCCAGGATGTTATTATCACCCAGATCGACTGCGGTACCATTCTTGGTATCGAAATCTCCGCTCTTAAAGAAGCAGGAGAAGAACGCGAACCGCTTACCGAGAGAATTGTCGGTAGAGTTGCCCAGGGCGATATTTACGATCCAAGAACCGATGAACTGATTTGTGAAAACGGTTTAATGATTACTGAAGAGATTGCTGCTGTCATTGAAGATGCCGGACTCGATTCCGTTTATATCAGAACTGTACTCACATGTGAAGCTAAACATGGTGTATGCGCCAATTGCTATGGCAGAAACCTTACAAACGGCAAACTCGTGGAAATCGGTGAAGCTGTGGGCGTTATTGCTGCACAGTCAATCGGTGAACCGGGTACACAGCTTACACTCAGAACTTTCCACCTTGGTGGTACCTCTGCCCGTATCGCGACACAATCGCAGGTTGATACACCTGTTGAAGGTATTGTAAGGTACAACAGAGTAACATTTGTTGAGAAAGATTCGATCTTCGGCAAAGTAAAAGTGGTTACCGGACGAAGAGGAATCGTTGAAATAGTTGACAATAATGAAATTCTTCTCAGGAAGTTTGATGTTCCCTACGGTGCAGAACTGCTCGTGGATGAAAATCAAAAGGTAAGGAAAAAACAACCACTCTACTACCATGATCCTTATAATGCTCTGATTCTGTCAGATATCACCGGTGTGGTCAAGTTTGTCGATCTTATCGATAAATTTACCTACGAGCAGATTACTGATGATCAGACAGGCCATGTTCAGAAGGTTGTAATCGAACCAAAAGACAAATCTCTCTCCCCGTCAATCGTTGTTGAAAACGCTGATGGTGAAAAGAGATCGTTCAACATCCCTGCAAAAGCCTTCCTCTCTGTTGAAGAGGGTCAGGAAATACCTGCAGGTACAATTCTTGCCAAGATAGCAAAGCAGGCTTCGAAGACACGGGATATCACCGGTGGTCTTCCACGAGTAACTGAGCTGTTTGAAGCGAGAAATCCACAGGATCCTGCTATCATCGCAGATATCGAAGGTGTTGTATCTTTCGGTGCGAAGAGAAAAGGTACCCGTGAGATTATCGTAACGGCTGTTGACAAGTCTGACGAGAAGAAATACAATGTACAGATTAGTAAACATACACTCGTGCAGGAAGGTGATGAAATACCTGCCGGCGAGAAAATCATAGATGGACCGGTTGATCCGCATGACATCTTGAGAATCAAAGGTACAAACGCAGTACAGGAATACCTCGTGAACGAAATACAGGAAGTATATCGTTTGCAGGGTGTTAAGATCAACGACAAGCATATCGAGGTAATTGTGCGTCAGATGCTCCAGAAGATCAAAGTTGTACAGCCGGGTGACACCAGATTCCTCGAGGAGGATGTTGTTGATAAAGCCGAGTTTATGGAAGAGAACGAAAAAATGATCGAGTCTGTTATTGTAACCGACGCCGGTGGTTCTATTCTTAAACCCGGACAGCTCATCTCCAGAAAGAAGTTGTCTGAGATCAATTTGGAACTCAAAAAGAGAAGCAAACCGGAAATTCAGTATCGTGACGCTGAACAGGCTACTTTCGATCACATGTTGCTCGGAATTACCAGAGCTGCGCTCGAAACTGAAAGTTTTATCTCTGCCGCTTCATTCCAGGAAACCACAAAAGTACTGGCTAACGCAGCGATTCAGGCGAAGAGAGACACCCTTAGAGGATTAAAAGAGAATGTTGTAATGGGTCGTCTTATTCCGGCCGGAACAGGATTGAGAAAATACCGTTCACTCATCGTAAGAGATGAGGATGAAATGGCTATGGAAGCTTTGGAGAACGAAGCAGCCAAAATACCTTCAATCTGACATATTTTTAAGGGTCCCCGGAATGGATCGGGGACTCCCTCCTTTACTGATACCCCTCGGAATGGATCGAGGGTGTTGCTTCTGAGCAATTCAGAAGCCATAAAATAGTTTTATTTTTTAAAGTCAAGTGAAAAACCTTGACAATTAATTTATTTTATCCTATATTTGAAGTCTGAATTTTTTTAAGTTTTGGACAAAATCAGGAGTTCATTTTGCCTACAATCAATCAGTTGGTGAGGAAAGGTCGTAAGATCGTGCTTTCAAAAAATAAAGCACCGGCCCTTTCTGCCTGTCCTCAAAAAAGAGGGGTTTGCACCAGAGTTTACACAACAACTCCGAAGAAACCAAACTCGGCATTACGCAAAGTTGCGAGAGTTAGATTAACTAACCACATAGAAGTCACAGCCTATATACCCGGCGAAGGCCACAATTTGCAAGAGCACTCGATCGTTTTGATCAGGGGCGGCAGGGTTAAAGACCTTCCCGGTGTCAGGTATCACATCATTAGAGGAACGCTCGATTCCAATGGTGTATCTGACAGAAAACAGGGAAGATCCAAGTACGGAGCCAAGAGGCCCAAACAACAAAAAGGCAAGTAATCAGTTATGAGAAAAAAGAGAGCACCAAAAAGATATATAAAACCAGATCCAAGATTCGGTGATCATTCGCTGGCTAAATTCATAAATGCAATTATGGAAGATGGTCATAAAGAAACCGCAAGAACTCTGGTATATGATGCTTTTACAATAGTTGAAGAAAAAACTTCGAAACCGGGAATTGAAATCTTCAAAAAGGCAATTCAAAATTGCCAGCCCGTAATTGAAGTGCGCAGCCGCAGAGTCGGTGGAGCTACCTATCAGGTTCCGATGGAAGTCCGCCCTGAAAGAAGAATGGCTCTTGCTATCAGATGGATAAAAAAATATGCAACTGACAGAAAAGACAAATCGATGGCAACAAAGCTCGCAAACGAGTTTATTGATGCTTCGAACAATCAGGGCAACGCAATAAAGAAAAAAGATGATACCCACAGAATGGCCGAAGCCAACAAGGCTTTTGCTCACTTCAAGTGGTAGTGATTAAAAAGTAACAGAATAGATAATGAGCAAAAAGACACCTATAGATAGAGTTCGTAATATCGGGATCATGGCACACATTGATGCCGGTAAGACGACAACGACTGAAAGGATACTGTATTATACAGGCCGTTTGCACCGGATCGGCGAAGTACATGATGGTGCTGCGACTATGGACTGGATGGAACAGGAAAAGGAAAGAGGCATTACCATTACAAGTGCTGCAACCACATGTTTATGGAATGACCACCAAATAAATATTATTGATACTCCCGGGCATGTCGACTTCACAGTTGAAGTTGAGAGATCGCTCAGAGTACTGGATGGAGCAATAGCTCTGTTTTGTGCGGTAGGCGGAGTTGAACCACAGTCTGAGACTGTGTGGAGACAAGCCGATAAATATGGTGTTCCAAGAATTGCATTCATCAACAAGATGGACAGAATTGGCGCCGACTTTTATAACGCACTCGAAATGATTCGTGAACGGCTCGGAGCAAATGCCATTCCTTTGGCTTTGCCTATCGGTGCCGGAGATATCTTCGCAGGGGTAATTGATCTTATTGAATTCAAAGCCATCATGTATCATGATGATTCTCTTGGAAAAGAATTCGATATCATCGAGATTCCAAAAGACCTTACTGAGCTTGCACAGAAATACAGAACCGAGATGCTTGAAGCTGTCTCTGATGTCGATGATACCCTTCTGGTTAAATACCTGGATGGAGAAGAGATATCAGCCGCTGAAATAAGAACGGTTCTCAGAAAAGCTACAATTGAAAATGTTATTATACCGGTATTGTGCGGTGCCTCCTTCAAGAATAAAGGCATTCAGATGCTTCTTGATTCGGTAATCGACTTCCTGCCTTCTCCAATAGATGCAGCCAAGATTGAAGCCCACCACATCGGAATTAATGACCAGGTAACAAGAAATGTTACCGAAGATGAGAAGTTTACAGCGCTTGCATTTAAGATCATGAACGATCCTTATGTAGGAAAGCTGACCTTCTTCAGAGTTTATACAGGTAAACTTGAAGCCGGATCGTATGTTTACAACTCCGTATCCGGGAAGAAAGAAAGAATCAGCCGTTTGTTGCAGATGCATGCCAACCACCGTGAGGAAATTACACAGGTAAGGGCCGGCGACATTGGAGCAGCAGTAGGGCTTAAGTTTACAAGAACAGGTGATACCCTTTGTAGTGAAGACGATCCTGTGGTTCTTGAAAGAATGGTGTTTCCTGAACCTGTAATTCAGATTGCCATTGAGCCCAAAACTAAAGCTGATCAGGATAGACTTTCTGAATCTCTTTCAAAACTTGCTGATGAAGATCCGACATTCAGAGTCCATGTTGACGAAGAAACAGGACAGACCATCATCGCGGGCATGGGTGAGCTCCATTTGGAGATCATCGTTGACCGTCTGAGAAGAGAATTCAAAGTTGACGCAAATGTAGGCAAGCCACAAGTGGCTTACAGAGAGACAATTACTGAAAGTGTTGAAGCTGAAGGTAAATTTGTTAAACAGTCCGGTGGTAGAGGTAAATTCGGTCATGTATGGCTTGAAGTCAGCCCCAACGAACCCGGAAAAGGTTTCGAATTTATCAACGGTATCGTCGGTGGAGTTGTTCCTAAAGAGTATATACCTGCTGTATCAGCCGGTGTTCAGGAAGCAATGCGTAATGGTGTTGTAGCCGGATATCCAATGGTAGATATAAAAGTAAGACTTTTTGACGGCTCATATCACGATGTCGATTCCGATGAAATATCATTCAAGGTAGCCGGTTCAATGGGCTTCCAGATTGCAGCTAAAAAAGCCAAACCTGTTATATTGGAGCCAATAGTAGCGGTTGAAGTGGTTTCTCCGGAAGAATATCTCGGAGATGTCATGGGCGATCTGAACTCGAGAAGGGGAAGAATCGAAGGATTCTCAGCCAGAAAAGATGCTCAGGTGATCAAGGCTAAAGTTCCTCTTTCGGAAATGTTCGGCTATGCAACTGTTCTCAGGTCGATGACCCAGGGACGCGCAATATACACTATGCAGTTCTCGCACTATTCTGATGTGCCTAAATCAATTGCTGAAGAGATATCGGAAAAATCTTCCGGTAGAAGATCAGCTTCAACTGTCTGATAATTAAACCAAGCAGAAAAATTAATAGGAGATAAGCAGATGGCCAAAGAAAAATTTGACAGGTCTAAACCGCATGTCAACATTGGAACCATCGGTCATGTTGACCACGGAAAAACAACTTTGACAGCCGCCATTACGATGGCATTAGCAAACAAAGGCTTGTCGCAGGTTAGAACATTCGATTCTATCGACAACGCCCCGGAAGAAAAAGCAAGAGGTATAACAATCGCTACTGCGCATGTTGAGTACTCGACAGAGAACAGACACTATGCGCATGTTGACTGCCCTGGTCACGCGGATTATGTAAAGAACATGATCACCGGTGCTGCTCAGATGGACGGTGCTATCCTCGTAGTTGCTGCAACTGACGGACCGATGCCACAGACCAGAGAGCACATCCTTCTCGCAAGACAAGTAGGTGTTCCCCGTATCGTAGTGTTCCTCAATAAAGTTGACATGATGGAAGATGAAGAACTTCTCGAGCTCGTTGAAATGGAACTTAGAGAACTTCTCCAGAAGAATGAATTTGATGGTGACAACACACCTATCGTTAGAGGATCAGCTCTCCAGGCTCTCGAAGCCGGCGCAAGCAACGCTCCAACAGATGATGAAAGATACAACTGTATCTGGAATTTGATGGCAGCAGTTGACGAGTGGATTCTTCTCCCTGAAAGAAGTGTTGACAAACCATTCCTTATGCCGGTAGAGGATGTTTTCTCGATCACAGGTCGTGGAACAGTTGCTACAGGTAGAGTTGAAAGAGGCGAAATCGAGCTTGGAAAAGAAATCGAACTCGTAGGCCTTGGCCAGCACAAGAAAACCGTTATCACCGGTATCGAGATGTTCAGAAAAGAACTTGATAAAGCTCAGGCTGGTGACAATGCCGGTATCCTTATGCGCGGTGTTGGTAAAGATGAAATCGAGAGAGGTATGGTACTTGCCAAACCAGGATCGATCACTCCTCACACCGAATTCGAGTGCCAGGTTTATGTACTTTCGAAAGAAGAAGGTGGCCGTCACAAACCATTCTCGAATGGCTACAGACCACAGTTCTATTTCAGAACAACAGATGTTACCGGCGTTGTAACACTTGAAAACGCTGACGACATCGTAATGCCTGGTGACAACAGGTCAATGAGAGTTAAACTGATCTCCGAGATCGCTATGGAAGAAGGACTCAGATTCGCTATCCGTGAGGGTGGAAGAACTGTGGGTGCCGGAACCGTAACCAAGATCATCGAGTAAGAGAATCTTTATTGCATCACAGACGGGGAGGGTATCCCTCCCCTTTTGTGTCTTAAAAAACGAGGAAAATCAAAGTGGCCGGTAAGAAAATTAGAATTAAGTTAAAATCGTACGATCATATACTTATAGATAAATCGACCGAAAAAATAATTAAAACAGTTAAAAGTACGGGAGCTTCGGTTTCCGGTCCGATACCGTTGCCTACCCGTAAAACGATATACACGGTATTACGATCACCTCATGTCGACAAAAAATCGCGTGAACAATTTGAGACCCGTACACACAAAAGAATTATAGATATCCATAATTCTAGCGCTAAAACAATCGATTCTTTAGGTAAACTAGATATCCCTGCCGGAGTTGACATAGAGATTAAACTCTAAGGGATTGCGGAGAATATATGTTAGGAATACTTGGTAAAAAAATTGGAATGTCTGCTATATTTGACGATAATGGCAACAGAATACCTGTGACCATCATCGAGGCAGGCCCCTGCACCGTAACTGATGTAAAAAGTGTTGAAAGCAACGGCTACAACGCTATTCAGTTAGGCTTTGGTCAGGTTAAAGAGAAAAATTTGACCAAACCGGTCTTAGGTCACTTCAAAAAGAACAACCTTGAGCCGGTGCGTCATCTCAGAGAATTCCGCGTAGATTCCGTGGCAGAGTATAAAGTGGGTGACAGCATTGATCTCGGTATCTTTACTGTTGGAGAGAAAATAAAAGTCTCCGGCAAAAGTAAAGGTAAAGGATTTCAGGGCGTTATGAGAAGGCACGGTTTCGGTGGAGTCGGCGGAACGACACACGGTCAGTCTGACAGGTTAAGAGCACCCGGTTCTATTGGTGCATCATCTTATCCATCCAGGGTTTTCCCGGGTCAGAGAATGGCAGGAAGAATGGGAAATGATAATGTCTCAGTAAGAAATCTTCAGGTCATAAGAATCATTGCAGAGAAAAACATAATTTTAGTTAAGGGCGCTGTTCCGGGTGCCATAAATTCAATTGTAGAGTTATACAAAAAATAGTTCAGGTTAGAAATGTTAGTCGATGTTTATAAAACAGACGGTACAGTCTCCGGACAGGTAGAATTGAATGATGGAGTTTTCTCGGTAGAACCCAATCATCATGTACTCTACCTCGCTTCCAAGGTGTATCTTGCCAATCAAAGACAAGGTACTCATAAAAGCAAAGAAAGAGGCGAAATTAGAGGCGGCGGCAAGAAGCCTTGGAGACAAAAAGGAAGAGGCGGAGCGCGTGCCGGTACAACCAGATCACCATTGTGGGTGGGTGGCGGAAGAATCTTCGGTCCAAAACCAAGAGACTACCGGTTAAAAGTACCGCGCAAAGTTGCGATGCTCGCAAAGAGATCTGCTCTTTCGCTCAAGAATTCTGAAGAAAGATTGGTTGTTGTAGAAAACTTCACATATGAAGCACCCAGAACTAAAGACTTTGTTTCTTTGCTCCAGGCTTTAAAGCTTGATGGTAAAAAGGTTCTTGTTCTTACTTCTGAACACAATGAGAATGTTTACAAATCAGGTAGAAATATCGAGAGAGTAAAAGTTCTAAGTGTAAACAGTGTTTCTACATACGACATATTGAATAGCCAGGTATTGCTCCTTCAGTCAGGAGCGGTAGAATATTTTAACAATACTTATTCTAAAGAAAAGGCAGCGGCTGAGTAGATGAAAGAAGTATTAGTAAAGCCACTATACACTGAAAAAAGCGTTAAGATGCTTTCTGCCCGCAAATACGGGTTTGAAGTAAGCTGGAGCTCGAACAAAATTGAGATAGCAAACGCGATTGAAAAAAAGTTCGGTGTGAATGTAATATCGGTAAACACAATTAAAAACAGAGGCAAGGTAAAGACATCTTTCAGGAAAACCGGAAGGTTCACCGGAAAAACGCCTCGGTTCAAGAAAGCCTATGTTACTCTTAAACAGGGCGATAAGATTGAATTATTTGAACAAGCTTAGAAGCAGACCGGAGTTTGAGCAATGGCAATAAGAAAATATAAGCCCACTACACCCGGGACGAGATTTAGATCGGTT
The DNA here is from genome assembly GCA_017302895.1 of Ignavibacteria bacterium. Lineage (NCBI taxonomy): Bacteria > Pseudomonadati > Ignavibacteriota > Ignavibacteria > Ignavibacteria bacterium. The sequence continues at coordinate 166,826 of JAFLBV010000004.1, read as the reverse complement.
TCAGATTTTGCTGAAATTACTAAATCGACACCGGAGAAGTCTTTACTTCTTCCGTTGGACAAGTCGGGCGGTAGAAACAATCATGGCCGCGTGACTTCAAGACACAAAGGCGGTGGGCACAAAAGACAATATAGAATAATTGACTTCAAGAGGAACAAATTTGGTGTACCCGCAAAAGTCTTTTCTATTGAATACGATCCAAACCGTACCTGCAGAATAGCACTGCTCCACTATGAAGACGGTGAGAAAAGATACATTCTTGCTCCCGCCGGTATCAAAGTTGGTCAGAAAGTAACCTCTGGTCCGGGATCTGAAATTAAAGTTGGAAACGCCCTCCCTCTCAGAGAGATCCCTGTGGGAAGTTTTATTCACAATGTTGAATTAAAACCGGGTAAAGGCGGACAGCTTGCAAGAAGTGCCGGATCATCCATACAGCTAATCGCAAGAGAAAAAGAGATGGCCACATTGAAACTCCCTTCGGGTGAGGTGAGAGTGGTAAGAGTCGAATGTATGGCTACCTATGGTACAGTCGGAAATTCAGATCATGAAAATATAAGTTTAGGAAAAGCCGGCCGCAACAGATGGCTTGGCAGAAGACCGTTAAGCAGAGGCGTTGCCAAGAATCCGGTCGATCACCCGATGGGTGGTGGAGAAGGAAAGACTTCAGGCGGTGGTCACCCTGTTTCACCATGGGGTCAGGCTGCTAAAGGTCTGAAGACCCGTAAACGGAAAAATCCTTCCAACAGATATATTGTTAAACGCAGAAAGTAGTAGAGAGTAAGTATGCCAAGATCCATAAAAAAAGGCCCATTTATTCACTATAAGCTATTGAAAAAAGTACAGTTGCTTAATGAATCAGGACAGAAGAAGATCATTAAGACCTGGTCGAGAGCTTCGATGATAACACCGGACTTTATAGGACACACAGTTGCAGTGCACAACGGTAACAAAATGATTCCTGTATATGTCACTGAGAATATGATCGGGCACAAATTCGGTGAATTTGCTCCCACAAGAATTTTCAGGGGACACCCGGGTACCAAAGCAGAAAAAGCCTCAAGAGCTAGATAGGACGAAAGAAAATGGAAGCAAAAGCAACATATAGATTTATCCCATCCTCGCCAAGGAAAATGAGACTCGTTGTAGATCTCGTAAGAGGCATGAATGCAGTGAAGGCTATGGAGTCGTTACAGTTCCAGCCTAAACACGCTTCAAAAGATGCTTTGAAAGTTATCAAATCAGCAGTTTCGAACTTGATAAACAACAACGAAGAAGCCAGAATTCAACCGGAAAATGTTTACATAAAAGAAATATTTGTGAACAATGGTCCTGCAATGAAGAGGGTACTACCGGCACCAATGGGTAGAGCTTACCGCGTAAGAAAAAGAATGTGCCACCTTACGGTAGTAGTATCATCAATCAATATTAAAGGACAGGAGGCTTAAATTGGGTCAGAAAACTCATCCAATTGGAATCAGAGTTGGAATTATCAGAGGTTGGGAATCGAACTGGTTTGAAAACAAGAGTTATGCTGTAAAGCTTAAAGAGGATGATCAGTTAAGAAGTTATGTTAGAAGAAGACTGAAATCAGCCTCTGTTTCACGCATCGTGATCGACAGAACCACAAAGAATGTTATCGTTACGATACATACTGCAAAACCCGGTCTCGTTATCGGTAAGAGCGGTTCTGAAATTCAGAAGCTTGAAGAAGAATTGAAGCAGATTACCAATAAAGAAGTTAAAGTACAAGTATCCGAAATCAAAAAACCGGAACTCGATGCTTATCTCGTGGCAGAAAATGTTGCCCGTCAGCTTGAAGGAAGAATATCTTTCAGAAGAGCGATGAAGACAGCACTTTCATCCACTATGAAAGCAGGCGGTGAAGGGATAAAGATAATGTGCGCGGGTCGTCTTGGCGGAGCTGAGATGGCAAGAACAGAGCAGTACAAAGAAGGAAGAACTCCACTTCATACTCTCAGATCGGATATTGATTACGCCAACGGCAGAGCCGAAACCATTTATGGTTCCATCGGCATCAAGGTATGGATATGCCGCGGCGAGATTTTAGGTAAAAGAGTATCAGACTAAAATTCGGAGAATGCTGTCATGTTAATGCCAAAAAGAGTTAAATTTAGAAGAGCCCAACGAGGACGAATGACCGGTAAAGCCTATCGTGGCTCCTCGGTTTCGTTCGGAGATTTTGGTCTGAAAGCACTTGAACCGGCCTGGATTACCAGCCGTCAGATAGAAGCATGCCGTATCACTCTTTCAAGAAAAATGAAAAGAGACGGTAAAGTATGGATCAGAATATTTCCCGATAAGCCGGTATCCAAAAAACCTTTGGAAACTCGTATGGGTAAAGGTAAAGGCGCACCTGAGTTTTGGGTAGCAGTTATCAAACCGGGAAGAATTATGTTTGAAGTAGCAGGAGTAAGTGAAGCGATAGCCAAAGAAGCTTTGGGTACTTGCTCTTATAAACTCCCCATTAAAACCAAGGTCGTAGCCAGACCCGATTTCGAACAGGAGTAGAGAAATGAAGTTGAAAGAGATCAGAGAACTGACATCTGAAGAACTTAAAACCGCACTTGCTGAAAATTATGAAGCTTTGAACAACTTAAAGTTCAGAAATGCGCTGAAGCAAGAAGCAAATCCTGCTGCAATAAGCAACACAAGAAAAACTATTGCACGCCTTCTTACCATTAAGAAAGAGCGTGAATTAAAAGCTCAGAATAATTAATCACCAGGAGCTTCTTAGAGAATGGAAAGAAATAACAGAAAAACCAGAATCGGAAAAGTAGTCAGTAACAAGATGGACAAGACTGTGGTCGTGGCTATCGAGAGAAGGGTTGCTCATCCGATCTACAAAAAGTACTATAAAAGTACAACCAAACTGATGGCGCACGATGACCTTAACGGTTGCCAGATTGGCGATATCGTTAAGATTATGGAAACCCGCCCTCTCAGCAAAAATAAAAGATGGCGTTTAGTTGAAACTTTGATCAAAGCAAAGTAGCTTTTACCGGAGAAAAAAATGATTCAGGAAGAAACAAATTTAGTAGCTGCCGATAATTCCGGCGCTAAAAGATTGAAATGTATTAGAGTGCTTGGTGGCAGCAATAGAAGATACGCCAGCGTAGGAGACCTTATTGTGGTTTCCGTGAAGGCTGCCATACCTAACGCCGGGGTTAAAAAAGGTGATGTATCAAAGGCTGTTATCGTTCGCACAAAGAAGGAAGTAAGACGCAAAGACGGTTCTTACATTCGCTTTGATGAGAATGCTGCCGTACTTCTTAATAACCAGGGCGAACCTAAAGGTACCCGTATCTTTGGACCCGTTGCAAGAGAACTTAGAGAAAGAAACTACATGAAAATAGTTTCTTTGGCTCCTGAAGTTTTGTAGAGGATAAAATGGCTAAAATAAATCTTAAAAAAAATGATAAAGTTGTAGTTATTGCCGGAAACGACAAAGGTGCCAAAGGCAGAATTCTGAAAATCTTCAAGAAAACTGACCGCGTCATCGTTGAAGGTGTTAACTTAAGAAAAAGACATACAAAACCCAATCAGGCTAACCCTCAGGGTGGCATTATTGAAAAAGAAGCTCCCATCCATGTTTCGAATGTGATGATTATCGATACGAAAACTGGTGAACCTTCAAGATTGGGCGGAAAGCTGATAGTGGACGAAAAAACCGGTAAAGAGAAAGTAGTCCGCGTCAGTGTTAAAAGCGGTGAAATGATATAAACAAGGACCAAGGTTTCAGAAAATGGCAGAAAAAACAAAACAAAAACCTGAAGTTAAAGAAAAAAAGGCCGCAAAGGAAACTGCTGAACCGGCAGTAAAGATCCCCTGCAGACTTTTTGAATTTTACAAAAAAGATGTGATGCCTGCGCTCACGACCAAATTTCAGTATAAAAATGTAATGCAGGTTCCAAAGCTGGAGAAAATAGTTGTAAACATGGGTGTTGGTGATGCTATTGCCGATCCCAAAATCCTTGAAGAAGCCGTAAAAAATCTTGAGGCTTTCACAGGACAGAAACCAACCATCAGAAAAGCCAAACAGGCTATTTCGAACTTCAAGCTTAGAGCCGGTATGAATATCGGGGTAAAAGTTACCTTAAGAAGAGACAGAATGTATGAGTTCTTCGACAGGCTTGTAAACATCGCCCTCCCAAGGGTAAGAGATTTCAAGGGCTTGTCTGACAAATCATTCGATGGCAGAGGAAACTACACCTTCGGAGTGAAAGAACAGATTATATTCCCTGAAATTGATGTTGACAAGGTAACACGCATTTTAGGTATGGATATTACAATTGTGACCAACGCAAAAACCGATGCCGAAGCTTTCGAATTATTGGCTGCGTTTGGATTCCCCTTCAGAAAAAAAGGTAACTAACAGTTAAACTGAGGTTTTATTAATGGCAAGAAAAAGTCTTATAGCCAGAGAAGCAAAAAGAGAAAGATTATACGAACAGTATAAGAAAATCAGAGAAGAATTGAAAGCAGCCGGCGATTATGAGGGTCTGCAGAAGCTTCCTAAAAATTCCTCTTCTGTCCGTCTTCACAACAGATGCATGATGACAGGAAGAGCGAGAAGTTATTACAGAAAATTTGGCGTGTCCAGATTGGTCTTCAGAGAAAAAGCTTTGCGTGGTGAAATACCCGGCGTGAAGAAATCAAGTTGGTAAAAGGAGATTCTTAAAAAATGACAATGTCTGACCCAATAGCCGATTTCTTGACCAGATTGAGAAATGCAATCAAGGCTAACAAGAGAAGAGTTGAGATTCCTTCATCGAATATGAAAGTAGCTATCGCCGGGCTTCTTAAAAAATATGGCTATATCTACGATTTTGAAGTAATTCCTGACAATAAACAGAATGTTTTGAGAGTCCTCTTAAGATATTCGCAAGGCAAGCCTGCAATTAACGGCTTGAAAAAAGTAAGCACCCCCGGTCTTCGGGTTTACAAATCCGTGGATGAACTCCCAAGAGTACTCAACGGTTACGGAATAGCAATTTTATCCACATCCAGTGGAATAATGACAGATAAGCAGGCAAAGCGCGCCAATGTTGGCGGCGAAGTCCTCTGCTATATTTGGTAAAATCATAAACGGAGCAATAAAGTGTCACGAATAGGTAAAAAACCGGTAGAAATACCAAATGGCGTTACTGTTACCATTAATGGTAATACTGTGACCGTAAAAGGGCCGAAAGGACAGCTCGAGAGGTCTTTCAGAGATGCTGTCGAAATCAAGCATGAGAATGACACTCTGGTTGTTACCAGAAAAGATGATCAGAAAGAAAGCAGAGCCCTGCACGGATTGACCAGATCACTGATTCAGAACATGGTAACCGGCGTAAGCGCGGGTTATTCCAAAACTTTGGATATAGTGGGTGTTGGTTACAAGGTGGAAGCAAGAGAAAAAAACCTTCTTCTGTCACTCGGATATTCACATCCTATTTACTTCATCCCTCCAGATGACATCACTTTGCAGGTGACCACACCTACACAGATAATCATCAGCGGAATAAACAAAGAAGCCGTCGGTCTTGTAGCGGCAAAAATAAGATCGTTTAGGAAGCCTGAACCTTACAAAGGAAAAGGTATTAAATACTCCAATGAAACAATCAGAAGAAAAGCCGGAAAAACAGCCGGTAAAAAATAAGCGGAGCTGAAGTAATGAGTAAAAAGAATTCAAGATTAAAAATAAAAACCAAAATCAGAGCGAAAGTTTCGGGAACTCCTGAAAGTCCAAGACTGACAGTAACCCGCAGCCTCAATCAGATTTATGCACAACTGATAGACGACAGTGCCAGTGCAACAGTGCTTGCTGCTTCCTCTCTTACTAAAGAGTTGCAGGAAGACATTAAAAACGCTAAAGGAAAAACCGCAAAATCGAAAGTTGTTGGCCTCTTTCTTGCTAAAAAAGCACAGGAAAAGAACATCACTTCGATAGTCTTCGACAGGAATGGCTACAGATATCACGGCCGTGTGAAAGCCCTTGCCGACGGACTTAGAGAAGGCGGATTACAATTCTAAACGATTGCCGAGTCGTCTAACGGCAGGACAGCGGCCTTTGGAGCCGTATGTGGAGGTTCGAATCCTCCCTCGGCAGCAGAGATAATTAGAGAAACGGAGTTAAAAATTTGAAGAGCAATAGAAATACGAGCAATGACGGCTTTAAAGAAAAAGTTGTTCATATAAACCGTGTTGCCAAGGTTGTAAAAGGCGGTAGAAGATTTGGTTTTAACGCCATTGTTGTTGTTGGAAACGGAAACGGGCTTGTCGGTATCGGACTTGGTAAAGCCAATGAAGTTACAGATGCCATCCAAAAAGGAATTGATGATGCAAGAAAGAACCTGAAACAGGTACTTATTGGATCACACACATTACCGCATGAAATCATCGGCAAATTCGGCGCAGGAAAAGTTATGCTTAAACCTGCGACACCCGGAACCGGTCTTATCGCTGGTGGTGGAGTTCGTGCTGTTCTCGAAGCAGCCGGTGTTCAGGATGTCCTTACCAAATCACTTGGTTCAAGTAATCCCCATAATCAGGTAAAAGCTACTTTAGCAGGCTTAATGGAACTTAGAAGCGCAAAAGACATTGCTGCTCTCAGAGGTCTTTCTGTTAAAGAGATGTTTACCTTATAGATCGGAGAGAAAAATGAAATTAAAAATAACTCAAACGAAAAGTGTTATCGACAGACCCAAAGATCAGAAAGCTACTATTGAGGCTCTTGGGCTGAGCAGACCTAACAGGTTTGTTGAACACAACGATACGCCTCAGATCAGAGGAATGATAAGAAAAGTAGCACATCTTGTTAAAGTGGAAGAAATTCAGGACTAAAGAAAAATGAGTTATCTTAGCAATTTGAAGCCTGCAAAAGGCGCAGTAAAGAAAAGAAAAAGAGTTGCCCGCGGATCGGGATCGGGACACGGTAAAACAGCAACCAGAGGATCGAACGGTCAGATGTCGAGATCCGGTGCAAATCACAGAGCATGGTTTGAGGGTGGTCAGATGCCAATCCAGCGCCGTGTTCCAAAATTCGGTTTTACACCTCCGTTCAAAATCTATTATCAGGCAGTTAATTTGTATGATATTCAGAAGCTCGCTGATGCCGGCAAGCTTGTTGAAAATACCGTTACAATCGAGATTCTTCTTCAGGCAGGAATTATTTCCACCCCCAACCGCCCAATAAAGGTTTTGGGAACAGGAGATCTTAGTGCAGCAGTTACAGTAAACGGACATCAATTCAGTAAATCGGCAATCGAAAAAATCGAAGCAGCCGGTGGCAAAACAGTAACAATCTAGACTGAGTATCAATGCAGCGTTTTATCGAAGTTATCACAAATATATTTAAGATCGAAGAACTAAGGAAGAGAGTTTTATACACTCTTCTTATTCTTTTGATCGTAAGAGTGGGTGCACACATAGCACTTCCCGGGGTTGACAGCAGCCTCCTTAAGGAAGCTATGCAAAGACAAAACAGTGATTCACTCTTTGGTCTCTACGATCTTTTTGTTGGCGGCGCTTTTAAAAACGCAGCCATCTTTGCATTGGGTATTATGCCCTACATCTCTGCGTCAATTATTTTACAGTTGGCAGCAGCAGTTCTTCCTTCAATCGCCAAACTTCAACAGGAAGGTGAAGAAGGAAGGAAAAAAATTAACCAGATGACGAGAGTCGGAACTGTTCTCATCGCAGGTCTTCAAGCCTGGGGAACAGCTTTCACCCTTAACAGTACAGCCAGTGGTGGCGGTATTGTCGCTCCCGGAATCGATCATACAATGTGGCTGATACAGTCAGTTCTGATTCTAACCGCCGGCACCATCTTTATGATGTGGATGGGTGAGCAGATTACAGAACGGGGTATCGGAAACGGTATATCTCTTATTATCTTTATCGGAATTATCGACAGACTGCCCTATGCATTTCTTGCTGAATATCAGTCAGTACAGGCGGGTGGCAACCTTATCATTTCATTGATCCTGATAATCTTCCTCGTTTTCGTGATAGCAGGTGTAATACTTGTGACACAGGGAACAAGAAGAATACCGGTGGAATATGCTAAAAGAGTGGTTGGAAGAAAAGTTTACGGCGGCGTAACTCAGTATATCCCTCTAAGGGTTAACACTGCAGGTGTAATGCCGATCATCTTCGCTCAGGCGATCATGTTTATTCCAAACACACTGCTTTCATTTTTCCCTGACAGTGAGTTCATACAGTCGATTGCCGGATATTTCAACTATACATCATTTGTATATTCATTTTTCTATGCAATTGTTATTATCTTCTTTACCTACTTCTACACAGCAATCGCTTTCAATCCGAAGGAAGTTGCTGACAACATGAAGAGGCAGGGTGGATTTATTCCGGGTATCAGACCTGGAAAACAGACTGCTGAATTTATTGACAATATTCTTACAAAGATCACCCTCCCGGGTTCAATTTTCCTCGCTGCGGTTGCCATATTGCCTGCATTTATTTCCAGGTTCAATATTGCTCCAACATTCGCACAGTTTTACGGAGGAACAAGTTTGCTCATCGTAGTTGGTGTTGCACTTGATACAATGAATCAGATAAACTCCATGATGGTCATGAGACACTATGACGGATTCATGAAGGGCGGGAAGCTGGTAAGAAAAAGATCGTACTGATAGAGTGATTCATATTAAAAATGCCAGAGAGATCGATGCCATCCGCGAGAGTTGCCGGATAGTGGCAGAGACACTGAATCTGGTGAAGAAAAATGTAAAGGTCGGGGTTACCACAGAAGAGCTGGACAAAATGGCTGAAGATCACATCAAAAGTCGTGGAGGTATTCCGGCATTCAAAGGGTATCGCCAGACAGGGACCCCCCCGTTTCCGGGTACTTTATGTATCTCAATTAACGATGTTGTTGTCCACGGTATACCGGGCAGCAGAACAGTTACGGAAGGGGATCTGGTTTCGATCGATGTGGGTGTAAAGAAAAACGGTTTCTACGGAGATGCCGCACTTAGTGTTCTCATTGGTGAGGATACGAAAAAGCAACATCTCATGGATGTAACTGAAAAGTCTTTATATCTGGGGATTGAGCAGGCCGTAGAAGGCAACCGTGTTCACGATATTTCTTACGCAGTTCAGCAGTATGTCGAAGCCAACGGCTATTCTGTAGTAAGAGCTTTATGCGGGCATGGTGTCGGCAGGTATCTTCACGAAGACCCTTCAATTCCGAATTACGGAATAAAGGGGACCGGGAAGAAACTGAAAAGCGGCATGACACTGGCTATAGAGCCAATGGTTAACACAGGTAAATATGAGGTATACGAATTGAGTGATGGCTGGACAATAAAAACAATTGATGGATTGCCATCTGCTCATTTTGAGCATACCATTTTGGTAAACGGAACAAAACCGGAAATCTTAACCATAGAGTAAATGGCAAAACAAGGACCAATAAAAGTTGACGGAGTAATAACCGAGACTCTACCTAACGCAAGTTTTAAGGTAAAGTTAGAGAACGGGCACGAAATCCTGGCTCACATCTCCGGTAAGATGCGTATGCATTTTATCAAGATTCTGGTAGGCGATCGTGTATCGATAGAGTTATCCCCGTATGATTTGACTAAAGGAAGAATAACTTACCGGTATAAATAACGGAGTATTAGATGAAAGTAAGAGCTTCAGTAAAAAAAATATGCGAGCATTGCAAAATAATCAAGAGAAAAGGGACTCTCAGGGTTATCTGCAAGAACCCAAAGCATAAACAACGACAAGGATAGAAATTTTTTTAAGGAGAAATTTAATTGGCACGTATAGCTGGTGTAGATTTACCAAAGAATAAGAAGATTTATTACGGCCTGCAGTACATTTTTGGTATAGGTCCGTCAATCGCTGACGAGATACTGCAAAAAGCAGAAATCGACCCTGACAGAAAAGTCGGTTCACTTACAGAAGATGAAGTAGGTAACATTAGATCCGTTATTCAGGCAGATTTTAAGGTTGAAGGTGCGCTGCGCTCTGAAGTTCAGCTCAACATCAAACGCTTAATAGATATCGGTACTTACAGAGGTTTGAGGCACAGAAGAGGTCTTCCTGCAAGAGGACAAAGAACAAGAACCAATTCCCGTACGAGAAAAGGCAAGAGAAAAACGGTTGCAGGCAAGAAAAAAGCTGCTGCTAAGAAGTAATTGAAAATCGGAGGATTATTAATTGGCTAAAACTACCAAAAAAGTTAAGAAAAAACATGTAGTCGATGCGAACGGCATCGCTCATATAAAAGCATCCTTCAACAATGTGTTGGTCACTCTGACTGATATATACGGAAACACCATTTCATGGTCGACCGCAGGAAGGAACAGTTTCAAAGGTTCGCGTAAGAATACACCATTCGCTGCGCAGGTTACCAGTGAAGCTGCAGCCAAAGAAGCCTATGACATGGGCTTGAGAAGAGTAGAAGTAAGAGTAAAGGGCCCCGGTGCAGGTAGAGAATCTGCTATAAGAGCTTTAGTAAATGTTGGTTTCGAGATCACATCGATTAAAGATATTACACCGATACCACACAACGGTTGCAGGCCACCCAAAAGACGAAGAGTTTAATTTTATTATTGGAGAGTTATTAAATGGCAAGATACACCGGTTCGGTTTGTAAATTGTGTAGAAGGGAGAAGCAAAAGCTTTTCTTGAAAGGAAGCAAATGCTTCACCGAAAAGTGTCCGCTGGAAAAGAAAAACTACCCTCCGGGTCAGCACGGCACCTCAAGAAAATCCAAAGTTTCCGAGTATGGTATTCAGTTAAGAGAAAAACAGAAAATCAAAAGAATTTATGGTGTCCTCGAAACCCAGTTTAGAAACCTTTTCGAAAAGGCTTCAAGACAAAAAGGTATTACAGGTACCAACATGCTTCAGCTTCTTGAAAGAAGACTGGATAATGTAGTTTTCAGATTGGGTTTTGCTCCTTCGCGTAAGGCTGCCCGTCAGCTCGTTCGCCACAGACACATCCTTATAAACGGATTTATCGTAGATATTCCTTCTTATACCCTGATGCCGGGTGATGTGATCAAGGTAAAAGACAAGAGCAAACAATTGGACATCGTCCACAATTCTCTAAAGAGAGTAAAAGACAATGTGCATCCATGGTTAACAGTGGACAAAGCAACCCTGAGCGGTACTTTTGTTAATGTTCCCGAAAGAGAAGACATACAACTTAATGTGAACGAACAGTTCGTTGTAGAGTTGTACTCTAAATAACAAAAAAGAAATTTTTAGAGGTTTAAATGAGTGGATCATATCTAAAGATACCGGAAGCTGTAATTTGCGAAGAGTCGTCGTACAGCAATACTTTTGGCAGGTTTTTCCTGCAGCCGCTTGAGAGGGGCTACGGTGTAACCGTTGGTAACTCTCTAAGAAGAATATTGATTTCTTCTCTACCGGGTGCAGCGTTTACAGCAGTAAAGTTTGGTGGAGTACTTCATGAATTCAGTACAATCCCCGGTGTTGTAGAAGATGTAACTGAAATTATCCTTAATCTGAAGCAGGTCAGATTAAAATTATTGAATAAAAAACCGGCGAAGATCGAGTTTACGGTTCAGGGACCGAAAGTGATAACAGCCGCTGACATTCAAAAATATACCGCAGATCTGGAAGTATTGAATCCTGAATTGCACATCGCAACTCTGCAGGAAAATGCAAAGTTCGAGATTGAACTTCGTGTTGGCAAAGGTAAAGGATATGTTCCGGCTGTAGAAAACAAGTCAGCCGAGTATCCTCTTGGCACTATTGCAATCGATTCAATTTATTCGCCAATCGTGAATGCCACATACGAGATTGAAAATGTCCGTATCGGCGACAGAAACGATTACGAAAAATTGATCATCAATGTTGCAACCGATGGATCGATAACACCGGATGACGCTTTAACACAAGCAGCTAAAATAATGAGAGATCACTTGCAGCTCTTTATCAACTTTGATATTGAACAGGAAGAGAGCCATGAAGAAGTAAAGAAAGATTCCGAAAGAGAAAGAATCAAGAAAATACTTCTGACCAATGTGGATGATCTTGAATTAAGTGTGCGCGCTCATAATTGCCTTAAAGCTGCGAATATCAAAACCATCTCTGATCTTGTGGCAAAAGACGAAGCTGAAATGCTTAAATTCAGAAATTTCGGCAGAAAGTCACTCGCAGAATTGATGGAAATCGTTGAAACACTGGGCCTCGAGTTCGGTATGAATATCGACGATTATATTAAAGAAGACAGCAGTTCAAACTAATCCGGATGAAGGTTTAAGAAATGAGACATCAAGTTAAAGGCAGAAAATTAAAAAGAACTCACAGCCATAGAAATGCGTTGTTGAAAAATCTTGCAGCTTCCCTCTTTTTACACAAGAGGATTGAGACCACTATCGCTAAAGCAAAGGAATTAAGATCTTTTGCTGAACCTCTTATCACAAGAGCCCGCAAGGGAACCCTTCACGATATGAGAATAGTGATGAGCGCTCTCAGACATAAAGAAGCTGCGAAGGAACTTTTCAATAATGTCGTTCCTGCCGTGGGCGACAGAAAAGGTGGTTATACCCGCATCGTTAGAACTGCAGTAAGACTTGGTGATGCCGCACAGATGGCTATCATCGAGCTGGTTGACTATAACGAAGCAGCAAACCAAATGGCTCAGCAGAGACAGGAAGCCCGTGAAGCTGCTGCTGCCACTAAAAAAGAAAAGGAAGCTGAAAAAGCATCAGCGGAGTCTTGATCTTTTTCCTAAATTATTTTACAAGAGTAATCCGGGTTCGGATTACTCTTTTTTTATATGTTTGAATCAGTACAATTTACCGGATCATACAACGATATCTCAAGCCTTAAAGAGAGGCTGCCCGAGATAGTTATAGCCGGAAGGTCAAATGCAGGAAAGTCTTCCTTCATAAACCACCTTACCGGGAAGCCGGGACTTGCTAGAGTGAGCTCGACTCCGGGGAAAACCCAGACCCTGAACTACATCAAGATAGACAATTCCTTCTATTTTGTAGATCTTCCCGGATACGGATATGCAAAGGTGAGCAAAAAAGAGCGGGATGCTTGGGGAAGGTTCATTTTAAAGTTTTTCAATGAATCTGACATGATCAAACTTGTGATTCATCTGGTTGACAGCAGGGTCACAAAAAGTGAACATGATATCGATTTTCACAATTTCTGCAAAAGTCTGAATGCTGCTTATGTTATACTGCTGACAAAGACTGACAAACTGAATCAGAGCGAATTAAGCCGGTCGATGAAGCAGGTATCCGAGACTTTCCCCGGACTTAAAATGGGAGAAAGCATTTTTCCTTACACAATTAAGTCGGGAAAATTCAAAAAAAATGTTATTTCAGCAATAAAAGATCATCTGAACAGATAAAAATAATCTAAAATTTGATTATCTCACCGATCAGGATTATTTTTGAAGGTCAAAGAGTTTTATAATTTCGATGAATAAAAAACCGCTCATAAAAATAGCCTTGATCGCACTCGCTCCGGTGCTTTTTTTGTTACTGTTCATTATTGGTGACACAGTTACCAGAATAGTAATGGGCGTAATTCTGGTTGTAAATCTTCTCCTTCTTTTTGCTGTGTTAAAAAAGGAAAAGGAGCAGAAAACTTTTGATCAGATTCTTAATGACACTCCCAAACATGAGCCTGAAATTGATGACTTTGACGGTGGAGCGGTAAAGGTCACGGGCATTTTTAAACCCGATGCACCAAAAAAAGAATCGGCTTTCAAACAGAATACTGCCACGGCAAAAGACCCCCCAAAAAGATCCAATATCATCACACTCAGTGATGAAGAACCAACGGATATCAGTGAAAAATATTTCGAGATTACCAACGAAGCTGCTCCGGGGGTGGAGAACAACAAGGCAACGATCAGCTTTTTTCTCGATAAAACCATTAAATTGATCCGTGAGAATCTTCTTTCACACAGTGCCGTCTTTTTCTGGCTCAATCCCTCAACCCGAAAATTGAATCCTGCCGCCTATGTGGTCGGAGTCAACGATTTCAGGGCAATGTCAATCCCGGTGGAGAGTGATCTTTTAAGTCAGGTGGTTAGCTACGAAAAGCCTGTTTATCTCAACGGAATCAAAGATGAAGATGAGCAGAATCTTATAAAATACTACAATTCGAAACATGGAATCAAGAGTTTTGCAGCGGTACCCGTGTTTTTCGACCGTAAAATAATTGCTGTTCTCGCAATAGACTCGAAAGACCCCGAAGCATTTGGAACTGAAACACTGTTCGCACTTGGAAGGTATGTTAGAATAATTACTCACATGCTCTCAATCGTACAAACAGGGTTTCTTGAAGGTCTTGCGGAAAAACGACTGAAAGTATTGAATGCCATCATCGACCAGTTGCTGGTCTCCACTTCAGTGGATGATATTCTGGCAGTTTTTGAGCAAAGATTGCGTGAACTGATACCGGCAAAGGTGATTTATTTCCTCGATTTTTCGGGTTACTCGAAAACGCTGAAAATATCGAGGGTGTTTAGTACCGATGGAGTTCCCCATTTTGCCGAAGGAACTGAAGTTGAAATTTCAAATACCCTGGCTGGAATACAACTCTCGAATCAAGGGCCTTTATATTATAAAAATCTTGGTGAAGAAGAGATCCCCCGCTTTTCAGTTAACGAAGAGAGGGCTGAACAAGGGTCGTTTTTTACAGTGCCTTTGAATGTGAACGGTCAGTTGCTCGGTATCCTTTGTTTGGAATCTCCCGAGAATAATGCCTTCAGTTCGGCTGAGACTCGATTTGTTGCCAGGATCAACTCTCTGCTTTCCTATGTGTTCTATAACCATTCCCTTCAGATGATGTTAAGGAATGATGTGTTGTATGATGCAGAGACAAAAACTCTGAATAAAAAATTCTTTATGGAGAGAGTGGATCAGGACCTTTACAGACTTCAGCAGTTTAAGCTACCGGGTTCGCTCGCACTTATTGCGGTGGATAAATTCCCGGAGCAGATGGAACTCTTTGGTGGCGATATATCCTCAAAACCATTGATAAGGCTCTCTGAGTTCATTAAACTTGATGTGAATCAAACATCAGTTATAGGTAAACTTGACAAAGATGTTTTTGGGGTTTTCTTTTTCGGGAAAGACGCCAAGACATCATTTATGTGGGCTGAAAGGCTTAAGACTAAAGTGGCAAAGCAGTCTGCATCATCACCGGGAGCATCCGGTGGATTTACAATTTCTATCGGGATAGCTCCGGCAGACAACAAAAACAGTTTCGAGGAAATTTTCCAGCCCGCTCTTCTGGCCCTTCAAAAGGCACAGGACGGGAACGGCGGGAAAGTTTGCTCATCAATTTAGGAGAAAGAGATCAGAAATTTTATCTTTATAGTGCTCGATGGTGTTGGTATCGGTGAATTACCCGATGCTCCCAACTACAATGACCAGGGGAGCAACACCTTGATAAATACAGCGATAAAAAACGGCGGACTGAATATCCCGAATCTCCGTTCACTCGGACTCGGCAATATTGCTCCGGTACCCGGTGGTGCTCCCGCCGGTGCTCCCGTGGGAGCATTTGGCAAGATGCTTGAAGTATCAAAAGGGAAGGACTCCACATCAGGACACTGGGAGCTCGCAGGGATCATCTGTCCAAAGGATTTCGATTACTTTCATGGTGGTTTTCCACCTGAGATTGTGAATCATTTCCTGGAAGCCACAGGATGCAAAGGTATCCTCGGAAATAAAGCAGCATCAGGTACGGAAATTATAAAGGAACTGGGCGAGGAGCACATTAGAACGGGTTTCCCCATTGTCTATACTTCGGCAGATTCGGTCTTTCAAATTGCTGCACATGAGGAACATTTCGGATTGCAGAGACTTTATGAGATTTGTGAGATATCAAGGAATGAAGTTCTAAAAGACTATTTTGTCGGCCGGGTAATCGCACGCCCGTTTGTCGGAGAATCCGCGGAAACATTCAAACGGACAACCAACAGAAGAGATTATTCCCTTGATCCGCCGTCGGAGACGATGCTTGATTATCTTGTGAAAAATGGAATAAAGACAACTGGAATCGGGAAAATCGGTGACCTTTACAACGAGAAAGGGCTGACAAATATAATCCACACGAAATCCAACAGTGAAGGATGTGCTGCCACTCTTAAAGCGATGAAAGAAAACAGCAACAGTTTTATCATGACCAATCTGGTTGATTTTGATGTCTATTATGGTCACAGACTCGATCCCGCTGGTTTTGCAAATGCGCTTGAGGATTTTGACAAGTTTCTCCCTGAAATTTTGAGAAATATGGATGAATCGGATATTCTGCTTTTAACTGCCGATCACGGAAACGACCCCACGGTCACTTCAACCGATCATACCAGGGAA
Organism: Ignavibacteria bacterium; assembly: GCA_017302895.1. Taxonomy (NCBI): domain Bacteria; kingdom Pseudomonadati; phylum Ignavibacteriota; class Ignavibacteria; species Ignavibacteria bacterium. The sequence goes on along the minus strand of JAFLBV010000004.1, from coordinate 150,472 downwards.
TATGTTCCGGTGATTATTACCGGAAAGGGTGTGATACCCGGTGAGCTAGGTGTAAGGAGCACTTTCGCAGATGCAGGCAAGACGGTGTTGGACTGGTTCGGAATCGATGCTCCGATAGCCGGTACGAGTTTTTTACCAGGCGGCGGAACGAACAGTTAGCCGTTTCGTCTAATCTGTTTGAATCATTTGCGGGCAGGAATTAAAATCCCGTAAAAATTGTTACATAAGACAACCTGTAAAACCCGAAATTCGAGGTTAAATTGATTATTGGAAGAGTAATTGGAACGATCTGGTCAACGAAAAAGGACGAAAACCTCGTTGGTGCAAAATTTCTGATCGTCCGTGAACTTGATTTGGAATTAAAAGATAAAACGAATTTTGTAATAGCCGTTGACAGCGTAGGAGCCGGAGAAGGTGAAGTGGTGCTTGTGGCTACTGGAAGCAGTGCCAGACAGACCAATATAACAAAGAACAAACCGGTTGATGCTGTAATAATGGCAATAATCGACAAACTCGATAAGACGGATTAGATGTTCCTCGCAAAAGTGATCGGGAATTTATGGGCTACCAGAAAGTATGAGAGTCTTGAAAGCTCCTCTTTTAGAATTATTCAGCCGATTAATGCAGATTATGAAGATACAGGAAGCCCGTTTATCGCAGTTGATACAGTGGGGGCAGGTCCCGGTGAAATAGTGGTTTATATTACCGCCTCTGAGGCAGTAATACCCCTCCCGGTGGACATGGCACCTGTGGATGCGTCAATTGTGGCAATAGTTGACTCATTATACACGAATAAGAATTTATAACTTTTGATTAACCTTTAAAAAAGAGAGGTGGTATCGGTGAGAATTACGAAGCAATATACGAACCGTGAGAGCCAGTCGCTTGATAAATATTTACAAGAGATAGGCAAAGTAGATTTGCTTACTCCTGATCAGGAAATAGAACTTGCCATCCGTATCAAAAACGGAGACCAGAATGCATTGGAGACCCTTACAAAAGCCAACTTAAGGTTCGTTGTATCGGTAGCGAAACAATATCAAAACCAGGGACTGTCGCTTGGTGACCTTATCAACGAGGGAAACCTTGGCTTGATTAAGGCAGCAAGAAGATTCGATGAGACCCGTGGCTTCAAGTTTATTTCGTATGCAGTGTGGTGGATTCGTCAGTCAATTCTTCAGGCACTTGCTGAGCAGTCGAGAATCGTCAGACTCCCTCTGAACAGAGTTGGAGCTCTCAACAAAATCACAAAGGCATACAGCCAGCTCGAGCAGGAATATGAGAGAGAGCCAAGAGCTTCCGAGATAGCCATCGAAGTTGACATGGATGTCAATGAAGTGGCGGATACACTTAAAATTTCGGGAAGACATGTATCTGTTGATGCACCTTTTGCACAGGGTGAAGACAACAGACTTCTTGATGTGTTGCAGAACGACCAGCATCCGCAGCCTGACTATACTCTCATGTCTGAATCCCTCAAAAAAGAGATCAGCAGGGCGCTTTCAGCTTTAACAGAAAGAGAAGCGGAAGTGATTAGGCTTTATTTTGGTTTGAACAAAGAACACTCCCTCACTCTTGAAGAGATTGGTGAGAAATTCAGTCTCACTCGTGAGCGGGTAAGACAGATCAAAGAAAAAGCCATCAGGCGTTTACAAAGAAACCCGAAAACTAAAAATTTAAAGGCTTATCTTGGTGCATAATTTGCGCTTATTCGTTTTATTATTAACAGCCGGCGGGGTATTTCTCCTGACCGGCTGTTCCGCTTTATCTTCTGCTCCCGGAAGGGGAAAAGATGTTGAGGTAAACAAACCCTCCGGCGATCCGGTACAGGATGCCTCAAAAAGAGATGCTGATACAATAGTCACCAGCCCTCTCCCCGATAACAGTGAAAACAAACGGATCCCCGATAAAACAGATCCCCAACCTGATGACACATATTACTATCTTCCCGAGAATGAAAATATCTCGATGGAAGAGATTATTATGCATAATGTTGAGAACCTCTCGGAAAAACAGAAGCAGAACAGCGACAAGCTGATAATGAATATTATCAAATATTTCGGTACCCCTTATGTTTGGGGTGGGAATACCCGTAACGGGCTCGACTGTTCAGGGTTTACAAAACTCGTGTTTCAGGAGGCATTTGGTCTTTCCCTTTTTCGCGTTGCCCGTGACCAGTTCACTCAGGGTGAGGCTGTCCCCACGATGGAAGCCCTCCAGCTTGGTGATCTTGTCTTCTTTGATACCCGCCCCTCCTCAAGACCGGGACATGTTGGCATCTACCTCGGTAACCGTATGTTCGCTCACGCCAGCACAAAGCAGGGTGTTATAGTTTCTTCATTTGATACAAAGTATTACAACGACAAGTTCATGGGCGGGAGACGATTCAAGGAGTTGTTCGATTCAGAATAAAGATCTTTCATATTAAAAACATTTCATACCACTAAATCGAAACATCACAATGTGGATGTTTCGCCGCCCGCCATTGGAACTTATCCTCGAGCCATTAGTACAATAAAAATAACCTTCCCCAAACCTCTATCAAAGAAATTTGAAAATTTGATTTGGGACACATCCCTCAAAACTGTGTTAGCAAATACACACTTCTGAATTCTTTCTTTTTAGATTAAACCATGAAATAATTTAATTTGTCATAAAACTGATCTTAAGAAAAAAACAAAAAACAATGGAGAATAAAATGTTTAAATCAATCACTAAAACAGTGTTGTTTCTTTTCACTCTTGCCCTGATAGCAGGATTCAACGGATGCAAGAGCAGCGACAATCCTGTTCAACCAACAGATGTAAATGTCGAAGCGATGCAGAGCATTGCAGCGGAAGACAGTACTGTACTGAATTTTGAAGCCAACTGGCAGGATGATGTTTCCGGGGAAGTGGCAAAAATTGCTTCCGGTTGGATCACCCTGGATGTTAAGAGAAAAATCAATTCTGTTACAAGAAGTTTTCAGATTCGTGTAGTTGGTGATTCCGCTTTGGGAATAGCTACTTTCACATTTAACAACACTTTAATCATCAGGGCAAAAAAAGACAGTAACAGCATTTCGGATACACTTCTGAGGAAAAATTATACTGCTGTTGTGAAGAGAAATCTTGTTTTTGAGAAAGTGAACAGCTCCAGTAACCCAAGAAACAACTGGAAACTGGTTGCATGGTCTGCAGTCCAGGGTGGAACAGCAACCAGCATCTCGAAAATTCAATCTCTTCAGATTACAGCTCCGGGAATTGTTCCGATAGATGTAACTTCACCTAACGGTCTTTATCTCGCCCGTGGGATCGCCAGATTCAAACAGTTGCCTGTATTCGACAAGAATTCAGAGGTCACTCTTACTCTTAAAGTACTCTCGACCACCGATGACCCTGACTATGTGATCCTGAATTACGGAGCAGACAACAGAGGAATAAACAAAAACAAACAGGTTTTCGAATTGGTCTCTACGGTCTCGAGTGGGACAAGTTTCACAAAAACCTACCGTGCCGTACTCAACACCACCAACTATGCCGGCTATTTCCACATGGTTATGGATGTTTTGACGAAAAGAACGGTGCAGGATGATTCCACTCCTGTTGAGAGCGATGTCTGGTCACTTCCGTATGGTGTTAAGAATCTGTAAGAGTTAAATCCCACAACAATCTCCACAGAGATCATAACGGGAAGATATTAAAAAAGGCTGCCTCAAACGGGGCAGCCTTTTTTTGTTTAATTTGAAATATTAAGCTACTTCGCCATTTCAATCATCATATCCAGCTCTTTGAGCAACAATTCCTCGTTGTCTTCAAATCCGATGGATTCGAATTTTACCCTGCCGCTTTTATTGATTATGAATTTTGTCGGGATTCCCGACACTTCGAAATCGGTGATTACTTTGTCTTTTTCATCCATAAGCACGTGGAACGGGTAGTTGTTCTTTGTGATAAAATCAGCGGCATTTTTCTTTTTATCCTTCACATTCTCCCATGCATTCACAAAGAGGAAAACGACATCAGGATTTGAAGCGTTCTTTTCGACCGCTTTTTTCATCACAGGGAATGAAGCGAGGCAAGGACCGCACCATGTTGCCCAAAAATCGAGAACGATGGTTTTCCCTTTCAACTTGGAGAGCGACACTTCCTGACCGTTCAAATCAAGAAGGGTAAAGTCGGAAGCGGGGTAGTCAAGCAACTCTTTTTTAAGTTTACCGGAGATAACTTCGTCAGCCTTTTTGTTGAGTGTGGTCATCAAATCTTTCAGTCCGATCTCTCCACTATTCTCAGCGATATAAAATGCAGTCAGCAGGCTGTCGAGTTTTGGATTCGATTTAGCTTCCGCTTTCAGATTTTTCGCAATTTCAAGGGCATCTTTTCTTTTTCCAGAGCCGGCAAGAGCATCCAGATATTCGGGGATAACCGACATATCCTCCATTTTTGAGGCATCAACAGCAAGTTTGAACATCTCAAGAGCATCGGCACTTTTACCGAGTTTTTTGAACGCCAGTCCTCTCGTGAATGCGATCATCGCAAGTGTGGAATTCAGCCCGTCCCTGTAAGATGATTCGGATATTGAAAGGGGTTTGTTTTTAAAATCTTTTTGTTCCTTAACCACTTTATCAAAAGCCACTTTGCTGATCAGAAGCGACAGATCGGGTTTTGCATCCTTTTCATTCAAGTATTTTTTTGCGAATTTGTTGTAGAAAAATGCAGAAGGCTCAAAACCTGATGAAACGATCTCTTTCTCCACTTTTGCCCATTCGAGGTCTTTGGAGAAAGCATTGAGGTATGCATCGGTAACAGCTGTTGCAAACTTGCTGTCAGGCATATCTTTCAGAAACTGCAATACCTGTTGTTTTTGTGCTTTTAAGTCAGTTTCCTTCCTTATTTTCTGCACTCTCGCCTGAACCACGAGGTCATTTTTGGGGAATTTTGAAGAAAGAATCTCTCTGTACTTTGTGGCGGTTTCGGCATCCTTTAAAATTTCATGACCTCTGACAAGTGCGACAAGATGTGATTCATCAAGATCCTTCTGCGTCGAGAATTCTGCCATGTCCATTCTGACCAGACTGTCGGAAATATCGGATTTAACCCTTCTCAGGAGGCTGACATAAACGGGATAGTATTGAACTTTCAATCCGGGATTTATAACAAAATCGTTGTTTATGAGTTTGAACAGCTCATTGTTTTTCAGGCTCATTTCAGCCAGATCGCCGAAATTTCTCATGAAATCCACATAAGCTGCATCAGAGCCTTTCACTTCATCGCCATTCTTTTCGTAGAGCGGAATCCGGAAACCTCTTTTTTCATTGTTCTCGAGTGATTTTGAACCTTTAAAGACGACAACAAGTGATTTGGTACCTGTTTCGGATTTGAATTTCCCTTTGTATGAACTACCGTCCTTGGTCATCACCACTTCTTTGGCAACGGGTTCTTTTGATGAGTGTTCGAAAACGAGCAGAGTTATCGATGCTTCCTTTTCGACATGACTTCCGTTCGCGTCAAATGTTACGGTTACTTCTCCACCTGCGACGGGTTTCGATGGTTCGTATGAGAAATTGGTTGAGACCGGTCTGTTTGTTGTGCATGACAAAGTAAGAATAAAGCTTAACAGAGCCGGTAACAGGATAAATTTGAATTTCATTGAATCTCCAAAAAATGATCTTTAAAATTAATACTTAATGACGGAAAAATCGAGGTATAAATTAAATGTTAAACAGCAACAGTAGAAACAAACCGCAAAGAACGGTATTAGTTATTAATTGTGATTTATTAGTTATGAATTCTGTAAACTTAATTCAGGACAAGACAAATAATACCTAATACCTACTCCCTGATAACTAAGAAAGCCCTTGTGGCGACATGTGGGTAGAAAAGGAAGTATGAAGGCAGAGGTATGAAGTATGAGCCCTTGTGGCGACATGTGGGTAGAAAAACATCCCCAATCATGAGTGAGCCCTTGTGGCGACATGTGGGTAGAAAAATTTAAGAAAAAATATTGAGAAATTTCAATTAGTAGAACTATTGAATTAATTAGTAAAACTACTAAAATAGTTAGTAATACTACTAAATAAATTAATAAAAATATTGACCAATGACCAAACAAATTTTAGCAAATGTATTTCATAATAAAAAAAAATTTTACAACTATTAGGAAATTTCCAAAAATGTAATTAATTTAACGCAGGTCAAAAAGATATTTTACTCTATTTATATTGTTTGGCACTGAAGTGATTGAAAATTCACTTTTAAAAGGCTCAAAACAAGGATGGGTTCTCAAAGGAATGAAAGATAAAATGAGAAACCACTTATTATGAACATAATGAATACCAAGCTATAAACTGAACTAACAACAATAATCTACAAATTAACAGGTTATTCTATGAAAACGAATTATTATCAAAAACTGGTTCTAATATCATTTTTGATTTATTTTGCAGGGTGCAATGGAGAAGAAAAGTCAAAAGCTTGGGAGGGATTTAATCCTTACTCCAGTTTTGGCGAAAGTATAGTACAGTACCATCGAGCAACACAAAACTATTCGATAGAAAAACCTTCCGACAATCCGAAAGTCTACATAGATTTCTCAGACGGGCTTGTCCAGGCTTACACAAGCAATCCTGCCAACAAAGAGATCATTCAAGCGATTACAAATAAATTAGTCAGTACTGATGCTGAATGGTTCTCACTTGGTAACTCCAAAATTGAAAAATTAAATTATTCAAGTAATGAGTTGTTCAATAAAGTTACAAATCCTTCTGCTTATAAAGATAATATGGCCCCCATTCAAGAAGCTTTAAAACAGATTGTTGAACTCAAGAATGATGCTTTGCTCGTAACAGATTTTGAAGAGTATACATCAGATGGTAAAGAACAGTTCGAAAATTACCCTAAGAAATATTTTATTGAATGGTTGAAGGCAGGAAATTCGATAACATTCTTCTATACTGATTTTGACGAGAAAAATGCTAAATCAGGTATAAACACAAAAAAACACCTTTTCTTCACCGTTTTTACTTACGGACTCTCAACGGACAAAAGTCTTGTGAAAAAAGTTGAAGATGCACTGGCGGGCAGGAATGCTACCAAAAAATTTGAATTGGGAGGCACCCCATTCATTCTGAAAAATAAGTACGACGGTAATGAGAGTTCAGGAATTGCAAACAAAGAGTTTAAGAAGTGGGTAAATTACAACTTTAATGGACTTAAAGAGAATGGTGACCGGTTCGAAGTAATTGGTATTAATAAAGTATGGAACGACGATCTCGAAGAATATGTGAAGAATATAATAGAAAAAGAGAACGGTGTTTTTCTGTCGAATCTTATGCTAAATGCAGAGGACAAGTCCTATTATAGCCTTAAGAGTTTAATTGTAAATGTTTATGACATTACAGAGAATTTCGAAAAATTTACAAAATACAGTAAAATAAAACAGACAGTACCTCAGTTTACGACTGATGAAGGGAAAAACAAGGTCTGGGATAAAAGCAGTCAGACTAATACTCTTATTACTGAATGTTACGAGAAAAACAGCGATAAAATAAAGAGTGATTGGGTTTTCACCCCTGCTAAATTAACTGATCTGTTATGGAATGAAATATTTGAACTGGACGGTCAAATATTCAAGGACCATCTTAAGAACGATCCCGGTAACATTGAATTGAAGACCAAGTTTCATAAGAATTATAAGAAAAAAAATGTAAAGAAGGAAAATGCTCTATTAAGAGTGGATATTGTCTATGACGATATTGAATTTAACTCCACAAATGAAAAACTTAAAGATTTCGAGTGGCAATCCGCCACCCAAAAAGACAAAGTCAACAATTCACTCCTCGAAGCGATCAGAAATACATTGCAAGACCCTGAGATAAATCCAAAAGGGAAAGCTCTCTATACCTATTATATAAAATTCGGTGCCACCCAAAAAAAAGACTAATTTAGAAAAAAATTAAAAAGGACAGAACCATGACAACTTATATTATTTCAGCAATCTTCGCAGCATTAATGATCTTAATCGCTTCAGGAATTTCGGTCGCCATCAAATTTGAAAGCGGATCAAATCCAAAAGATGTGAAGAAAAGAAAAATCGTATTTTGGATAATTGCCATCCTCACTCCGGTTATATTCTATCTTCTTGGACTCTTTTTATTGGCACCTAATGCAGCAGATGATCAAATGATATTTGACAATTTTATGAAGACGCTTCCAATTGCCACAGTTTGCAGTTTGGTCGTTTATCTGATCTTGGGTTTTATTCTTAGCAAAATCTTTAAAACCGGTAAAATCGGTAATTGGTTCTAAAAAGAGGGATGAAAAAATGAATGATAAGCTATTCGTAATAGCAGTCGGAGGTACAGGTATGAGGTGTTTGGAATCCTTCACACATCTTTGTGCAATCGGCATGTTTGACAATCAAGAAATCGAGATATTAACTCTTGATACAGATCAAACAAATGGAAATAAAGCCAGGGCAGAACAACTCATAGATTTGTACAATAGAATTAAAAAAGCCGGTAATATTGAAGGCGGGACACCAAATGCAAATACTTTTTTCTCAGCAAAATTAAATCTTTACAAATTCTATACTGATTACTCTGATACCAAAAGGAAAAATTTTAAAAACATTTCTAATTTAACCCATGGTGATCGAGAACAACAGAGAAACAATAAGTTAATAGCAGATTTATTCCTCGATGCAGAAACAGTCCAACAATTTGACTTGGCTCACGGATATAGATCTCAGACACATTTGGGGTCATACCTTATGTATCATGGTATAGTTGAAGCTGCAAGGAATCTACTTTCAGGTGAAAGTGCAAAGACCCAGGAAAAAGAGCTTGGGAGTTTTATGGATAAGCTCCAACAAACAAGTACGAATGCAAGAGTTTTTATTTTTGGTTCAGTTTTTGGCGGTACGGGTGCATCTTCAATTCCTATACTCCCCAAAGCTTTTCAAGATTTCATTAAGATTAGGTCCAAAGGATCATCGAGTTTGGATTTCGATAAAACAAAGTTTGGGTCAACTCTTTTGACAGAATATTTTACTTTCAAGAAACCTGACCAAAAGCAAATGTCAAGTAAAGAGGATAGTGTAATCGCTGACTCTACTTTTTTCCCACTCAACAGTCAGGCGGCTCTTCAATTCTACATCCAAGACCCAACAGTACAAAATTGCTATAAAATTTTGTACCACATAGGTTGGCCGATTGAGAGCAAATCTTTTGATCAAGTTAATGGTGGTGAAAAAACTATTACCGGAGGCAGTAATCAAAAAAATCCATGTCATATCACAGAACTTTTATGTGCTTGTGCTGCCTATGATTTTTTCACTCGTACACAGGGGTTGGACTCTCAAAAAGCCGAATATGTCTACAAGGCTGTTGAGTATCATAACAACAGTTTCAACTTTTCCTTTAATGATTTTGTAGGTAGTGAAAATAATTCCGGAGATTTGTTTGCGAACCGATTAGGTGCGTTTTTCTCTTTGGCTCATATTTCATTGTCACTTAATGAGGCAGCATCAGATGGTCCCGGAATTTCGGGATTCATCGATCGTTTTGAAAAAATGAAAATAAACGAGTATTCGACAATTACTTCTGAGGAACGAAAAGAAATAAATCAGTATTTCAAGCATTTTGGTTACTCAATTGACGGTCAAATTTTCAATCCTGGTTGGATATATCAGATTCGTTCAACGATCGGGGCTGGTACTTTTATGTTTGATAATAAAGCTTTTACAACTAATTATAAGGAACTAAGAAGCATTGATGTTGGAGCTTTGTTTTCTGACCCGGGAAATCATTGGCCAAAAGGCTCTTTTATTTCGAGCAGATATGATGAATTTGTGAAAACACTTATTAATGTACAACCTACTACAGAGCAAAAAGTGTCGTCAACAAAAGAAAGATTTCTTGCACATATCTATAATGCAATTACCAAGTCACAGAATTTTATTAAAGTTTAGGTGAAAAATGTCTGAGAAAACAATACAATCATTAACAATCAGATCGACAGAACACCAACCCGGTGTTGAATATAAGTGGTCAAAACTTTCGGCACCAGAATTTTTCATAAAAAACATAGAGATTCCTGAGTTAAACTCTGATAAAGAGGGAGCAACCAGTATCAATTTAGGTTCTATTGTGTCGGGTATGCCCTCAGTTTTTGCAAGGGCTAATTTATTTAAAATTGCATTGGAAAGTTTATCAGACACCAATATTAAAGCAAAGGGGATGTTGTCGTTTTACAATCAGTTAATAAGTGAATGGAGAGGGTTCTTAAGTTGTATTGCTCTCAATTATTCTGATTTGTCCATTGATAGAGTATTTCTAAAATATAGTGATGGCAAAAGCTTAGGTGAGACTGAAAATATTTATGAACCATTAGGAGCTTTTGGGAATGTCCTCTTTGATCGGAAAAAATTGTGGATAGACCAAACCCGGTCAGAGAATCAACCTGATAATTTCCCATTTATTGATGTCATCAGCTATAAAGGAAGTGTTGTGGGAGGGACATCCCCCGAAAGTTTTATTTTTACTTCGGTATCCTATCACTTGGATGAAAAGCAGGTTTTCCTTAGAAATGGGAAATTCGTTGACCCACTTGAATCTGATTTAAATCCAAAAGAACTTAATATATTATATGGCTATTGTAAGCATCTACTGAAGAAAATATCTGGTTTTCGCAAGCATTTTTCTAATCTACAAGAATCTGACACGCCAAATTATTCAAACCTGATAAATAATTTAGAAGACTGGGCGAATGGAATGTTGAACTATTCTCGTCAGAAGGGTTGGCAAAATCCTGTGGAAAAGACCCCAGAGATAGCGTTATTCGAAAGCCCGTTCAACATAATCTTCAATTATTCAACCCAATTATTTGGTCTAAATGGTGTAATCTCTGATGATGAGAACCAAGAGGGGGCAATTGCCTTTAACCCTGAAGAACTTTTACTCCCCGAATCATCCCAGATATTACAGATCGGACTTCCAAACGGTGAAAGTAATCCTGACTTTTTAAAGAATCATCCGATTCTTTTTCTGAAAGCAGAACGAACTGACAGATCAGGTTTTTACGCTTATTTTGGGTTACCGTTGTCTACGGTGGCTCTCAGCGTTTTTGATAATCACATGGATGCAATTTGCGGATTAAAAGACGATTCTCATGTCAAATCCAGAATCATCGCCTTTTATGATCCAAGTGGTGAAGTGGAAAAACTAAATGTTACTCTGAAGATTGTTGATCGTTTAGGGAAGGATACCGAAATAAAGAGAACTTACTCAATTGGAGGTGAAATCACTGGAAAAGATTTGGTTTTATGGCCCGATTTTATTTCTAAACAATGGCAACGGTATTTTCTGTATAGTGAACTTCCTCACAATGGTGTTCAATTTCAAGCAACACCATTTGTTGGCGATAAGGATGATCCATTTTTCAGGATAATAAGAGATAATAATGGTTTGCCTGAATACATTGTAGAAAATGGAAGAGTAGCAAATCTTCCCGAAAACAATAAAGCTCAATTATTGATCGAATCAAATTATAAAGTAGCTAATTCATACAAATATGAAGTTTATGAGAGTAATCAGCCTTACAAAGGCATTAAATTTTCAATTGGCAAGAGTGAGAATATATGTGGGTTTGCACTTGTCAGATATGATGAACTTGGAACTATCAACGGACTTCCAAAGAATTGGCTCACAAATAATGACAGAGACCTCGTACCGGCAAATTTAGGCGTGGATTTTGGCAGCACAAACTCTTCGATAGCTTATTGGTCAGAATCCGACCCTTCCAGAATTAATAGACCGTTTAGGTTAAAAAATCGAAGGGTTTCTCTTCTCACCGATCAAAAGAGCAAAAATTATGATACCCCATCTGAAGAAAAAGAGTTGTTTTTCTTTCAGGGAGAAGAAGTGCCGACTAACGCAATTAAGTCAGTTTTAACACTTCATGATTATAAAAGAATTGCGAACTCTGCCAGTTTGGTTGATAATCAATTAATGGAGAAAGATATTGTCGGAGGATTTCCTTGTTTTTCTCGAAATCTACCAATAGAAACCTCAAACGAAAACCGTCATATCTTAAATCTTGTTGGGGGTGCTGGAATTACGGAATTGGTACACAACATGAAATGGTCAAACAAGAGCATCGACAAAAGCCATAAAACAGCCTACTTGCGAACTTTAATACTACATGTCTATGCACAACTCTTCGAAGAGAATCATGAACCAGTATCAATCAAATGGTCATATCCATCATCAATGCCAAAAGCCTTATTACATGATTATTTTGGAATATATAAAAATCTTGAGGATGTTAGTCCAATTGTCAATGGTAAAAAAATGGAAATTTACAGGCCATCAGACTTGGAAATTGAAAATGACAAAGGCGAAACTCCATGGGGAACTGCTGAAGATAACGAAATAAACTCGAATGCATATCCAAATAATGATTCTGTTAGTACTTGGAATCTTCCTACTAATAATGATACATCCACTTCATGGGACAGCGAGGTCTCTTCGGAATGGGAAAGATCTGAACGCTCATCGGAAACTTCAGGGTGGGGTAGTAATCGAAAAGCTACAAAAAAACAATTTATGGACATTAAAACGGATACTGGCCCATTAAATTTTCAATTTAAGGAATTGGGGAATAATGAATCTCTTACTGAAGCGTGTGCAGTTGCAAATTATTTCCTTTTAGATTATCCTGTTAGACCAGGTGAACTGCTTCTGATTTTTGATATCGGTGGCAGTACTACGGATATTAGTGTGATTTGCCCATTGGATGGTGGTTCGAAGGCGATGATTAAGCAGAATTCTATAAGATTTGCTGCTCAAAGAATAGCTCAAGCAACAGGATATTCAAAAAATTTCCAATCTGTCTTACTTCGAGTCTGTGAGAAAAAGAAATTCAAATTATCCGGTCTTCATACATCACCCTACAAATATAATAAGGAAACTGCACCTTTTTACTTTGAACAGATTGTTGACAGATTGGATGATTCCGATTATGGCGATTTCTATAAGTTGATTGCTGCCGAATGTAAGGAGTTGATGATTGTAAATCTATATGTAACTGGTCTGATAATGTACTATGCAGGACAGTTAACTTTTAAACTTAGAAATGAGATTATGAGATCTGAGGACTTTCCTCATAAGATGAAAAATTACCAACCAAAGATTAATATTGCTTTTGCTGGAAAAGGGGCTAGAATATTCGATTGGCTGGAGGCAGGTGTAAATGCAAAAACAGCCCGGGATTATTTTACTCAAATGTTTATTAGAGGAATAGGTGGAGAGAACATTGCCAGGAGCACTATTTCTCCAATAGATTATACAAGAGGCATTATTATAAATATTAATCATCTAAAAAAAGATAACAATTCAGATGTAAAGTATGAAGTTTCGAAGGGATTAGCTATACCCACTTTTAATACACGAATGTTGGTTCCCGAGAATAAACAAGCAATTGAAATCTTGGGAGAAGAAGGGTTTTGTGTATACACATCGGAGGGGGACAAAAAGTATCTTGGCTACGGAAATTCAGTTACAAGTGAAATGATGGAATTTATTGGAGATTCATTTGTTTGTTCACCACCCGACCCTCGTCGTCCATGTCCAAAGTTTATGGATTTTGCGTATTTATTCAATAAAGTATCTCATTCTCTTTTTGGTTTAGATGTGAAAGAAAACCAATTTCTCGAGGCTTTCGCAAATATGAATATTGAATCGTACATAAAGCAAGATCCAGATTATATTGAGGCTAAGAAAAATAGAGCTAATGAGAAAAAATTTGATTATGTCGCACCAATAATTATTCTGGAGGGGATGAAGTTCTACGAAAAATACTTGCTGGAATGGATGAAGAAGTAACCTCGATGAGTTATTCAATTCTAATCAAGGTATCTCGCAATAAACTAACTTTTTGGTATCAGAAAGAGGGTAGAAGGTATTTACCTCTTAAATCCGATGAAGGGAATGAAATACCACTCTTTTTTTATTCCAATGGAAGTGATTTCATAATGGGAGGTAGTGCAAAAATTAGAGTCGATCAAAACGATCCCCATGCCTTTTCGGATTATTTTGACATCATCAGAAAACCTCTTTTTTATTCAAGAATGGGTGAATCCAGACAAGCTAAACAACTGCTATATGATGGAATTGAAAAATATCTTTTTGACCATTTCTTGAGTGGAATTTTATTCACTCAGGAATCAATCGAAAAGTACAGATCATCACTTTGTCTTAGATTTTGGTTTGACATAGACATAGAGGAACATGAGCAGATTTTAGTGCAAGGTTTGTTTACTGAAGCTGGATATAGCAATGTTGCAAAAATAGATTTTTATGAGTCACTACTTGCATATCTTCGAAATTGCAATCTTCTTGAAAATAAGAAAGATATAATAGTTCTGAATTCATTATTTAACAATTTGCACATTCAGTACATCACATTACCGGAAAAACAACTTAAGCATTCTGATTGTTTGCTAGGCTGTGGGTCTGATCCGAGGCTTTCAATTTTTGCTCAAACCATTATTGAATATATCAAAAACAATAGAAGAGATATAGATTCGGAAAATGAAATTAAATTCATAATCCCTACTATTAGTAAATTTCTTAAATCACCTAAAATTCTCATTGAGGGGGATGTTCAACTTTCATCTGGAGAAGTACATAAATTTCGAGTTAGACTCCATCAATTAGAACAAAATATGTTAGGCCATAATGGATTTGGAAAGATTTTCAACTCACTGGAAAACATTGTCGAGAGATTCAAGATATCGTTGAATAATCTGCTGGTTCTAGTAATTGATCCGGAAATAAACACCGAATATTTCATTCAAAAGTTAGGATCCAGATATAATGTTAAAGGGGTTGACGATGAAACATACGATCAAGTAATAGATCTAATATTTATGGATATCGAAGCCAGTGGTTATAGTCTTGCAAACGACAGTACAGCTCACTCGCCCTACAATCAATTTAATCTTCCAACTCCAAAACTCCCTTCTTCACCTGTTGCACCCCCGCTTCCAAAGCCGGTGAACAAACCAGTTCCACCTCCGCTTCCAAAACCTGTTGCACCCCCGATCCCGAAGCCGGTGAATAAACCAGTTCCACCTCCGCTTCCAAAACCTGTTGCACCCCCGATCCCGAAGCCGATGAATAAACCAGTTCCACCTCCGCTTCCAAAACCTGTTGCACCCCCGATCCCGAAGCCGATGAGTAAACCTGTTGCACCACCGATTCCAAAACCTGGGGCTCCTCCGGAATTGCCTCCAATACCGAAGGCAAAAAGATAATGATTGGAAGTCTAACAAGAGCAGAGGTAAATCTGATGAAGGATCACCAATAACTTTAAAGTAAAAAATTACAATAAAAAACAGAATAATTCATTAATTAATAGGAGCGAAATATTATGGCAATAAATCTTGAAAAAAAACAAAAAATCAACCTGTCGAAGGCTAAACCGGGATTGCAAAATGTGTTTGTGGGGCTTGGTTGGGATACAAAAAATGATGGTGGACCAGATATAGATTGTGATGTTGCAGTACTTATGCTGGGTGAGAATGGAAAGTTTCCTGATGATGAATATTTCGTTTTTTATAATAACAAAACCAGTCCGGATGGGGCGGTTATCCATTCAGGAGATAATCGTACGGGTGCAGGAGAAGGTGATGACGAAGCCATTCATATTGATCTAAATAGAGTCTCCTCAAAAGTCGTTCAGATCATTTTTTGTGTTGTAATACATGAAGCTGAGGAAAAAGGTCTCTCTTTTGATCAAGTCGAAAACTCATTCATTCGAGTTGTGGATAGAAATAGCAATTCGGAGATATGTCGTTATGTTTTAAGTGAACAATTTAGAGGTTACGACACAGTAAGCGTAGGTCGTCTCTACCGTTTTGGGTCAGAGTGGGAATTTGAGGCTTTGGATCAGCCATACAAAGGTGGTTTACAGACACTTGTTGATGCTTTTATTTAATAGAACATAACTGAGAATGATTAAAGATTTGAAGTTTAGAGAATAAATATGATTAATGAATAAGGAGTTGAATCATGGCGATTAATCTCGATAAAAAACAAAAATTCAATCTTTCCAAGGCTGCACCTGGTCTAAACAATGTTTTTGCAGGCTTGGGATGGGATACAAGTATAATAAATGGTAAAGCAGTCGATTGCGATGTCTCTGTTTTTATGCTTGGTGAATCCGGTAAAATTCCTTCAGAGGAGTATTTTGTTTTTTACAACAATCTACAGAGTCCGGATGGTGCTGTTAAGCACATGGGTGACAGTCGGGAAGGTGTTGGAGAAGGAGATGATGAAGTAATCCAATTGACTTTGGATCGGGTGTCACCTCATGTTGTTCAGATATTCTTTACGGTGACAATTTTCGAATCTGACACTCGAAGGCATTCATTTGGAAATGTTGATAATGCATTTATCAGGATTTGCAATCAAGCAAATGGAGCAGAGTTGTGTCGTTACACTTTGAGTGAAAATTACAGTGAGGCAGATTCCCTCATCATTGGCAGATTATACAGGTCTGGGAACGAGTGGGAATTTGAAGCCATGGGCGAACCATGTGCCGGTGGATTGGGAGCATTAGTAGATTTCTACGCTTAATAAAATTCTTAAAAAGAAAGAAAAGAGGACAGTATGAGTTTCAATCTAAAAAAAGGTGATAGATTTGACCTTGCTAAAGCAGCACCCGGACTAACAAGAGTAAGAGTTGGTTTGGGATGGGATCCAAATGAGGAGCCGGGCGGACCGGATTTCGATCTGGATGTATCCGCATTTTGCATAAACAGTAAATTCAAAATTCCATCAGACAGTTATTTCGTTTTCTACGGTCAAGTTGCAATGGGTAATTGTATAGAAGATGCGAATGAAAAGGGACTTTTTCGTCCCGCCACTGAAGATGGTGCCATTTACGGTGCAATAGATGACCCGGATGGAAGACGCAGTGATGGAGATGACGATGAAGATATGCTTATTACCCTTAACAAGGTGAGTAAAGAAATTGAACAGATAATTATTTGCGTAACGATATGTAAATACCCAAACGACAATAACAAAGATAAGAGAACATTGCAACAAAATTTCGGGATGGTAAATGATTGCTATGTTCGTATTGTCGATGATGCAACTGGCAAGGAGCTCTGCAAGTACGAACTCAAAGAGAAATTCAGTAACGAGGATGCTGTTGAGTTTGGTCGTTTGTTCAGAGTTGGTAATTCCTGGGAATTTGAAGCATTAGGAAGAGGAAACCAGGGAAGTCTTCAAACTTTTGTTAACATGTACACTTAAGAAGGAATTATTGTTATGGTCTCAGATAACTCTTCCGCAACTGGCAAAAATGAAGATAAAGGCAACCCAAAATTTAATTTATCAAAGAATAATGCAGCTGCTGAAAAACAATCAGGTGACAAATTCAACCTTTCGAAAAGCAATCCTGAACCTGCCGGTCAGGGGAACTCGAAACCTTTAAATTTATCAAAAAATACTTCGGGTAGTTCGAGGCAAGCAGGAGTAGCCGGATTTAATTTAAGCAAATCCGATAATGCACAGGGTTCTGGTATCGACCATGCAGAAGCTGGAGAGGTAAAGCCAAAAACGATCGATATAAAGAAACCTGAAGAAAAAGTGGATGACAAAAAGGAAGAAAAAGTTCCTTCAGGAGGGGCAAATCCCAAGCCAATTGACCTAAAAAAAACTTCCGAAAAAACCGCAGGGAAGGAAGTAAATGTAAAACCTTTTGAAGAGAAGGGAAAATCAAAAATCGCCTTTTGGGTATTGGGTGTGGCAGCGGTGATTGTTTTAGTTTTTCTGTTACTTCCAGGCAAGGATAAAAGCAAGGAAACAGTAAAACCGGGAAATCTGGCGGATACAGAATCAGCGACAAATAACCCCAACAATGATCAGGCTGGTAAGCAAGTGTCAGGTGACCCTGCACAAAGCACGACTTCGAGCAATCCTGAGAGTTCATCTGCAGATGGCAGCAAAAAAGCTGATAATGGAACAGGGCAAAAAACCGATTCTGAAACCAAATCCGGCGCCAAAAGCGGAGCAAATGATGCCAATCCAGCAGGAAAAGAAGGAAATACTCCGCAGTCTTCTCCAACAACCAATCCTAAACCTGCGGAAAAATTAACGCAGACAGCTCCCCGAGGAAAGGTGGTGTATAATTTCGGTTATAATGCGGCTGCAATTGTGTATCCAAATAAAGAACTGAATGACCTCGTTGAACAATTAAAGAAGAACCCTTCTTCGAAATTGACGATAGTTGGATTTACTGATAATACCGGCTTGGAAAAGTACAATCAAATTTTATCCGAACAGAGGGCAATGGCATTATATTATTATCTCCTTAATAATGGAATTGCTGCTAACAGAATGAAAACGCTTGGAATGGCGGATAAAAATCCCCTTTATGATAATTCAACAGAAGAAGGAAGAAATGGTAACCGTCGAGTCGAATTTACTATCGAATAAAGAGATGAGACTAATCTTTCTTCTTTCGTTTGTCTGAAACAATGTGTTAAAATAACAGGTGGTGGTTGTTGACGAGCTAATTGTTCAACCACCATCTAAAATTAAATAAAATTAAATTAGGCGAAATATATGGAACCCGAGAGTCACTCCAAGTATATTGGACTTTCTTCATTGCAAGTTGAAGAAAGCAGGAAAAAGTTTGGTGCGAATGTTATAACACCACCTGAAAAGGAACCCTGGTGGAAATTATATCTGGAAAAGTATGAAGATCCGGTTATACGGATTCTGATGATAGCTGCTGTGATTGCTATCTCTGCCGGAATTTTCGATGGTAAGTATTTGGAAGGCATAGGAATTATGATCGCCATTTTCCTTGCTACAACAATGGCTTTTCTAAATGAATACAAAGCAAACAAAGAATTTGATATACTCAACCAGGTTAACGATGATTTCCCTGTTAAAGTTATAAGGAATGGAGCCTACGATACCATCCCCAAAAGGGATGTCGTTGTGGGTGATATCATTCTATGTGAAACAGGTGAAGAAATTCCTGCTGATGGTGAGCTACTCGAAGTCGTTTCTCTCCAGATAGATGAAGGTAAATTGACCGGAGAAGCCGTTCCGGTCAACAAATTTCCAAAAAATCATCCTGAATTCAAAGCTGTCACTGACTCTCCATATCCTGAAAATCTTCTTTATAAAGGTACAATGGTCGCTGATGGTCACTGTATCATGTCAGTAACTGCTGTTGGTGATAAAAGTGAAATCGCAAATATTGCTTCGGCAGCTACCGAAGAAAATGAGAATAAGACCCCTCTAAATCAACAACTTGAAAAGTTAAGCAAGCAAATTGGAGTTGTAGGACTCGGTGTTGCAGCACTTACTTATGGCGCCTTAATACTAAAAGATTATCTTAATGGGATACTCTTATTAAACGGGAGTCAACTCTATGCATCAATTATCCTACATCTTTTCATATCGATAGCTCTGATAAAAGTTTGGCTGCCAATTTTCTACGACTTTCTGGAATGGATTGGATCATCCGCAAATCCACCGGCATTTCTTGACGAGGAAGGTCTGTCTCCATGGTTAAAGAATCTGGGTTATGGAGTGTTAACCCTGCTCATATTGGCCGGAGGAGGATTCATGATTAATATTTTACCGGGTGATATAAAGTCATGGATTCCGGCTTCAGTTCTTTCCCAATATTTAGAATATTTTATGATTGCAGTTACAATAATTGTCGTCGCTGTCCCGGAAGGACTGGCAATGAGCGTTACTTTGAGTCTTGCATACAGTATGAGAAAAATGACTGCAAGTAACAATCTTGTAAGGAAAATGGATGCTTGTGAAACGATTGGGGCTGCAACCTGTATTTGCTCAGATAAGACAGGAACTCTGACTAAGAATGAAATGAATGTCTACCATGCCAAATTCCCCGACTTTATGGGTAATGGAAATGGAAACGGGCTATCGCTGATAGCAGAGGCAATTGGATGTAATTCTACAGCAAACCTCGGAAACAATGAAAGTGGCACCAAAAAAGTCATTGGAAATCCTACAGAAGGAGCTCTCCTCCTCTGGTTGAATGAAAAGGGTTATGATTACCTTTCTGCCAGAGAAAATTTTGAAATAAAGCACCAGTGGACATTTTCTAATGAGACAAAAATGATGGGGACTTTGGGCCTCTCACCTTTGACCAAAAGAGAAGTGTTACATATAAAAGGTGCTCCCGAGATAGTATTGAACAAATGTTCAAATATTGTTACTCAAACCGGAGTCGAAAAACTTAATGGTAAGAAAAATGAGATTATCAGGGAAATGAGCGAATATCAAAAAAGGGGTATGCGTACAATAGGCGTTGCGTTTCAGGAAGAACCTAAAACAGATATTTTGCCAAAACTCAACGACCTGACCGATGACTTCGTCTGGCTTGGTTTTTTTGCTATTGCGGATCCGATTAGAGAGGAAGTCCCCGGGGCAATTCAGGCATGTAAAGAGGCCGGAATTGATGTGAAGATTGTTACAGGCGATAACGCTGACACTGCAGCGGAAATTGCTCGGCAGATAGGTTTGCATGAATATACTCGAAAGTCCTTTGTTCATTTATCAGGCACTCAATTCTCTCAGAAAACAGATGATGAATTAGTTCCAATCTTACCCAATCTTGCTGTTCTATCAAGAGCTAAACCAATGGATAAGCTAAGACTCATCCGACTTTTGAAGGCTAACGGTCATGTGGTAGCTGTCACCGGAGATGGAACAAATGATGCTCCTGCTCTCAATCAGGCAGATGTAGGTTTAGCGATGGGAAAAAGTGGTACTGCTCTTGCGAAACAGGTTAGTGATGTTATACTGCTTGATGATTCGTTTCGAAGTATTGTCAGTGCTGTCAAGTGGGGTCGCTCACTATATGAAAATATCCAAAGATTTATTTTATTCCAATTAACGATAAATGTGGCAGCTCTCGGAATTGCTCTATTGGGCCCGTTTTTGGGGGTTCAACTTCCATTGACTGTGACTCAGATGCTTTGGGTAAACTTGATTATGGATACTTTTGCAGCTCTTGCTTTGGCTACGGAACCTCCACATGATAATGTTCTTAAACGGGAACCCCGCTCCCCGGAAGATTTTATTGTAACAACTCCAATGGCAAAACAGATATTTGGCATAGGGGCTTTATTCCTGGTAATTCTGGCTTCTTTTCTGATTTATATCCAGAATGATGGAAAAGTTACTGATTATGAGTTATCTCTGTTTTTCTCCCTTTTCGTAATGCTGCAATTTTGGAATCTTTTTAATGCAAAATGTCTTAATGTCAGTAATTCGGCTTTTAAAGATATGTTCGCAAATAAAAGTTTTGTTGCAATAGCTACAAGTATTTTTTTCGGACAGATATTGATCATCCAATTCGGCGGACACATTTTCAGAACTGTTCCCCTCTCGTTCATTGATTGGTTTTATATAATTGGTTCAACTTCATTAGTACTTTGGGTTGGGGAGATAATTAGATTCTTTAAGCGTAAAAACGAAAATATGGGACTAACCTGAAATGAAAATAAAAAGCAAAAATTCTGATATATTCAGTAAACGAAGTTTAACTTCAATAAAAACATGAAATAAGGAAAAGCCGTTATGGATTGGTTAAATATAGCTGATATGGCAATTCAGGCCGGTAAATATATTTTCTCAGAGTTGAATAGCATGAAGCCTGGAAGTGCAGAACAACTCAGGCTTCAGCGTCTCCGGCAAGCTGAGGCTGAAAAAGCCAAGGGGCTCCATTTCTATAACAATAACAAATGGCAAGATGCCGTCTACAGCTTTGAATCAGCTAAAAGGTTAAATCCGGATATAAAAGGGATAGATGGTCAATTATCCTATGCTAAAATCAGATTAGCAAGGAGAAACACGATTTTCTTTTTGATTCGGCTGTGTTGTATAATCGCAGCCTTTTACGGTATCTTCTATCTACTAATTAAAAATGGATAATTATCGAGGGTATAAAGGACTTTTAATCCATTTGAATTGACGGTATGTAAGGTCAGAATCGATTATTAAAGTTGATAAATTAGCCTTAAGAAAATAGATGTTTTCTATGAAAACAAGATTTATTTTACTTTTCAATATTCTAACATAAGAGGTCTAAGATGAAATTTATTCTTAAACAAGTCGGTCTTATATTGTTTTATTATATAGTTTTTGGACTTATTGTGTCTATCTTCATTTATCCTTCTGCTGATTCACGATACGAAGGTTGGTTAGGCGCTATATTGGGTAGTGTTCATGGTAGTTTCGTGCTTCAGAATTGGGTAATTTCTATTTTTAACTCGACACGACTCGTTAAAGCTGTTGACCATGATACTTGGTATTTAGTCTCCTGGTGGTTTGGAATTTTAAGCACTGTGTATTATTTACTTAAAGAACCAGTAGTTCTATATTTGAAGGTTAAAGGGGTTCTTAATGAAGAAATATTTTGAATCATTGTTGATAACATTTAAAATAGCAACAAATTATGGAATGCCTTATGTTCAATTATAAAAGAATGTCTATTATAACAATCATGATACTTTCCTTGCTTACAGGCTGTTCTGGAAGTGAGGAACCAAAAGTTGATTACCGAGTTGCGAATAATTTTTTAAGAATGCAAATTAATGTATTAAAAATTCAGAAGTGGGCAAATTCGCCTCAATCCTATAACGAAGCACAGATTTTAGAAATCCTCGCCGACTTAAAATCGTATCTTATTCTGCTCAGTGCCAAAGAGCTGGAGGATTTTACTCCAGAGTTAAAAAAAGAGTACATGCGCGTTCTGAACGATGCGGATGTGGCAGCAAAAAAACTAGGTAAAGAAAACGCTGATTCATTGATCGATGCATATATACCATCAAGCATTTTTAAGACTAAATAATTTGGGGAGTTAAATATCATGAAAACAAATTCCTGTAAGTATATTTTGATTGTGCTGTTACCTTTTATAATGTCTTGTTCGCCTCTTGGAAACAGCAGTACAGTAAGCAGGGATAAAACAGAATATTATATTAATTTAATGGAAGTTTCAGTACTCAGCTTAGAGATTTGGAGTTTAGCACCCAATAATGTTAACCAAAACTTGGCTACCGAGTTGTTTACAAAATTAAACACCAGTGTCCTGGATGTGCAAAAGTTAGGAGAGAATGTACATAAAGCAGACCTCCAAAGAGTGTCAAAGCTTTACATACGAATGCAATTGGTTGCGCGAAAACTTGGGAAACAAAATATTGAAGAACTATCAGCAGCATATAATATTTCGAGCAAACAGAATTAGTTCGATGTATAACTGAGAAATATAAATTTAGTACAAGCAATTGTAAGCAAGAGTAGAGAGACTGCTGAGTCCAAAATATTAAATCAACCCTGTGATTAGTTGAAAAGGATCTTTTATACAGCAACTTGAATAGCTTGTAGTTACAGAATTTCATCAAGCTTGTAAATATATTTTGAACTCAATTTGGTATTATAGCTAAATTTGGTTTAGATATAAATTGAATTTCCGGAATCACCCCCAAATTGAACTTCGAAACCCTTTATCATCTTGATGCCGACCAGGTAGCATTCACTGTTTTGGATGTGGAGACCACGGGACTTGACCCCCGGCAGGAGAAGATTATCGAATTTGCCGGATACAGGGTTGAGAAGGGGGAGATTGTCGACAGTTTTTCGACTTTTCTCAATCCGCAGAGGAGGCTTGACCCTTATATAACGATGTTCACCGGCATCAGGGATGAGGATCTTGCGGGTGCTCCGTTGTTTGAAAATATTGCATCAAAGTTGATGGAGTTTTTGTCGGAGTCTGTGATAGTGGGGCATAATATTCAGTTTGATGTGAAGTTTTTAGAAGCAGAGTTTCTGAATGCCGGGTATGAGAAATTTAATCCTGTAACATTTTGTACTTTGAGGGCAGCAAGGAGGCTGTTTCCTCAATTAAAATCGAAGAAGCTGGAATCGGTGAGGGATCATCTTAATATTCCGCCGGGTGTGACTCACAGGGCGTATTCTGATGCAATGGCAACGGCGGGCATCTTTATTGAGGTAAAGAAAAAACTTGAGCGACAATTCCAACTGATTACTTTGAAAGATGTGCTGGGATTTCAGTACATCCCGCCAAGAGATATTGCCCGAAAATTTCCGCAGACACTTTCCGAAACAGAATTTGACATTCCTGCAATTCCCGACCTCCCCGGAAACTACTGGTTTGTAGATGGCTCCGGGACAGTGATCTACATCGGCAAGTCAAAATCACTTCGGAAACGGCTTTCCTCCCACCTTATGGACAATGCCGCCGGGAAGAGCAAACTCATTTTGGGAAGTGCAACCATCTTGAGGTATGAGACCACTTCAACCGAAGTGATGGCATTGGTGAAGGAAGCCCAACTCATCAAAAAAACAAAGCCAAAGCACAACATTCAGCTCACAAACTATGGAAATAAATATTTCATCCGGGTTTCTTTACGGCACCCCTATCCCAAACTTGAGTTGGTAAACAAGTTTGAACTTGACGGAAATGATTACTTCGGTTTGTTTGGGACGAGGAAAAAAGCCGAGGAAGTGATGGAAATTGCCGAGAAATCTTTCAGGTTGCGTACATGTGACCAGAAGGAGTTTTCCAAATCAAGAGCCTGTTTTATGGCGACAATCGACCGGTGTGTTGTTCCCTGCGAGAAAGATAATTACAGTGAATACAGGGAAGAACTCAGGAAGTTTTATGATTTTATGTCGGGCAGGAAAAGTGATCTGCTCGCAGAATTGATACAAAGGATGTCCGCATATTCAGCCGAACTGAAGTTTGAGCAGGCAGCGGAAGTGAAGAAAACCGTTGATTTGCTCCTGCAGCAGGTACATAAATCATCACTGTTGAGGGAGCCGGTTAACAAAGCGAATGTCTGGATATCAGTTTCGGGAGACGGGGGAGTAATGGATCATTTCCTTCTGCTTCAGGGGAAAGTTTATATCAGAAATTTTTCATCAGGGGGTTACGATAATTTCGAAAATGCTCTTGATGACTGGTTTGAAGGAAACGAAAGACTTGATTTGCAGCCAACCGATGAGGATTACGAAAGGATGCGAATTATTCTGAACTGGGCAGCTCAAAACCGTGACCGGGTAAAGATTTACTATCTCTCCGAGTATCAGACAAAAATTCAGCTTTTCAAAAAAATGTCAACTGTCGCGTTGAGCCAACCGGATTACCGCGAAATATCGGGAGAGATTGACATTACGAGGTTGAATCTCAATATATGAGTTACAAATCAGGAAATAATTGTTTTTAAATTTTTAAAACCGGTACGGCTGACAGGCAGCTCGCCACCATTCTTTAAAATTACCCTGTAGTTCTCATTTCCATCATTCAAAACTTTATCGAGAAAGTCCAGATTAAGAATAAAGGATCTGTGAATTCGTGAAAAAACCTTTCCATCCAGTTTTTCCTCCAGATTTCTCAGTGTCCCTTTTTTCAGAAATTTCTTATTTTTGGTATGAATTGAGACATAATCATCCATCGCCTCGAAAAAGAGAATATCCTCAACTTTAATGATTACGAAATCGCCTTTGTCTTTTACCGAGATAGTGGAGATGAATGGCGCTGTTTCCTTTCTGAGACTTTCAAGTGAGGCGGCGTATTCGGAATTTATGTTTTTAACGGCTATTCGTGAAATTAATTTGTTGACAGCATCAATAAACCTCTCGTACTCAACCGGTTTCAGGAGGTAATCGACGGCATTTTTCTCGAATGCTTTTACGGCAAATTCATCGTATGCAGTGACAAAGATAATAAACGGGGGATTCTCGAGGAGTTCAAGCAGACCGAGTCCTGAAATACCGGGCATTTGGATATCGAGAAAAACGACATCCGGCTGCAATTCATTGATGAGAGTCAGAGCCTCCATGCCGTTGCGTGCTTCGCCGGCAACTTCCACAATCCCCGAGTCGATGCAATATTTTTTTACAAGCGACCTTGCGAGAGATTCATCATCGACAACGAGAGCTTTTAATTTCATTTATTCTCCACGGGGATCAGGATTGTTGCAGTGTATGAATTTTCTTTTTTCGAGACTGAGAAAGAGCCATTCTCGGGAAAGTGGAGCCTGATTCTGTCCCGCACATTTTGCAACCCCACACCCAATCCGGTTTTTTTTACATCCTGCACAGTCTCAAGTCCGTTTCGTATCTCAATTTTCAACATTTCATTCATGATTTCAGAGGTGATATCTATCTCCACGGGTACGGTTGACGGTTGAACACCGTGTTTAATGGCATTCTCAAGAACCGGTACGAGAATATAAGATGGGACGGGCACCATTTCAGAATCTTTAGAAACTGATATCTTAACGATCATTTTCTCATCAAATCTGACCTGTTCGATATCGAGATAGCGCTTTATATTTTCGATTTCCTCATGAAGGGGTATTAGCTCCCTGTCGTGTGATGCGAGAGCGAGTCTGATAAACCCTGCAAGTTTTTCCGTCATGACCACCGAAAGTTTGGGATCGATGTGCGTCAGAGCCGAGATTGAGTTAAGGCTGTTGAAAATAAAGTGGGGGTTGATCTGGAGCTTCATCATGTTCAATTCCGACTCGAGAAGTTTTGTTTTCAGAGCCTCCTGATTTTTTATGTTCTCGATATTCTTGAAGTATGCCTGAATCAGATAGATGAATGCTGTAAAAGTAAAGTAAAGAATCAGTCCGATGAAGAAGCGGGTGATAAAATTCTTTTGGAAAAAGGACTGATAAAAAGTGTCGCTTATCAGAAGATTGAAAATAATCAGTTTGGAAGTAATCACCCAGAAAACGGAGACGATGATACCTGCAATCAGGTGGATCACGATAAATTTTATAAGCCCGTCAAGTTCAAATTTCACGAAACGGCAGAGTTGCAGCAACCCGCCTGAAAAACCGGTCAGGAGCATTGTCGAAATTACTGAATCGGTAATTGCCTGAAGTACAGTAATTCCGGTCGTATAGTGGAGGTAAAGGGTGGAGACTGCAGCGAGCGTGATCAGCAGTATTATGATGTTCAGGGCTTTTTTGGTCAAATTCTTTATGCCGGATTAAATAAATTGAACTCGTGAAATATAACTAAAAACAGGAGTTTTTCTGAAAAACAAAAGAGGCTGCCTTTTTGGGACAACCTCTATCTGCAATCAAACAACAATTCAAACCATCAATTTAGAAAACTTTCATTTCTCCGCCACCGAAAAGGACAAGTCCCTTGATAATGAGGGTTTTATTCTCATCGACATCGTCAAGTTTGGAATAGTTGTATTTTTTGCTTGAAAAACCGCCAAAAAGCGAAACCACATCAATTTTAACATTCCAGTTGCTCGGTACTGTGAGGTCGCAGCCCCCGAAAATGACAAAGAGATCGAGGACATTTTCTCCGTCAGAAAGTTCGCAGTCACGCATAAATAACTCGGAGCCACCAAAAATAATCGTTATATTGCCACCACGGAAGTTTTTACTGTTGATTATCCTTTTGCTTCCTCCGAAGACCGACACTTCCTCTATAACATCATATTCTGAAGTGTATTGTTTTCGGTAGTCATCAGTGCCGCCACCGAGTTCAGCTTCCCGCTGTTTCTCAACATGCCGGTAGATTATGTAAAAACCGAGTGCCAGCAGAATGACAGGGACGATAAAATCCGAGTAGTCGAGATTAAAACTTTTTATCACGATACCCGCTGCACCAAGACCCATAAGCAGCCATGAAAGTGATTTCCTGCGTGAGTTTACGAAGAGGATAATTCCTATGACCAGAACGATGGTCGGAAGTGAAAAGAGGATATCGTTGATTCGGTAGCTTATGATATCCACCTCTTTAAGGAAGTAAAGGATACCGAGCACTATGAGCCCGACACCGATAAAAACCCGGGCTGTTTGCGATTGTACTTTAGCCATGACAGTTCTCCTTCTGTTGTGTGTCCGGATAAATCTTAAAATTTTCTAACCGATTTTAGTGAAAAAATGAAAGAGTGCAAAAGGAAAATCGGTGAAGTGGTGGAAGAAGTCGGTGAAAGGAGGGGAGCGAAAAAAAATATCTTTCGATTTTGCATCAATTTCAAAAGTGGCAAAAATTTAATTTGTATAAGTCCCCAAAGAGGGTTAATTTTCGATACCAAAATCTGCCGGCTGACAGATAAAAGTTTCCCTACCGCCCGGGTCGCCCTGCGACAAGAGGCAAGTTTTCAATAGAAATTTCTAGATTAGTGATCACTAACCTGAGAAGGATGTTTTTTAAATTTTTATACAATTAGTTCAACTAATTAACAGGATTTACTTTTATTTATGAAGATTTCACGACTGTTTACCAAAAATGAGACAGATGTACAAAATTTAATTGAATATGTACCACGCAACTCGGAAATACGCAATCCCGACGGGAAAATGATATTTTCGATGCAGAACATACTGGTGCCTTCAACCTGGTCGCAGGTTGCGGTTGACATTCTCGCACAGAAGTATTTTAGAAAAGCCGGAGTGCCGAAACTGCTTAAGAAAGTTGAGGAGGCCGGGGTTCCTGAATGGTTGTTGCCATCAGAACCTGATACTGATAATCTTGCGAAATTGCCCCAAAATGAAAGATTTACATCTGAGTCAGACAGTCGTCAGGTATTTCACAGACTCGCCGGAAACTGGACTTACTGGGCTTGGAAAGCCGGCTACTTTAATACAGAAGAAGACGCCAAGACCTATTACGACGAGATGTTTTACATGCTCGCTACCCAGATGGCTGCACCCAATTCACCACAGTGGTTCAATACCGGTTTAAACTGGGCTTATGGAATTACAGGTCCCTCACAGGGGCACTATTATGTTGATTATCAGACGGGACAGCTAGTTTCCTCCGATGATGCTTACACCCACCCGCAGCCACATGCATGCTTCATTCAGTCAATCAGTGATGACCTTGTCAACGATGGCGGAATCATGGACTTATGGGTTCGCGAAGCCCGTCTGTTCAAATACGGATCGGGAACCGGAACCAATTTTAGTCAGATTCGCGGATCAGAAGAACCGCTCAGTGGAGGCGGCAGGTCTTCAGGTCTGATGTCATTTCTGAAGATAGGTGACAGGTCGGCAGGAGCGATAAAATCAGGCGGTACCACACGCAGAGCTGCCAAGATGGTGTGTCTCGATCTCGATCACCCTGACATCGAAGAATTTGTAAACTGGAAGGTTATCGAAGAGCAAAAAGTTGCTTCACTGGTAACCGGATCAAAGTTGAACAACCTTCACCTCAACAACATAATGAAAGCCTGCTACGCAGAGCATCCTGAGAATGACAGGTTTAATCCGAAATTAAACATAAAGTTGCAGAGAGCTGTAATAGAGGCAAAGAAGGCTCTTATTCCGAATAATTACATTGAGAGAGTGATACAACTCGCAAAGCTCGGTTACAAATCGATAGAATTCCCTATTTACGATACCGACTGGAATTCCGAGGCTTACACAACCGTTTCCGGACAGAATTCGAACAACTCCATCAGGGTTACCAACGAATTTATGAATTCCGTTCTCGAAGATGGACCATGGAACCTTTACTGGAGAGTTGAAAAGAAGAAAGCCAAAAAGGAAAACAGGAAACCGAAGCCGTCAAAAGTGCTTAAAGCGAGAGAGCTTTGGGAAGACATTTCGTTTGCCGCATGGAACTGTGCCGATCCCGGACTGCAATTCCACACAACAATAAACGAATGGCACACCTGTCCCGAGGATGGAGAGATTAATGCCTCCAATCCCTGCAGTGAGTATATGTTCCTCGACGATACAGCATGTAACCTGGCATCGTTGAATCTTTTGAGATTTTACAATCCTGAAACGAATAAATTTAATATTAAAGCATACAGGCACGCTGCCCGTTTGTGGACAATCACGCTTGAAACAAGTGTCCTGATGGCACAATTTCCGAGCAAGGAAATCGCACAGCTAAGTTACGAGTTTAGAACACTGGGACTCGGCTACGCCAATCTCGGAGCTCTTCTGATGCAGCAGGGCATTCCTTACGACAGTGAAGAAGCTGTAGCCATTACAGGAGCCTTGACGGCAATTATGCACTTCAGCGCCTATGCCACCAGTGCTGAAATGGCAAAGGGATTTGGTCCATTTGTAAAATATGAGAAAAACAAGGATCACATGCTCCGGGTAATGAGAAATCATCGCCGTGCCGCCTACAATGTACCCGTCGAGGAGTATGAAGGATTGACAATAAAGCCGATGGGAATCGACCCCACGAAATGTCCCTCTGACCTGCTTGAAGCTGCGAGAGAGGATGCTGATCGTGCTCTCGACCTCGGCACAAAACACGGATTCAGAAATGCTCAGGTGACAGTAATAGCTCCAACCGGTACAATCGGTATGCTAATGGATTGCGATACCACGGGAGTTGAACCTGATTTTGCGCTGGTGAAATTCAAAAAACTTGCCGGTGGCGGATATTTTAAGATTATAAACCAGTCGGTACCCCCGGCACTCAAGAAACTTGGCTACAACGAGCATCAGATAGATGAGATCATCAAATATGCTGTTGGTGCCGGATCCCTCACAGGATGTCCTTACATCAATGCAGAATCGCTGAAATCGAAAGGATTCACCGATGAGACCATCTCAATCATCGAGAAACAGATGCCCTCGGTTTTCGACATTTCCTTTGCATTCAACAAATACACCCTGGGAGTCGATTTCCTGAAGAAACTTGGTGTGACGGAAGAAGAGATGGATTCGATGGATTTCAATCTTCTGCGGAAACTTGGTTTTTCAAGACAGGAAATCTCATCCGCAAACGATTACATCTGCGGTACAATGACGGTTGAGGGTGCTCCCTATCTGAAATTCGAACACTATCCTGTTTTCGACACTGCAAACAAATGCGGTAAAAAGGGAACGAGATTCCTGAAAGCCATGGCTCACATCAAAATGATGGCTGCGGCTCAACCGTTCATTTCGGGTGCCATTTCAAAAACCATCAATCTGCCTTACCACTCGACGGTTGATGATGTTAAAGATGCCTATATGCAATCGTGGAACCTCTGTTTGAAGGCAAATGCTCTCTACAGAGACGGATCGAAACTTTCGCAGCCGCTAAATTCACTAATTGATGATGACTTCCAGGAAATTTACGAATCCCACGAAGAAAACAACATTGTAAAGGTAGCTGAAAGAATCATTCACCGTTACATCGCAAAAAGAAGAAGACTTCCCGATCGCAGAAAAGGATACACCCAAAAAGCAAAGATTAACGGGCAATCGCTCTATATCAGAACGGGTGAATATGACAATGGACAGATTGGTGAGATTTTCATAGATATGCACCGTGAGGGAGCCACTGTAAGAAGCCTTCTGAACAGTTTTGCCATAGCTATTTCACTCGGTTTGCAACATGGTGTGCCTCTCGAAGAGTTTGTGGATGCTTTTGTTTTCACAAGATTCGAACCATCGGGTGTGGTCACCGGAAACCAGAGAATCAAGTTCTCAACCTCCGTGATCGATTACATCTTCCGTGAACTGGCAGTCACTTATCTGAACAGATATGATCTTGCACATGTCAGTGCGGATGACCTCCTTTCATCCACGAAAGTAAGCAAGGCCAACGAGGATTTTGAGAGCGAGGAACTTGTCAGCGAGAGCATTTATGAACTCGAACCAAGGGATTCTCCCGGCTACAGTTCAAAACTTGCAACTTCAGAAACGAAGGACACTACTTCAAAATTTCTGAACAAACAGTCGACAGCGATTAAGCATCAGGTTCAGAGAGCCATAGAAAAAGGCTACACCGGTGACATTTGCACCGAATGTAACAGCATGACAATGGTAAGAAACGGTACCTGTCTGAAGTGCATGACCTGTGGTTCAACAAGCGGATGCAGTTAATGCAGTAATGCAATAATCCAATAATGCAGTAATATTTGGCTCCGGAGGCTTTGGTTTTCGGAGCCCTTTTTTTTAATGCAGTAATGCAGTAATCCAATAATGCAATAATGGGGGTCGATTAGGTTTTACGGGACAAATTTATAGCCGGCAGAATGGATTGTAACAAAGTGTTTTGGGTTTGAGGGGTCATCCTCGAACTTTTTCCTAAGGGAAAGTATAAAATTGTCTATTGTACGAGTGGTCGGGAAACTGTCGTATCCCCACACTTCATCCAGCAGTTTGTTTCGGGAGAAAATCTCATTAGGATGTTCGAAAAAGAATTTTATAAGTTTATACTCTATGGGAGAGAGAGGGAAAACCTCACCGTTTTTGCTCAATGTCATCTCTTTGTCGTTCAATATCAAGTCGCCTGATTGATTGGATTGAATCTGAGGTATTTTGTTTCCAGTCCTTCTTAAAACTGCTTTAATTCTTGCGAGAAGTTCATTGATGCTAAAAGGTTTCGTTATGTAGTCGTCGGCTCCAATCTCGAATGCCAGTACTTTGGTAACCTCGTCATTTTTACTGGTGAGCATTATAATGGGGGCATCAGAATTTTTTGCGCGGAGTTCTCTGCAAACATCAATACCGTTCATCGTCGGGAGCATCTGATCGAGCAGTACCAAATCAAAATATCCATCGATAGCCGTTTTTAACCCTTCATTCCCGTCCCTCGCGGTGGAAATTTCATAATGTTCAGATTCGAGTATATCGGTCAGGCTAAGGCTGATTGCCGGGTCATCTTCAATCAAGAGTATTTTTTTCATAAAATTTCCTTAAAATATAACTTAAATGCTGTTCCTTCACCCGGTTTGCTTTCGACCTCAATTTTCCCTCTATGAGAGTCAATTATATGTTTTACGATCGAGAGACCAAGCCCGGTCCCGGGAATCTTTTTAAAAGTTGAAGTGGCTGTTCTGTAGAAGGGGTTAAAAATTTCATTCATCTCCTCTTCCCGCATCCCGATTCCATGATCCCTTACGGTGACGCAAGCATCACCGCCTGCCTGTATAAGCGACACTTCGATTACATTGCCCGGTTTCCCAAATTTGAGGGCATTGGAGAGGAGATTAATCATGCATTCAACAAGGGCGTCGTGATTTCCGTTTATTTGAAAAATTTTCTCCGGAATAGAGGTTTTTAGCTTAAATCCTTCACTTTTTATCTGGTACTCCATCAAATCGAGAGAGTTCTGCAGCGTATCATTTAGCACCAGGGGCGCCATGACATATTGCCTCACACCTCTTTCCATCTGTGAAAAATGGAGTACATTGTCAATCAGTCTTGTGAGCCGTTCAGTTTCACCGGTAATTACATCGAGATAATGGTTCACCTTATCTTCCGGAATGTTTTTCTTCCTTTTCATCTGTTGAGCAAGGAGATTGATGGAAGTGAGGGGTGTCTTCAGATCATGGGAGACGGAAGAGACAAAGAGCGACTTCTGTGCATTCAGCTCGACGAGTTTCTCTGCTTCAAGTTCTTTCCTGATCAAAGATTCCTTTAGCGATGCAGCCTCGATGGCATCGATAGCTGATTTTGCAAGTGTCTCGATAAAATCGATATCGTCCCTCGAAGTCTTGAATTCCGATTTTTTCTCCCCGAGCAATACGACAGCATGGAAGTTTGCGGTGTGCGCATTTTCATTAATGATCACTTTTACTTCATCACTAAACGGCAGTGGACTCATATCTTCAAAATTAATGCCCTGTTCCAAAGCATCTCTACGGGCGTAGATTTTTTCTTCGAGTCTCACATTTTCGGGAAATATGAATGTAAACTCGCGATTTTGGTAGAGCAAGCGAGGGGATGAGTTTTCCTGAAGCAACGAAATCGCAAAAAATTTATAAGGGATATTTTTCAGGATAAAATCCCCGAGGCAAATTCCGATTTCCTTGACAGTGATTGCGGATTCCAGCAGATTGCGGAATTGTACCACCATTTCTTTGAAGTTATAACGCACCATAAAAAAATTTTTATCCACCACCACTTGTACTCTGGTCTTAAGCGGCTGGAAGAAGAATGCCAGTACAAGGGTTGTGATCGTCGCAAATTCGAGTTCAAAATCCCTGGTGATATAGGTGGAAGCCAGAAAGAGTGAGGCAAAATAGATTGCCGTAAGAATTGAAACAACCGTGGTATAAACAATGCTTCGATTTAAAATAAACTGGATATCAAGGAAATGGTATTTAACGATTGAGATAGTAAAACAGACAGGAATTGAGAGCATCAGTACTGAAACCACGGACTCGGGGATAATTCCACGCCCTGTTAACCCCTGAGGGATTACCCAAAGCAATACAAATGCAAATGGTCCGATAAAATATCCTGTAATCAGCCAGAGAAGCCGCTGTTTATCTTCCCGAGTAGTCGATTTCCTGTAGGAATTTATAAAAATCGATGTTGAGGCAATCACCAGTACCACGGTCGCAATTCTACTGATGTTAAACCAGTCGATATAGTCGGAAAGGCTTTCCTGGGTCAGGGAAGTTTTAACTGAAAGATAAGAGAAAAAGTTGCCAAAAGAAACCGCAAAAGCGAAGAAATAGAGCAGAAAAAGGACATATCCCGGGTCCTTCGTTCTGTTTACCGGATAGACCAGTGCGAAATGAATAAAAAATACCGGAGTGACAACATAAGAGAGGTGGAAAATTGCTCTTGTTAAATCAGCCAAAAGGGGAATGTCAACCTATACAGACCCCCAGGTTGTAATCACGATTGCCGCTACTCCGAAGCAGCACAAAAAGAAGAGTTGTGCGTGCAGGTTACCCGGTTTTTTAATCACCACAAAATTGCCGATAAGTATAAAGACGAGTGCAATAATTACCTGTACAACAACATGGAACAGAGAGTAGAACGGCACCAAAACAAAGTCTTTTGTTGTGATTTTATCTCCTGAAAGAAGAGTAAGGGAAATGTGGTCTCCCGGTTTGAAAAAGTCGCAAACAATTTCAACTTCCTCTCTCTCGTGAACATGGGTACTATTAACTGCAAGAACGGTGGTTGTCTTTTCGAAAGCAGGGTCTTCAATCACCAGTTTCCCTGTATTATTTAGAAGCGTAACGGGAAGATCAGCTTTTGAAAGCATTTGATTTGTTGCCGGTATAAAGAGAGAAAGGACGATCAATTGGGCAAAGATACCTGCCACGACGAGCGTCCTGTTATCAGTCATTAAAGTCTCGATTAAGTCTTCCCCAAATTATAATATTTTTCTTTAAAAGTCAATTCCTCTTGAAAATATATTTTTTGGTTCCCGGTCCCTGCACCGGGAATCAAAAATCTCCGGGTACCTTACTTCACGAGAATCATTTTTTTGGATTGGACAAAAGAACCAGCAGACAACCTGTAAATATAGACTCCACTTGGAAGGTTTTTGGCGTCGAAGGTTACCCTGTGCTCACCGGCACCCTGTAACTCATTTACCAGTTCCATTACCTCTTCTCCAAGCGAATTAAAAACTTTCAGGTTTACATTTGAAGTCGCGGGGAGCAAATATGTAATACTGGTTGAAGGGTTGAAAGGATTCGGGTAGTTTTGCAAAAGCTTAACTTTCTCTGGCAGAAAACTTTCCTTGTTTGATTCGTCACTCATTGTGTTACCTGACCCGGGATTAATTACCCCCTGGGATATTACATATTCGGTCAACGCCTGGAATTCAGTAAGTTCAGAATAAAGTGTATCAACATCAAAAGGTATCATGAATAAATTCTGCATAGCCATTAAGAGGAACTCATTCATGACCAGGTTATATGACTGAGATGGATCGATTGGTTGTCCGTTAACCGTAATCGATGTAATTCTGGATCCCGGAGGATTTTGCACATTCATTCCGAACGACAGTCCTGCGGTTTGAGGTACAAACTCATCGTCGGTTGCTATCATGCTGACAACATTCTCCATCGCGTACCAAAGATTTGCGCCTGAGATATTGATTTTTGCAAGCCTGAACCCAAGATTATTGACGGGGTTGGCGCCATATCCTATGCATCTGAAAAGATCTGCCGGAACTATGGGTCCAGCCTGTATCGGTTGGGAAGTGGAACCACCCACAGTGATTGCAATTTCTGCACCTGTTTTCCATTTAAAGGCAGTCGTTACGAGATTACCGACAGGTGTATTATGGTGGGTTGAAGTATCGGTCAGATTCGTATCAATTTCACTGAAGAATCCGGAAGCGACACCCACCTGGGTTCTGAACATTGGTCCGTAAACCTGTTCGAGTTGAACAATGAGAGTATCGATAATTGCTTTGGTTGTTGGCTCTTCCGGGATGTTCTCATCCAGCGGAATCAGATGGAAAAGTGGTGGTTGAACCTGGCCATTGTTCACAACCACATTTATTTTACCAACATACTTCAGGAATGCATCTGCCTGGAATGCATAGGTCTTACCGCCTGTATAAAGATTCACAATCTCCACCGGTGTATCAAGTTTAAGATGGTCGTGGCTCGAGATGACTATATCAACACCAGGTACCATTGCAAAGAACTGTTTGTCGATATTAAGACCAAGATGCGAAAGGCAAACAATCAGTTCGCATCCAGCTTCCTTCAACGCTGTTATTTGTGTCATCGCACAAGCTGCCAAAGCTGAGTCTGATTCAATAATTTTGACATAACCCGGTTGAGAGAAGTAGTTTGCACTTGGCGTAGTCAGTCCGAAGATTCCGACTCTTAATCCTCCATATTCCTTTATGGCATAACCTTTTATATAGTTGTCCAATCCTGTGTTGGTCTCATTTGGGAATTGGACATTACTCGAAATGATTGAAAATGGTGCCCCTTGTGGAAAAGCAGTTGCAAAAATATTAAACAGGTTGTCGGGACCGAGATCAAATTCATGGTTACCAACAACCATTGCATCGAAGCCTAAAGCTCCCATTAGTTGAAGTTCCGGAACACCAAAAAACAGTGAAAAGAACGGATCACCTATAAAGGCGTCGCCGCCATGAAGCGTAAGGACATTTGTTTCTGTCATCTTTGTCATGCCGATAACAGAGGCAGCTCTGGCGATCCCGCCAATTTTCCCTGACAAGTCGGAATTTCTTGGTGCCTGAGGGGCGAGGTTTGTGTGGGTATCATTAACAAACAGAATTGTAAGGCTGTCTGCTGCGAATGAGAAATTAAAAAGTCCTGCGAGGAGGACAACGGTTAAATATGTGCGTGCTTTCATTGGGATAATCTCCGTTTTTGTTTGGGTCAAAATTAATTTATACCCCAAAAGGAGATGTCACAGGGGAGTAAAGAGATTGTAAAAACTGAAAGTGATTCTCTTTACATCTTTTTGACAAGTTTGTGACAACAATTCAGAGGTCATGGCTTAATTTACCGGTGTCAATTGTGGAGTTTTTATGAAATCATCGCAAATCGTCCCGGACCGGCAATATCTTTTGGAGATCATCAGGATGTATTCCTGGATGCTGGTAAAGCGGGAATCTTCGAGTATCCGGAATGCAGTCAGGGAATCGCTTTCGATAAGAGTGATAAGTGCGAATTACAAACTCAGAAAAAAACTTCACTTTTCAAAAATGATCCTTCATAACGGAAAATTTTATTCCTCACTTGCCGTTCCCGGCATTCCTTCTCAAGCTTTTGCAAATTCGGTGAGAAACGGAGTTTTTCATCTCCTGGACTCCGGCATTATTCAAAAAAGGCAAATTGACACAGCCCTTCTGGCAATCACCTCAAACTGTCCCCTGAACTGCAGTCATTGTTATGAAAAGGCGAACATAAATAACTACATTTCACTCACCAATGATGATTGGGTGAAAACTGTCAGGTCACTTCAGGAACACGGTTGTGGAGTAATCGTGCTTACCGGTGGTGAACCGCTGAGTGATTTTGAGCGATTGCTTGCAATTCTCAGAAGTGGGGACAAAAATCTCTCCGATTTTCACATCCATACTTCAGGGATGACAGTAACTGAAGAAAAAGTTGTTCAGTTAAAGGAAGCGGGACTAACAGCGGCCGGTGTCGGAATCGATCATAATGATGAATTAAAAAATGACAGGCTTCGGGGAAAGGGTTCCTGGAAAAGTGCATTGAAGGCGATTGATCTTTTTGTGAAACATGGCATTCTTACCTATGTAAATTTTTGCGCTGTGAAAGAGATTGCAAACGAGTCCGATTTAATGAAATACGCAGAATTTGTCAAGGAGAAGGGAGTAGCTCTGATTGAACTTTTGGAACCAAGGGAATGTGGTGGTTACAAGGGGGATTATTCCGTACTTTTGGGGGGTGGAGAGAAAGCCGCACTTCTGAATTTCATGAAAAAAATTAATCTCGATAAAAACTATTTAGACTATCCCGTCATATACTATCTTGCCCACCTTGAAGGGAAGGATGGGCTTGGTTGCCTCATGGGAGGTCTGTCACACTTTTATATTGACTCCGCCGGGAATATCAACCCCTGTGTTTTTATGCCCGTGACCTTCGGTAACATACTTACTGAGGATATTGAAGTTATCCTGTCAAGGATGCGAAAAAATATCCCTTACCCGTTAAAAGCCGAATGCCCTGCCATCGCAATTTCAGAAGAGATTGCCGCAGAAGAATCCCATCCTGTTCCATTCGAAAGAGTTGCCAACAAATTCAAGGAACTCTTCCCTTAGCATCCCGAGGTGCAAAATGAATAAAACAAAGATCCCGTCACACCTTTTAATCACATTTATAACCGGCGGATTCCGCCCGGATGAATGAGGTATCATATGTTTCGAAAGATATTTATCTCGTGTCTTATAGTAGCAACAACTCACTACTTCCTTGGTTGTGCTGTGTATAACACAGGAAAAGAGTTTGATGTTGTTAAACTTGAGGGAAAAGATACAAAGATCACCAAGGTTGTAATGCCCGATGGTTTTACTTACTCGTTTAAAAAAAATGGTGCCACGGTGGTTTTGAGGGGTGCCGGTGTTTCCGGATATAACATGGAAGGGAAACCTGTATTTTTCCTTGCGGAACAAATAAAAGAGGCTTACCGAACAGACCCGCCCGCTACATTCACGATTGAACAACTCAAGTCTGATACGAGCATTTTGTTGTCAGGACTTCAATTGAAGAATGGATCAAAGATGAGTTTCGGTAAAGGATACGGGCAATATAGAAATGCCAACCTTTTGATAAAGGGGCTGAGTGATGCCGACAGTCTGGTCGAGATAAATGCTCTTGATGCGTTGTATGTTATGGTCGAAAAATTCGACGGGGTTATGTCGCTGGTAGCTACGGTGGGATTTCTTGCCGCAACGACACTGGTTGCGATGCTGATTGCCCTGGCTGCCAAAAAGTCGTGTCCATTCATCTATTCATATGACGGAGAAAAATATGTATTCGACGCCGAACCTTTGGGTGGAGCAATATCAAAGGCGTTCGAAAGGACGGACTATACAAAACTCGAAAATCTCAAAGAAGTTGACGGGAGATATAAACTCAAGATAACGAACGAAGTTTATGAGACGGAGTACATCGATGAGATGAGCCTTGTCGCAGTCGATCACCCTCAGAACACAATTGCATTGATGAACAACGACGGTGAAGTTTTCGCTCTTCCTGAGGGAGAAAAAGTGAGCTATGCTTCGGATGAGAAAGGGAACGACCTAAAACCGTTTTTGATCGAGGATGACATGATCTCGTGGCAGACCAAAATGCCTTTCAAAGATAACACACTGACGAAGCACAAGATAAAATTTGGGTTTAAGAAGAGACCCGGTGCCCGTAAAGCGTGGCTGGTCTATAATGTAGGAACCACTCACTGGGGATCCACGATGATTTCCGAAATGCTTGAGCTTCAGGGAAAGAATCTTGAAGAACATTACCGGAATCTTGACAAAAAAGGGGAGTACTATAAAACCACCATGAATTTCCTTCAGCGGGAAGAATTATATGAGATGAATTTGCTGATGAAGGAAAATGGTGAGTGGGTGAGCAAAGGCATTTTGCAGGGTGGAGGTCCGTTCAAAACAGAGAGGAGAGTTCTTGAAATTGATTTGTCCAAAGTAAGCGGAGAAATCGTTGAGTTTGAAGTAAATCCACCCGTTGGATTCTGGACTCTGGATAATTTTTCACTTTGTTTCGACGAACCGGGGACAACAAAAGCTACAGAAGTAAAAGTGGCAAAGACCGTTACTCATGACGGTAAGGACATTTCCTCCATCGTCAGTAAGAGTGATGAAACATATCATCAAATGCCGACTACGGGAGACTGGTTTATGGCAGAGTATGATGCACCAAAATTAAAATCCGGAATGGCAAGATCGATATTCATGAAAACAAAGGGCTGGTATAAGATTGACATGCCGGCACTGGATAAGGATCCCGATTTATTGACACTCTTCAAGTTAGTGAGCAAACCGGGTGAAGTAATAAAATTCTCAAATGAAAGGTATCAAAAATGGATACTCTCGGTAGAAAAAGAGACAAAGCAAGTAACTCAGTGATAAACCGGGCATTGTTCTTTATCCTGTTACTTACCACGCTCATCCCGGCACAAGAGGTGAAGGATTATTCAAGTTATCAGAACAAATTCGCTTTCGATCCTGTAATAATGGTCGACAGGAATGGAGTTCTGACGAGAGGTCTCTTTCTTGATCTCGAAGGGGACTCTCTGAAGCTGTTGCTAAACTCAAAGATTCAGAAAGTTGCAATCAGTTCGCTTAAGCTGCTTAAGATCGACTCGAAACAGACTAACAGGGATAATATGCTAAGTCTCGGAATCGCGGGTGCGTTTGCATGTCAGCTTTTGCTCAGGAAGCAGGATTGGCAATCTGACAGGTTTATTCAATCGGACGGGTTGTGGACTCACTTTCTGGTCGGGGCTCTTGGAGCAGTTGCCGGCGGACTGGTTGGAATCGGAATAGACATGTCGAACAGTGACAAAGAACTTGAGTATGATTTGGAG
Organism: Ignavibacteria bacterium; assembly: GCA_017302895.1. Taxonomy (NCBI): domain Bacteria; kingdom Pseudomonadati; phylum Ignavibacteriota; class Ignavibacteria; species Ignavibacteria bacterium. The sequence continues at coordinate 109,663 of JAFLBV010000004.1, read as the reverse complement.
AATCCCAAAGAAGTGCAGAGGATGAGGCGTGATATCCTTCAATCATCGGAGGAGACACATCTGAACATCCATTATGAAATTGCGAAGGTTTATGCTCGGTCAGACCCGGCATACAGGCAGGGAACCGGAAATTACTACAGTTATGATGATATAACCCTGAATGTTTTCAGAAGTGTGAGACTTACATACGATATTAACGAGAAAATAGATGCAGGAGTGGCAATTTATTCAGCAGCAGAACCAAATCTTAAATACTCGTATGGTTCGCAAAACACATATGGAAATGAAGAGATGTCTAATCGTGTTTACGGATACTATGCAACAGCATTCTACAATCCATTTCCCGATGAGCCAAAAAAGAGAATAAAAGTGAAAGCGGGAGCTGGGGCAGGCTTTGCAGCAATCGACTATACAATTGCAAGAAGCAAAAGCGTCTATGATCCAGTAAAATATACCACTACCGTAACAAGTGAGTCGGCATCCCTGAATAAAACCGTCTTCAGTGGATTTCTTGCTGTTGATCTCAGGGCTTATCCATCATCAAAAGTATCAATCGCTTTGACAGGCGACTATATCTGGATCCCAGAGAAAACGATTCCATCGAATTTGCCGGGAGAAAGCGGCAAGTCGTTCAGCAATTTCAGCTTTGGTCTAAGTTTAGGATTGCACTTTTAGATTCAGTAAAGTTGACGAAATTAAACTATTTGTTTATAAATTGCATTTATCTTTAAGTCAATTATAAACGAACGGAAAAATGTTTTCAATTTTATTGTCAATCCTGCTGGTATTTTTGATTGGAGCAGTTGTAACCCTTGCGGAGACGGTGCTTTTGGCGAATCCGGGTGAGGACTGGGTAACGGAAGATGATGAAAATGCAGGTATGGTGGAAAGATTTAAGGGATCTGCCGAAAGCATCTACGAAACCGCTGAGATAGTCAGATATGCAGTCTTTGCCGTGGGTTTGATAATTATAGAAAGTTTCCTTATCGACTGGCTTCACGATGTAGGTATCGATTTGAAAGGCTATGGCTGGTGGGTTCCTGTTCTTTTTTCTGCGGTTCCTGTGGCATCACTTTTTTGGCTTTTTTCAGTTTACATTCCGCGGGGTTTTGGTGAAAAATTCGCCGGAAAGCTGTCCCCTCTGGTTTATTATGTACTAATCATTCTCGATATCACCGGAAAAGTATTTACTAAAACTTTGAAATATATAGCAGGGCTGTTTCTGAAACCCTTCAATGCCATTCCCAACTATTCTGTAACACTCGTCTCGGAAGAACATATAAAAAGGCTTCTGGATGCCGGGCTGAAGAAGGGGGAGCTTGATGAAGAGGAACATGAAATCCTGGAAAATGTGCTGGAATTTAACGATTTGACAGCATACGATGTTATGATTCCAAGGACTGAAATGGCAGCCGTGGAGCTGACAGGCGACCCTGAGACAGATTTTAAGGAAATAATAAGAACAGGCTACAATTCCGTACCCATTTTTGAAGATTCGCTCGATAATATTACCGGCATCGTGAATGTAAAAGACCTTATGCGTTATTACATCGTGAACAATGACTATGAGATTAAAAGGGCAATACGCCCACCTCATTTTGTTCCCGAGACCAAATTTATATCAGAGATTTTAAAAGAGATGCAATTAAAGGGTATCAGGGCTGCTATAGTTGCAGATGAGTATGGCGGGACAGAGGGGATAATAAAACTTGAGGATATTCTCGGGGAGATAGTCGGGGATATTACCTACACCACCGAAGGTGAGCCTGCCGAGATAACACCCCTGCCCGATGAGTCATTCCTGATACTCGGTAATATGAGCATCACCGATTTGAACGATCACCTCGAAGCCGAATTTCCGGAGTCGGACGAGTACAGTACATTTGCAGGATTTGTTTCGGACATTACTGGAAAAATCCTTAACCCGGGTGACAAGGTCGAGTATAGTGAATACACAATCGAACTGACCAAACGGGTCAAGAACAAAATGGCAGAATTCAGGCTTGTCAGGAACCGTTAGGGAATATCGACTTTATAAGTGTAAGCAATTCATCCTTCCTGAATGGTTTAGCGAGATAGTGGCTGCACCCCTCTTCGAGGAAAGTCTCCTTGTCGCCGGCGAGGGCAAGCGCGGTTATGGCTATCACAGGAGCATCCTGGTAATGACTCATCTCCCTTAATCGTCTTGTCACCTCTATTCCCGAGATCCCGGGTCCCAGATTGATATCCATCAAAAAGCCGTCATATTGCTTCTCCTGAGCCATTTTAAGGGCGATTTCACCGGATGATGCACAATCAATGTCGCAACGGTTTCGGAGGAAGAGAGTAATAAGATCCTGATTCATCGGTTCGTCTTCCACATATAGCAGTCGTGGAAGTGCCGTTCTGATGACATTGTCACCGGGTATCGACGCTGTAGTTTTTGATGGCATCTTTGACTGAGGAACCTGCTCGGCTGCGTCTTCCGATACAGGGAATTTTAATGTAAAGACTGATCCCTCTCCAAAGGTGCTGGAAACAGATATTTTACCGTTCATAATTTCAGTAAACTTTTTTGAGATTGTGAGTCCGAGACCAAGCCCCTGGAACCCCCGGTTCAGTCCTTCGCTTGCCTGACGGAACTCATCCCAGATAATCTCAAGCTCTTCCGCTTTTATGCCTATACCGGTATCGATAACACTGACCGACACCCAGGAAGAACCGTCCGATTTTTCGTTCTCAATTTTTACGGTAATTTCGCCTCTTTGTGTGAATTTGAAGGCATTGTCGAGGAGGTGGAGTAGAATTTCCTCGAACAGGTGATCATCAATTAGAACCGATGTGTCGCTGGCATTACAGATCAGTGTGAACCTCAGAGATTTTTCGTTTGCGACATTTTTATTGGAATTAAAAACTCTCTCTGCGAGCAGTTTCAGGTTGCATTTCTTAAGTTCCAGTTTCTGAATGCTGTTCTCAATTTTGGAAAGATCGAGGATGGAATTCAGAGTGTTTCCCAGTCTTTTTCCCGAAGAGTAGATTTTGTCTATAAGAGACTGCTGGTAGTCGGATAATCTTTCCTGCTTCAAGAGTTCGGCGTATCCAACAATGCCGGTGAGCGGAGTTCTGATCTCATGGCTCATATTAGCAAGAAAGGAGGATTTTATTTTGCTTATCTCTTCAGCTTTAAGTTTTGCCGCAAGAATTGCCCCCTCGTAGAGTTTCCTTTCAGAAATATCGAAAGCAACGAGAACGAATCCTTTAAGTTTGTTGCCATTCTCGAAGAGGGGTGAGCCGGAAATAACAACGGGTAGCTTCTCCCCGCCTTTCTTCACTATTTCCATTTCTGTTTTGGGAAAGAACGGATTGCCGTCTTCCACAAGGTGATTTTTCCAACCGGCAAAGAAATCGAAATCGAACAGCCGGTTAATCTTCATTGATTTAAGTTCAGTCTCGGAGTATCCCAGAATTTGTATTGCCGAGGTATTGACATTGGTGATGGCAGAATCCATATCGATAACGATCAACGAATCGTTGATTGAACTGAGTACACTCTCGAGGTAATTCTTCGATTTCTCGAGTTCAATCTTTTCAAGAAGCTCATATCGCTTTTTATCGAGATCGAGGAATATTCTCACTTTGGTTGTCAGGAAGAATGGATTAAAGGGTTTCGTAACAAAATCCACAGCACCCGACTCATATCCCTTAAATACATGATACTCATCCGAATAGACGGCAGAGAGAAAAATTACCGGGAGACTTGCTGTTTTCTCTTCACCTCTGATATACTCAACGAGTTCATATCCGTCCATTCCCGGCATTTGAACATCGACGATCGCGAGTGCAAATTCATGATTTAAAATTGCGATGAGAGCATCATTTCCACTTCGGGCTCTGATTATAGTTACATCCAATTCATGGAGAACTTTTTCGAGCGATATTAAATTGGATTCGATATCATCAACAATAAGGATTTTTTGTTTATACATGTATCTGCCTGATCGAACTTTTAGTTGTGTGATTTGTTTTTTTCTAAAATAAATGCCGCGATTTCATCAATAGTCAGGATAAAATCGACTGCGCCGGTCTCAATCGCAGCCTGTGGCATTAAAGCGAACTCAGCGGTTTTGGGGTTTTGTGCCAGGGTAATCCCGCCCGCTTCCCTAATTTCCCTGATGCCTTTTGCACCATCGTCATTCGCACCCGAGAGGATAATCCCGAGGGAATTTTTTCCGTAAACCCAGGCGGTACTTTCGAATAGGACATCAATCGAAGGCCTGGAATATTTCACTTTTTCGTCGGTTGAGAGTGATATTGTCGCATCGCTCTCCACGAGCATATGATAATTTGGAGGCGCTACGATCACCAAGCCGGGTGAAATCATCATTTTATCCTCTGCCTCAACCACGGGCAACACCGATCTTTTCCCAAGTATATCGGTAAGGAGACTTTCCTGATACGGGCTTGTATGTTGCACAATCAGAATCGGAATCTTGAACTTAGCCGGCAGTTTAGAGAGGAGCGAAATGAGTGCATTAAGTCCTCCTGCTGAAGCACCTACAACGATAATACCTGAAAAAGCCCGATTTTCCAAGGGTGGTCTCTCTAAGTGATGTATCGTTTTTGAAAAATTCTTTCCTTATCCTGCACGACAACAAACTGATTTGCCACCGAGCTGAAAGTAATGGATTCCTTTGTGCCAAGGCAGAGAAAGCCACCTGGAATGAGGCTTTCCGACAGGAGCTCGAGAGCCCTGTCCTGTAAATCCTTGTTGAAATAAATCAGCACATTGCGGCAAAAAATCAGGTGCATTTCACCAAAACTTCTGTCGAGAACGAGATTGTGATTTGCAAAGGTAATATTCTTTTTAAGCTCTTTGGAAAAAGTGATCGAATCATATTTCGCGGAGTAATATTCCGAAAACGAATGAACACCTCCGGCGTCCTGATATGATTTGATGCATTGTTTCATGTTATCGATCTTGTAAATACCGTTTTTCGCCGTTTCAAGGGCGGAATCGTTGAAGTCAGTCGCAAAAATGGTACAACGGTCGTAGATTCCTGCCTCTTTCAAAAGTATTGCGGTTGAATATACCTCTTCCCCCGTAGCACAGCCTGCGTGCCATATTTTAATGTACGGGTGAGTTTCCAAAAAGGGGAACACCTTCTCGATCAGTTTGGAATAGACAAAGGGGTCACGAAACATATCGGTAACAGTAATCGAAAAATGATGTACAAGATCCAAAAAAAGATCCGGCTGGTGGAGAATTTTTGGAATCACTTCCGAGATATTCTGCAGACCGAGATGGGATATAAACAGCTTCGCCCTTCTGAGGAGGGATGAGCGTGCATAGTCTCTGAAGTCATAACCATACCTTCGGTATATTGCCTCGAGAAGGAGGTTTAATTCGATGTTTTCCAGTTCTGATTTATTGAACATCTATGCTTTCCACGGAAAATTTATCTGTATAACCAGACCCTCATTATTGAAAAGAGTCTTTCGATATCAACGGGTTTCGGAAGATAGTCGCTTGCACCGGCAGCGATGCAATCCTGATAATCTTTTTTCATGGCTTTTGCGGTAACTGCGATAATCGGGATATCGTAGAATTCTTCCTTTGCCCTGATCCTTCTGATCGTTTCGTAACCATCCATCTCGGGCATCATTATATCCATAATCACAAGATCGATTTCCGGTTCGGAGGAGATAATCTCGATAGCTTTTCTGCCATTTTCAGCCTTCAGGATATTCATGCCTTTGTCGGAGAGTAGTTTTGACAGTGCAAAGACATTCCTCATATCGTCGTCCACAATCAATACTTTTTTCCCTTTGAAGAGCTGGTCGGTTTCGTGCAGATCGAGGATCATTCTCTTTTTGTTTTCGGGCATTTTGTTCACAAGTCTGTGCAAAAAGAGAGATGTTTCATCGAGGAGTCTTTCCTCGGATCGAACACCTTTGATGATGATGGAATCGGCATAATTTCGAAGTTCTGCATCTTCTTCCTTGGAGAGGTCCCTTCCTGTATAGACAATTACCGGGGGAAGATTTGTTTCAAATTGTTCCAACGACTGAAGTAGCTCGAAGCCTGTCATGTCAGGCAATCCAAGGTCGAGAATCATCAGATCAAAGTGACCATCGGCGAGCACTTTGATCGCTTCGCCTCCTGTTTCCACCGTTGAAATATTAACATCCGAATCTCCGATAAGTCTTGAGATGCTTCTTTGCAGATTTGTATCATCTTCAATGAGAAGGATGTCTTTTACTTTTTTGTTCGAAAACTCTTCAAGCCGGGTAATCGCATCATCGATATCTTCTTTTGCAACCGGTTTGGCGAGGTATCCAATGGCTCCCTTGTTCAGAGCTTCCCTTACAGTATTGGCGCCACTTACAATATGCACAGGAATGTGCCGGGTCTTTGAGGATTCTTTCAGACGGGTCAGAATATCGATACCATTGATATCGGGGAGACCCAGGTCGAGAAGTATTGCCATGGGTAGAAATCTCAGTGCCAGTTCCAGACCTTCATAACCGGTGAGGGCAATTATTCCCTTAAGATTTTTCTCTTTACATTCCTTGAACAGTAGTTTAGCGAAGTCGGGGTCATCCTCAATAATTAAAACGACCTTGTCTTTTTCCGTGATCTCTTTTCTGTCGTCAGTTACTGAAATCTTTTGTGGTTTATCAATTTTAACCGGGGCAACCACAACTTCTTCAGGTACTTTGGTCTTCGGTAAAATCACGGGCACAGCAGCAGCTTTGGGAGTATTCTGTCCGGGAAACTTAAGAGGAAGAAAGAGTGTGAAAGAGGAACCGGTGCCGGGAATACTCTCGACCTGGATTTCGCCACCGAGGATATGTGAAAGCTCTCTGGATATCGAGAGACCAAGTCCGGTGCCGCCGAACTCGCGTGATGTGCCACCGTCAGCCTGCTGGAATGCCTCAAATATTACTTTTTGCTTTTCGAGCGGGATGCCGATTCCGGTGTCGGCAACTGTAATGGCAACACATTCATTTCTGTTCAATCCGCTTCGGAAGAGATTATCTGAAGCCTTTGGCATGTCGATTCTGACAGTGACCTTCCCGGTTTTGGTGAATTTTATTGCATTCGAGATGAGGTTCTTTAGAATTTGTTCCAGTCGTTGCTTGTCAGTTTCGATTGAATCGGGTATGTGCTCGCCGATGGAGAGATCAAATTCCAGTCCTTTATGAGCCGCAGAATGTTTGAAAGTTGACTCAACATTTCTTCGTATAATTTCAACCGGGACCTTCTCAATATGGAGTTCCATCTTGCCGGCTTCAATTTTTGAAAGGTCGAGGATCTCATTAATGAGATTGAGGAGGTCAGAACCGCTTCTGTAAATCACTTCAGCCGATTCCACCTCATCTTCTGTGAGGTTGCCCTTTTTATTGTCACCGAGCATTTTTGACAGTATAAGAAGACTGTTGAGGGGGGTTCTCAGTTCGTGGGACATATTTGCCAGGAATTCTGATTTGTATTTACTGGCGATAGCGAGTTCCTCGGCTTTTATTTCAAGTTCCTCTCTTGCTAATTGAATATCTGCTTTCTGTTTCTGCAGGGATTCGTTTTTCTCTTCGAGTTCTTCATTTATTACTTCGAGTTCTTCCTGTTGCGATTTCAGTCTTTCCTCGGAAAATTTCAGGGCGGTTGTCTGCTCTTCTAGTTCCTCATTGGCAGCACGGAGTTCTTCCTGCTGCACTTCGAGTTTCTCGTTCGAGCTTCTTAATTCCTCCTGTTGCACCTGAAGTTCCTCTGCGAGTTGTTGAGTCTTCATAAGGAGATCCGTCAGCGATTCTCTCGATTTGGAGGAATTGACAGCGGCTCCTATAATGGCAGAAGTACTTAACAGGAACTCGATCTCCCGGGTGGAAAATATTCCATATTTCCCAAGTTCGACTATGCCGTAAAGTTTTTCTGCATAAACAAGGGGGAAGAGGAAAATTTCACTCGGCAGCGATTTTCCCGTGGCAGATGAGATAAAGAAATGGCTGTCTTTAACATTCCTGACATGAAGATGGCGGCGTGAAGCGGCACATTCGCCGGTGAGACCTTCTTTGAATTTAACCGTATTATTAGCCCGTTCGACATCGCTGACAGCGAAACCTCCTGCCAGCGTAAGGTATTCCTCATCGCTGTCAGTCACATAGAAAGCACAGATAAATGCACCGGTGTATTCGCACAGAAATGCAGATGCCCTGTCGGCAAGTTCGGAAACTTTTGGTTCACCTCTTAAAGTTTCATTGAGACTGTTAATTCCCGACTTTTGCCAGTTCTGAATTTCAGCTTTGGCAGTGTAGTCACCAAGTGAGTCAGACACCTGATTAATTGTCTTTGCGAGAGCTCCCAGCTCGTCCTTTGAATCGTAGTCGATTTTGGAGTAGAACTCTCCCGCTTCAATCAGTTTTACCTTTTTACTTATCAAATCAACCGGTTTACGAATTCCTCTTGTTATCAGGTACCCGGTAAGACCGCTGGTCAGCATTAGAACAAGGAGGAAAAAGTAAGTTAAAATTTTAGTATCTGCTTCCACGACCTGTGAATTTTCGTAGAATGAATTGGCTTTGTTGTTTGCGAAGTTCAGTACATCCGTTAATTCATGTTCAAATTTTATTACCACAACTTCACTGGTAACAAGAATTGATTTTGCCTTTTCCACCTTTCCCTCTTCCAGGGCATCAATCACTGCCTGATAGCTCTTCTCCACCTTTGAATAAGCGAATTCGAGGTCATCGATATCCTGTTTGTCACCGAGAAACCGCTCCCTCAAGACCGGGAAATAAGAAAGAATACGGTGATTGGATGAATCAATTTCCGCAATGAGAGAATCATGACTTTCCGGAAAGATTATTAGTTTATTCAGGATTCTTCGCATTCTCTCGGATTCAATATCTACCATTTTGATTGTATTTGTAACGGTAAAAGGGTGTCTGTAGAGAAGGGTTGTCTGCTCCGAAAGGGTATTAATGTTGTAAATGGAAACAACGAGAGAACAGAGGATCAGAAATACTACTATGCCGAATCCGGTTGCCAGGCGGGCGCCGATTTTAAAGTCACGGAACTTCATGTTTTTGTCCTGTGTAGATAAGAAAGTGACCAACAATAATAATTAATAATTGTCACAAAACCAACAGAAATATGATTTTAGATATCATTACAGTACAGTTTTTTCTAAAATGACATACATTGAGTGAAATGCCGTTTAGCCTGTGAAAATTAATGATGTAGAAAGATAGTATATTTGTTAAAATCCTTGAAAATTGCTATATTTGTAATCTGATTATTCGCCCTACGGACACAGGGCGTTTTTTTTTAGAAAGCAATTATGATTGACGCAACCAACAGAATAAAAGAGATATGCCTTCAGACGGTTGAAGAGCACGGGATGCTGTTCATAGATTTTGTTATGAAGGGTGAAGGCAAGGTAAAAGTTGTTGAATTGTATATCGACGGGGAAGAGGGCGTGACTGCTGACATTTGTGCGGCCGTCAGCCGTGATATCAGCAAGATAATCGACGAGGAAGACCTTTTTGAGGGACCTGTCAGGTTTGATGTTTCATCACCGGGGGTCAACAGACCACTGATACATTTGAAACAGTATACAAAGCATATCGGCAGGGAATTCGAGGTAACATACTCGGAAGGTGAAGAGAAAAAGAAAATAAAAGGAAAACTGCTTCAGGTTGAAGATGACCTTTTAACATTTGAATTAAACAAAGAATCACGAATTATTGGTTTTCAGAATATTCTGAGTGCCAAGGTTAAAGTAAGTTTTTAGTGGAGGAAGAGAAATGAACGCAGACATAGTTGAATCGTTTGCGGCGATGGTGAGAGAAAAAGGAGTGGACAAGGATGTACTTCATGGAATAATTGAAGATATCTTCGGGTTGCTTGTTCGAAAAAAATATGGTGAAGAAGCAAACTACTCCGTAGTCGTTAACATGGACAGAGGCGACATCGAAATATTTCTTGTCAGAGAAATAGTCGAAGAAGTTGAGAATCCTGAAAAACAGATCAGTCTCGAAGAAGTGAACAGACTTGGTAACGAGGATGAGCTTGATGTAGGTGATGAGTATGTGGAGCAGTTAAAGCTTGCAACCTTCGGGCGCAGACTCATAAATCTGGCGAAGCAGAATCTTAACCAAAGGATTCGTGAAATCGAGAAGGAAATCATCCTTAACGAGTACAAGAGACTCGTGGGAGAGATCGTTATCGGCGATATTTATCAAATCCGTAAGAATGATGTTCTCGTAAACCACAACAAAAATGAACTTATGCTCCCCCGCGAGGAACAGATTCCTCACGAGAGATATTACAAAGGCAACACAATCAGAGCGATTGTGAAGGAAGTCAGAAGAGGGAAGAGCGGACCTGAAATTATCATTTCCCGTGCCGATACCGAACTCCTCAGAAGACTTATCGAGCTTGAAGTACCTGAAGTTTATGATGGAATTATAGAATTAAGAAAAATCGCCCGTCAGGCCGGTGAGAGAGCTAAAGTAGCTGTTGAATCGATGGACAAGCGCGTTGACCCTGTGGGTGCGTGTGTTGGTATGAAAGGTGTAAGAATTCATTCGATTATCAAAGAGCTCGCCGGCGAGAATATCGATGTTTTCGCATATTCCGATGATCCGGTTATCATGATCCAGAGAGCACTTGCTCCCGGAAAATTAAAATCGATTGAGCTCGACGAAGTTAATAAGAACGCTGTAATTTTTGCTGAAGCATCACAGGCAGCGATGATAGTTGGAAGAAATGGAGTGAATATCAGGCTTGCAATGCAGGTTACCGGATACAACATCGACTTCCACCGGATTGAAAAAGACATTGAAGATTATGAAGATGGAGTGGAACTTATCGAGTGCAAGCGTGAGCTTGGTGCCGAAGTTTACGAAACTCTTATAAACAACCGGCTTGACACTGTAAAAGATGCAATAAAAGCCGGAAAAGAAAAACTGCTTGAGATTTTTGAGGATGATGAGGAACAAGTTGACAGAATTTTGGACATCCTCAAAAACAGAATGCAGGATTAGAAAGATAGGATCACAGATAGATGTCTGAACCAAAAGAGCAAAAGATTAGAATTCACAATTTTGCGTCGCAGTTCAATGTATCTGCACAGGCTATTGTTGAGTATCTCAAGAAAAAAGGATACGATGTAAAGACCATCAACACTCCTCTGACTCCCGTGATGCTCGAGGATGTGAAGGTGCAGTTTAAAAAAGACATTGAACGGGCTGAAAAACATTACACAAAACTGGAAGAGTTCAACAGAAAACTCTCCGGTGTAAGCGATAAACCTCCAGTAAAAGAAGAGGCGCCTGCTCCTGTTGAGGAAGTTGCCAAAACAGAAACAGTCGAAGTGCCTCCTGTGAAAGAGGAAGTCGTGGTCTCCGAACCTGTCGTGGTTGAATCTGTGACACCGGCTCCCGCAGCACCTGTTGCGCAGGAAGTGGAAGTGAAGGAGGAGGAGAAAGCACCGGTTGCACCTCCGGCAGTTGCAAGTGAACCTGTTCAGGTGAAACCTGCTGAGGAAGCAGTCGTTGAAGAACGGGTATCTCCTGAAATAGAAGCTTTAATAAAACCCGATGAGCCTGCAGAAACAGAACAGGCACCCGAAAAACCGGCCGAAGACAAGGGAGTCGCACCCAGAAAATACAGTTTCGATCCCCGTACCGGAAAGCAGATGGGTCTCAAGATTCTCGGAAGATTCGAGAGCGAGGCACCCAAACCGAAGAAGGAAGAACCAAAGCCCGAATCGATCATAAGAACAGCCGAAGAAAAACCGGCCGTTGAGTCATCAGAGGATGCTGAAAAGAAAAAAGCTAAAAAGAAAAAGAAAAACAAATCGAAAAAGAGGGAACAGGTTATAGAAGAAACCGAAACGGTTAAGAAAAAAGCCAAAGTTAAAAAATTAGAGATCGATCAGAAAGAAGTTCTGGAATCGATCAGAAAAACCATGCTTACCACAGAAGACTCTGTTATTTCGAACAGAGCCTCGATGCGAAAAAGAAAACGCAAAGAGAGAATGGAAGCACAGGAAAGACTCGATGAGCAGCGCAGGATAGATGAACAAATTATCAGAGTAAATCAGTTTATGTCTGTCTCTGAACTTGCAAATGTTATGGGTGTAAGTGTCGGTGAGGTCATTTCAAAATGTATCGCACTCGGTCTTATGGTTTCGATAAATCAGAGGATTGAGCTTGACACCATCACACTTGTTGCCGATGAGTTTGGATTCGAAGTTGAAGTGGAGCAGGAATACACAAACGATGTCCTCGAGGATATCGGAGACAGCGAAGATGAACTTGAACCAAGATCCCCTGTGGTAACAATCATGGGACATGTGGATCACGGTAAAACCTCACTTCTCGATTATATAAGAAGCTCAAATGTGGTTGCCGGCGAGTCGGGTGGTATCACCCAGCACATCGGTGCCTACAAAGTTGAAGTAAACGAAGGCCAGTATATTACATTTCTGGATACACCCGGCCACGAAGCGTTTACCGCAATGCGTGCCCGTGGAGCTCAGGTAACTGACATTGTAATCCTGATTGTTGCCGCAGATGATGCGGTGATGCCCCAGACGGTGGAAGCAATTTCACATGCTCAGGCAGCAAATGTTCCAATCATTGTTGCCATCAACAAAATTGACAAGCCGGGTGCAAATATTGAAAAGATAAAGCAACAGCTTGCTGACCGTAATGTACTTGTCGAGGAATGGGGCGGAAGATATCAAAGTGTTGAAATTTCCGCAAAACAAGGTTTACATATCGATGCACTTCTTGAAAAAGTGCTCCTCGAAGCAGAGGTACTCGACCTTAAGGCCAATCCAAACCGTGAGGCAAGAGGTGTTGTTATCGAGTCACAGCTCGACAAGGGTCGTGGAGTCACCGCAACAGTTCTGATTCAGAAAGGAACCTTGAGACAGGGAGATATCTTTGTCTGCGGTAACCAGCACGGTCGTGTAAGAGCGATGTTCGATGAGAGAAACAAAAAAATGAACGAAGCACCACCTTCGTCACCCGTACTTGTACTCGGGTTTGAAGGTGCTCCACAGGCAGGTGATCAGTTTATCGTTGTGGATACTGAAAGAACTGCCCGTGAGATCGCAGTAAGAAGACAGCAGTTGAAGAGAGAACTCGACAGCAAACAGGTTCATCATATCACACTTGATGAAATCTCGAGACAGATTTCAATCGGTGGTGTCAGTGAACTCCCGATCATCGTAAAAGGTGATGTGGATGGTTCAGTAGAAGCTGTTTCCGATTCGCTTATGAAGCTTTCCACAGAGGAAGTGAAAGTAAGAGTTATCCATAAAGGTGTCGGTGCCATCTCTGAAAGCGATGTTCTGCTTGCAAATGCTTCAAATGCCATCATTATCGGTTTCCATGTGAGACCGCACATGAACGCAAGAAAACTTGCAGAGACACAAAAAGTCGATATAAGAATTTATAACATCATCTATGACGCCATCAACGAAGTGAAACAGGCGCTCGAAGGAATGCTCTCACCTATACTTTCCGAAGAAATTACCTCCTCAGTGGAAGTAAGGGATACATTCAAAGTGCCGAAAATCGGAACTGTTGCCGGTTGCTATGTCATCGAAGGTAAAATTACCCGAAACGACAGAATCCGTGTAATCAGAGACGGACTTGTAATCTTCACGGGCGAGATTTCCTCACTCAAGAGATTCAAGGATGATGTAAAAGAAGTGGATACCAACTATGAGTGCGGTATCAGTGTTCAGAATTTCAATGACATAAAGACCGGCGACATTATCGAAGGCTTCAAAGTTGTTGAAACCAAGAAAAAACTCGAATAATTTATTGATCTGTAAGACGGAATCGAGGAACTGAGATGGGACACAGAGTTGCACGACTTGAGAGTCAGATAAAAGATGAATTGAGCATGATTATGCTCCTAAGGTATCATGACAGGGAATTCGGACTGATAACCATTACATCTGTAAAGCTTAGTCCCGATCTCAAAGTGGCGAAGGTATATTTTTCGGTGTTCGATAAAGAACAGAGAAAGAATGCCCTCGAAAAGATAACCGCGGAGGTACCGGCAATAAGACATGAGCTTGCCTCTAAAATAAGAGTTAGGTTCATGCCCGAATTGAGGTTCTTCGTGGATGATACTTCCGACTATGTTGAAAAGATCGAGGGACTTCTAAAACAGATACATAAGAATGATAACCAGACCGGTAACGAGTTACAAGGAAATTGATTTCTCTGCCGGTCAGACAATACTGATTGATAAACCGTTGGGGATCACATCATTCGATGTGATTTACAGACTGAGGCGGGTGCTTCATCTCAAAAAGATTGGACATGCCGGCACTCTCGACCCAAAGGCTACAGGTCTTCTGATAATATGTACAGGGAAATCGACCCGTAAAATTGACAGTTACATGGGTCTTCCAAAGGAATATACCGGAACCATTGTACTGGGCGAGCAGACTCCTTCGATGGACACCGAAACCGAAGTGCACATCAGAAATGAAAGTTCGCACATCGGGATCGATGACATACTCAGAGTGGCAGCCGAACTCACCGGTGAGATTGATCAACTGCCTCCAATGTATTCCGCGGTAAGCAAAAACGGGCAACGCCTCTATACTCTCGCCAGAAAAGGTGAAACCATAGAGAGGGAAACCCGCCGGGTAACGGTTGAGGAGTTCGAGATAATATCCTGGGAGCATCCCGTTGTATCTTTCCGGGTTGTGTGCTCAAAAGGTACATATATCAGGGTTTTGGCACACGATATGGGCGAAAAACTCGGTTGTGGCGCTTATTTGTCGTCTTTAAGAAGGACAGCGATCGGTGAATTCAAAGTGGAAGATGCAGTTACAATTGAATCGTTCAGAGAGATATTCAATGCAGATACAAGAGATGTGAGCTGATGAAAATTTATCGTGACCTCAGCGAAGTTCCAAAGTCAGACAAGACAGTGCTGACCATCGGCACTTTTGATGGCGTTCACAAGGGTCATCAACTTCTACTCGATATTTTAATGGCAAATGCCAAAAAATCAGGCTGCAGGTCGCTTCTGATTACCTTCGACCCGCACCCGAGGCAGGTGGTTTTCAAAGGTGGTGACATTAAATTGCTCACAACCACAAATGAAAAATTGCGTATTTTTGAGAACCTCGGAATTGATGAAGTTTTTATCATCAATTTTACCCTCGATTTTTCGGAGCTGGATGCAGACTCCTTCTTTACAAAGTTTATATTGAATGGCACCGGAATAGAAGAAATAATTGTCGGATACGATCACCGTTTCGGAAAAGGGAGAACCGGTGACGAAAATTTTATAAGAAAATTAGCAGATAAAACCGGATTTAAAGTAACATATGTTGAGGCTGTAATGCAAAATCAGACCAATATCAGCAGCACGCAAGTAAGAAAACTCCTCGCCGAAGGCAATGTAAAAGGAGCTGCGGAACTGCTGGGACGCGAATATGAGATATTTGGAGAGGTTGTTCACGGTGACAAAAGAGGCAGAGAGCTCGGATATCCGACAGCGAATCTTGAGTGCGACTCCGAGAACAAGTTGCTTCCCGCCAACGGCGTTTACGCTGTGATGGTGGAAGTGGAGGAGAAAATCTACAAAGGTGTTTTGAATGTTGGAAGAAGACCGACATTCAACCTGAAGGACCTCGCCGTGGAAGTTCATCTCATTGAATTTCCGGGCCATGACCTTTACGGAAAGACACTTCGCGTGAAATTCATCGACCGTATCAGAGGCGAGATGAGGTTTATTACAAAACAGGACCTCGCAAATCAGATAGACAGGGACAAAAATTCCGCTGTCGAAGTATTGAAAAGTTTATAAACAGTTAATTAATTGGCTCCGGTTGTTTCTGGGGTCGAATCGAACAAACAAAAACAGGAAAACACAATGACTAATCAAGAAAAACTTGAGATAATCAAAAAGTATGGTGAAAACGAAAAAGATTCAGGGAAGACCGAAGTGCAGATAGCACTTTTGACAAAGAGAATCAATGACCTGACCGCACATTTTCAGGCACATGCAAAGGATCACCACTCGAGAAGAGGACTTCTCATGCTGGTAGGCAAGAGAAGAAGATTGCTCGACTATCTTATCGCAAAAGACATCAACAGATACAGAGCAATCATAAAAGAATTGAATATTAGAAAGTAAGGCTTAAATAATGATATACACAAAAGAAGTTGAAATAGGCGGAAAAGTACTGAGCTTTGAAACCGGAAGATATGCCCGTCAGGCAGCCGGTTCAGTGATGGTCAGATATGGCGATACGATGGTATTGGTCGCCGCCGTGGCTTCTCCCAAAGCACCTGAAGGGATCGATTTTTTCCCGTTACAGGTTGAATACAGGGAAAAACTTGCCTCAGTTGGAAAATTCCCTGGTGGATTTTTCAAGAGAGAAGGAAAGCCATCGGAAAAAGAGGTACTGACATCAAGGCTTATCGACCGTCCTATCAGACCTCTGTTTGATGACAGCTATAGAAATGAGACACAGATTGTAGCAACCACACATTCGTTTGATAAAGAAAACGATCCCGATGTAATTGCTATCGTTGGTGCTTCAGCCGCTCTCGCAGTATCGAATATTCCCTTTCTTGGTCCTATTGCAGGAGTAAGAGTCGGAAGAGTAAACGGCGAGTTTGTGGTTAATCCAACATTCGAACAAGTTGAACAGAGTGATATCGAGCTGATTGTAGCAGGAACAGACGACTCGATCATGATGGTGGAAGGCGAAGCTTCGGAAGTATCTGAAGAAGTGATGCTTGAAGCATTGAAATTTGCTCAGGAGCAGATCAAAAAAATTGTAACTGCCATTTCTGAACTTGCTGCCGAGTGCGGCAAACCAAAGATGGTTGTGACACCAAAGGAAATTGATCAGACACTTCTTGAAGAAGTAAAAGCTCTGGCTTATGACAGACTTAAAGCTGCAATCTACACAGTCATGGCAAAACAGGAAAGAAGTGATGCTTTCGATGCAATTTTTGCAGAGACAAACGAAACACTCGCTGAAAAATATCCTGAGCAGGAAAAAACAATTAATACATTTCTGCACGATTTCCAGTATGAACTGATTCGCAAATGTATTCTTGAAGAAAATCTTCGCCTCGATGGCAGAAAAACACACGAGATCAGACCAATCACTGTCGAACTCGGAATTTTACCCCGCACACACGCTTCTGCACTCTTCACAAGAGGAGAAACCCAGAGTCTTACAACACTTACCCTTGGATCAAAAAATGATCAGCAGACCATTGATGGTTTGATGGATGAGACTGTGAAAAGATTTAATCTTCACTACAATTTCCCACCGTTTTCCGTTGGTGAAGTTGGAAGATATTCAGGTGTTGGCAGAAGAGAAGTGGGACACGGAAACCTTGCAGAAAGATCACTCAAAAGAATGATCCCTGCTGAAAAGGATTTCCCTTATGCACTCCGTCTTGTAAGTGATATTCTTGAGTCAAACGGTTCATCATCCATGGCAACAGTTTGTGCCGGATCACTCGCCCTCATGGATGGCGGTGTTCCTGTAAAAAAAGCGGTTGCAGGAATTGCGATGGGCTTGATAAAAGAAGGCGACCAGTTTGCTGTCCTTTCTGACATTCTCGGAAACGAAGATCATTTTGGCGATATGGATTTCAAAGTTGCCGGTACTGATGAGGGTATCACCGGATTTCAGATGGACATCAAGATAAAGGGTGTTTCGTTTGAAGTAATGGAGATAGCTCTAAGACAGGCAAAACAGGGAAGGCTTCATATTCTCGGAATAATGAATAGTGCAATTTCAGCACCAAGACCCGAACTTTGTTCCTTTGCCCCAACTCTTGCCACACTTCAGATTCCTACCGAACTTATCGGTTCGATCATAGGACCCGGTGGAAAGACAATTCAGGGCATGCAGAAGGAATTCGGAGTTGATATTTCGATTGATGATGACGGAACGATCCAGATAGCAGGTCCAAATGCAGAATCAGCAAACGGTGCAGCTACAAGAATAAGACTGATGACCACTCAACCGGTTGTAGGTGAAGTATACGACGGTGTCGTGACCAAGCTTATGGAATTCGGTGCGCTTGTGGAAATTCTCCCCGGTAAGTCAGGGCTCGTGCACATATCCGAAATAGATATGAAAAAAGTGCACAAAGTTACCGATTACTTCAAAGAAGGCGATAAAGTTAAAGTAAAACTTCTTCGCATCGAGGGCGGGAAATACAGTCTGAGCCGCAAAGCTCTTCTTAAAGAAGCAGCCGCAACTGCTGAAGTTAAACATAACGAAGAATAAATTTATTGGATGTCCCCTGAAGAAGGGGACATCCTCATCAATCACCAAGTTTTGAAAAGAATGATCGAGTTTCTCGGAAACTTCATCTTAATGTTTTATTACCTTGAACCCGAACCCAAAAGGCTCGCGGGTGGCGTACATCTAAGTGGAATTGGAATATTTGCAGTAGTTCAAAACCTGTTAAATACAAAGAGTTTAACTACCTATGTTAAAAGAAATTATTATAAATTCATCGAACACACAGACCCGTGTGGCGATAACGGAAGACGGGAAATTAGTAGATTTCTTCGTCGATTACTCCGAAAACCGGAGGATGGTTGGAGATGTGTATCTTGGCAAAGTAGCCAGGGTACTTCCCGGCATTAAAGCAGCATTCATAGACATCGGCATGAAGCACGATGGTTTTCTCCATTTTTCAGATATCGGAGAGAAAACCAAAGAACTTCAGGCAATGATAGATGAAGAGGATGATGAAGATGATAATGTAGCACGCGTTGCTGCAGATGAAGAAAATGCCATCGTCCAGACTAAATTCATAAATGGTGTCCCCATCTTACAGAAGGGGGAACCAATCCTTGTGCAGATCACAAAAGAGCCCGTAGTCAATAAAGGCGTGCGGGTCAGTTCGGCTATTTCAATACCGGGCAGATTTTGTGTTCTCCTCCCTTACGACAACAAGATCGGTGTTTCAAAAAAGATAACTGACTTCCGTGAAAGAAAGCGCCTTCGCATAATTGCCAAGAGTCTTCTTCCACAGAATTACGGTTTGATCATCAGAACTGTTGCCCGCGGTCAGGCAGAGGAACAGATAAAGGATGACTTGAGAAGCCTCTTGAAACTTTGGAAAAAGATTCAGGAAAAGGCGAGAAGCGGAACCCCCCCTGCCATTATATATCAGGATGTCTCCACCACTTCAAGTGTCATCAGGGATCTTTTCACCTCTGACATCTCAAAAGTGTACATCGACAACAAAAAAGTATTCAAAGAGATTAAAGATTACATCGCGGTCTCACAGCCTGAGTTGCTCGACAAAGTTGAGCAGGTGCGTTCGGAGGAACCGATCTTCGAAGCATTCAAGGTTGAGGAGCAGATAAAAGAACTCTTCGCAAGAAAAGTTGCCATGAAGAGCGGCGGTCACATTGTGATCGAGCATACTGAAGCGATGGTTGTAATCGATGTAAACAGCGGAAAATATGCAGCCAGCAAGGATCAGGAACTGAACTCCCTGAAAACCGATCTGGAAGCAGCCCGCGAAATTGCGCATCAGTTGCGGTTAAGGGATATCGGCGGTTTAATCGTAATCGATTTTATCGATCTCGAGGATGAAAAGAACAGAAAGAAAGTTTACGATGAACTCAAGAAAGAGTTCAGAAGAGACCGCGCTAAGGTATCCATTCTCCCCATGTCAGACTTTGGTCTTGTTCAGATCACCAGACAGAGGGTAAGACAGAATATCATGCAGGCTCTTACCGAGACATGTCCCGTTTGCATGGGGACCGGTTTGTTGACGAAGAAGTCGCACCTCATTCATGAAATTGATGAATGGCTCGGAAAATACAGAACCGAGGCGCCGCATCGCTCGATTATTATTAAATGCCATCCATTCGTAGCGCAGAAACTCAAGGAAGGATTCCCGAGTACACTCGCCAAGATGCAGATGAGATACATGCTAAGAATCAGAATTGAAGAGGATAATGCATTCAATTCAGATCAGTTCAAAGTTATAGCCCGTAAAACCAAACAGGATTTGACGGGGATAATAACAGATTTGTGATTTCCGGCTCCTCAATTTAGTATGAATTGAGAGAAAGAAATTTTATATTTATAGACTTGAAAAACGAAATTATAAGTACAGGTAAATCGTGAAAAAGACCAGACTTTATTCAGAACATGTGAAACATGGTGCTAAATTGGTTGAATTCGCCGGCTACAGCATGCCGATTCAATATGAATCGATAATTGCCGAGCACAAGGCGGTAAGGAACAGCGTGGGGCTCTTTGATGTGAGCCACATGGGTGAAGTAATTATAGAAGGTGATGCAGCATTTGAGTATGTTCAGAACCTTACGATAAATGATGTATCCACACTCTTTCCGGGCAGGGTTCAGTATTCTGCCATGTGTTATGAGGATGGTGGTATCGTGGATGACCTGCTTGTTTACAAGCTCGATCAGAAAAAGTTTATGCTCGTTATCAATGCATCAAATATTGAAAAAGATATTGAATGGATGCACAGGAACAATACTCATGGAGTGAGCATTAAGGATGTAAGCGATGAGTTTACTCTTATTGCCGTTCAGGGACCATATTCAAAGAAAGTGGTTGAAGCAGTGTTTGGTATTAAACTCGACATCGAGTATTACCATTTCACTTATGGTGAGTTTGCAGGAGAGAAAGTTTTGATCTCAAGAACCGGTTATACCGGAGAACTTGGATACGAACTCTACTTCACGGGAAATGAAGAGATGGCATGCAAGTTGTGGGATTCTTTGATGAAACATGGCAATGATTATTTTATCAAGCCATGTGGACTTGGTTCCCGCGATTCTCTCAGACTTGAGATGGGATTTTGTCTATACGGCAACGATATCGATGCGACGACAAATCCGCTCGAAGCCGGTCTTGGCTGGATCACGAAACTGAAAAAAGAGAAGTTTACCGGTAAAGATTCACTTCTGAAAATAAAAGAAGACGGTCTTAAGAGAAAACTTACTCCGCTTGTTTGCCTTACAAAATCATTTCCGAGACACGGTTATGAAGTAGTGGCAGGCGATACAGTAGTTGGTCATCTGACAAGCGGGACAGTAAGTCCTGTACTCGAACAAGGAATTGCTCTTGCGTACATCGATGTTAATTACTTAAATTCTGACAGCAGACTTGAGATGATGGTTAGAGGGAACAGAATCCCTGTAAGCGTTACAAAGCTGCCCTTTATAAAAAAATAGACAGGGTTAACATGCGAATTAATACTATATTGACTCCGTTAATGGTGGAAGAGCTGTATTTTGCCGGAAGGATAGCTGTCGTGATTGATGTGCTGAGAGCAACAACAACAATCACCACGGCTATCATGAATGGCGCGAAAGAGATTGTGCCTGTGGGCTCACTTGATTTCAGTAAAATAGCATCCGCAAGTTCTTTTGGCGGAAGGACCATGAGGGGTGGTGAAAAGAATTCGAAGAAGATCGAGGGATTTGACCTCGGGAACTCCCCTTTTGAATATGTCGAAACAGTTGTAAAAGGGAAATCGATTGTCTTTTTTACGACGAACGGTTCGAAAGCCATCGTAAAAACCAAGTATGGGAGTGGTACCCTGATCTGTTCATTTCTTAATGTTTCAAAAGTTGCGGAAGTGCTGGTGAACCTTGGGAAAGAGTACGACATCGTTTGCTCGGGCAGAAATGGAGATTTCAGTCTGGAAGATACCGTTTGTGCCGGAATGCTGATAAGTGAATTGCTCAAATTAAAAAATGATCTTACACTTTCAGATGCTTCAAAAGTTGCATTGGATCTTTATGAGAAGTACGGTTCCGATTTGCGTTCACTTTTTGGAGTAAGCGAGCACGGCAAAATTCTCGAGACTGAAGGGTTTATTGAAGACCTTGAATACTGTGCACAGACCAACATTACCGCCATAGTTCCTGTATTTGAGAATTCTTCGATTAAACTTTATGACCCTGCACATCATTTAACAAATAACTGATCCGGCACAGGATGAGCGGAAAAACGAAAAAAGACAGCGGCAGAACTTATTTTGAGTTATCGCAAGAGAAGAAGAAGAGGCTGTTGGGTCTTTTCATCATTTCGTTTTCTGTGCTCCTTTTCCTGAGTATCCTATCATTTTCCCCCGCAGATGATCCGCAGATCAGAAATGCTTCGGTAAAGGCACTTCCCACAAAAAACTGGCTGGGAATAGCCGGAGCCTACATTGCCCTTTTCTTTGTCAAATCAGCATTTGGATATTTCTCCCTCGTCATTCCTGTAATTACCGGGATGTGGGGTTTCGTGCTGTTTAAAAAGTTTGATATTCGCAGACTGATTTACATTACAAATTTCCTGTTAAGTTCGGCTTTTATTCTCGCTTCATTCTGGGGAACAATTTATTCTCTCGGAGGAGTGGTCGAGGATACTGCGGTTGTTCTTGCTGGCGGACTTGGGAAGACGATGGGCGGACTCGCTTATCAGTTTCTCGGAGGCATAGGTTCCGTTACTCTATTTGTGGTACTCATGGTTACAGTACTGGTAATTACATTTGATTTAAAGATAGACAAATTCTTTGTATTTCTTGCCGACAAGGGAAAAGATGCCTTCGAATCAGGTGTGAATAAAGTGAAGGAAAAATCGGAGAAGGTTTCTTCACAGAGAGAGGAAAGGAAATCGTCTCTCGAAAAAAGTCAGGATAAAATCAGCAAAGTAATTAAGGGCGAAAAATCGGAAAAACCCCCCGTTTATGCCGATGAACTCGAATTCGAACAGATTATCCCGGAACCGGTTCAGCCGGTAAGACCAAAGCCTGTTTTTACCACTTCAGTCAAGACCAACGCTGATATTGTGCCTCCACCTCCAAGAGTTGAAAGGGCAATACCGGAAGCCAGATTTTCGACAGATGATTATAACATTCCGGACGGAGATTTTCTCATTAAGGCTGATGACTCCGGTCATTATGCAGAGGAAGCCGAGCTTGAGAGTAAAAAGATAAGATTAAAAGAAAAGCTCGCACTTTTTGATATAGAAATTGAAAAAATAGATACCACAGCAGGACCTGTGGTTACGCTTTTTGAAATTGTTCCTGCTCCCGGGGTGAAGATCAGCAAAATTTTGTCATTGGAGAACGATATTGCTTTGGCTCTTGCAGCAAAAGGAATAAGAATAATTGCTCCAATGCCGGGAAGAGGTACCATCGGGGTTGAGATTCCGAACGACAATCCATCGATCGTACTCGCCGGTTCTGTTTTGCCCGATCTTAAAAACAGCAAATGCTCATTGCCGATAGCCCTTGGGAAGTCGATCTCGGGACAGACTTTTGTGGATGACCTTGCACGGGTGCCCCACCTTCTGATTGCGGGAGCCACAGGGTCGGGAAAATCGGTCGGTGTCAATATGATCATTGCATCGCTCCTCTTTTCGAAGTATCCATCAGAAGTGAAGTTTGCTATTATTGATCCCAAGAAAGTGGAACTTTCTGTTTATGAGACTTTAAAACATCACTTCCTTGTAAAATCGCCCGATATCAGCGAGTATATAGTTTCGTCACCACAGAGTGCAGTAATTTTGCTCAAATCTGTTGTGCTCGAGATGGAGCTTCGCTATGACAAGCTCTCGAATATTGGAGTGAGGAATATCGTTGATTACAACAACAAGATAAAGTCAGGTACAGTAAAACTGAGAGAGGATGAAAACCTCCTTCACAGATTCATGCCTTATATCGTAGTTGTGATTGACGAGTTGGCGGACCTTATGATTACAGCTGGCAAGGATGTGGAAGAACCGATTGCCAGACTTGCTCAGATGGCAAGAGCCGTTGGAATCCACCTTGTAGTCGCAACTCAGAGACCTTCTGTGGATGTAATAACAGGTGTGATAAAAGCAAATTTCCCTGCAAGAATTGCATATCAGACTGCCCAAAGAACCGATTCGCGTACCATTCTTGATATGAATGGTGCAGAACAGTTGCTCGGAAGAGGTGACATGCTTTATTTGCCTCCGGGCACTCCGAAGCCGATAAGAATTCAGAATGCCTACATCACCACAGATGAAATAGAAAAACTGATCGAAGTGGTTTCAGAGCAACCTTATCCAGATGAAATTTATGAATTGCCTTCACTTATTGACAAAAAGGCAAATGATGCAGGTGCATTGAATGACCTTGACCCGCTCTTTACCGAGGCTGCACAATCTGTTGTGAGAAGTCAGCAGGGTTCTGTCTCTTTCCTTCAAAGGAAATTAAAGGTCGGTTATGCAAGAGCTGCCAGAATAGTTGATCAGCTTGAAGCTGCAGGAATAGTCGGAGCAGGAGAAGGAAGCAAGGCAAGGGAAATACTGGTTGAATCAGATGATGAACTTGAAACAATATTGCGGAATCTGTAGTAAACCATGAAAAAGGAAATTTTTATGAAAAGCAAAGTTTTTATTCTTGGCTGGGTGATAGCCGGCATGTTTCTGCCACTTTTCGCTCAGAATGCTACAATTCAGGCAATCCAGAAGAAATTCAACAGTCTTACCGACATTTCAGCCTCATATCAGCAATACAGTGGTAAAACGCTTGTTGCCAAAGGCACCTTCTCCTATAAAAAAGAGAACAAGGTCAGACTGACATTTGGAAACAACCTGATAGTCAGTGACGGCAAAACAAACTGGAATCATGACAAGAAGCAGAACAAAGTGATCGTCACAAAAGTCGATAACAAAGCGGTTTCTCTTCTTAGCGTCAATAAACTAATTAACAACACCCCCGGTGACTGCGATCTTTCCGGATCTGGGAATACGGTTAAGATGACCCCCAAAAAAGGGAAGCAGCTTGGTTTCAAGTCAGTTGAGATAACAAAAGACGGGCAGGATCTGATTTCATCCATTATTATTGAAGACAATTCTAAAGTGTTGATGAAAATAAATTTTTCAGGGTATTCACTCAACAAAGGAATACCTGACAGCGATTTTACCTTTAAACCATCCGGAGATATTAAAGTAGTTGACCTCCGCTAAGAAGAAATTCTTCTCACCCCGAGACATAATTGTATATGTGTTATCATTAGGGCTTGCAGCTCTCTTTTTATATTGGGCATTCAAGGGTGTTGACACAACTCAATTGTGGGGATTTATAAAGGGAGCTTCTCCCTGGTGGATAATTACTCTTATTGTTTTCCAGATGGCAGCGCACTGGTTCAGGGCTCTCAGATGGAAAGCCATCATGGAATCCCTGAAACCCGATGTAAGTTCGTTCAATCTTTTTGGGGCAGTTCTTATCGGATACGGGTTGAATAATATTGTCCCGAGACTCGGAGAAATCGGAAGAGCTGTTGCCGTAGGAAAATCAGAGAATTTATCAAAAACCTCCATTCTCGGAACTGTAATTGTGGAAAGAATAATTGACATTCTCCTTTTTGCTTTTGCAGTTATCTTAAGCGGGTGGATATACGAGGGAGATATTTATTCCGGTGAATTGAGCTGGCTTAAACTGACTATTACACTGGGTACAGGCGGATTTCTCGCATTGATTGTTTTTGTTGTTTTGCTGATCAGGTACAAAGAGAGATTCTCTGGTTTCATCACTTCTTTGATTGGCAAATTTTCACCAAAAATATCCTCGAAGCTCGAAGAGATTTTTCATAAAATGATAATCGGCTTTTCGACTCTCAAGACAACAAAAAGCTACATCAAGACGATAATCTACAGTGTTCTTATCATGCTCGGTTACGCAGCTACAAGCTGGGCAGGATTTTATGCACTGGGTTTGGATACAAGCTATTCACTCGGACTTTCTGCTGCATGGATAATCATGAGTATCAGTTCGATAGGGGTGATAATACCCACTCCGGGCGGCATAGGAAGCTACCATACCATCACTAAAACAGCGATGCTGATGCTTTACGGTTGCCCTGAGGCACTCGGTCTCGCCTATGCAACATTTTTACACGGTGTTACATATATTCTCCATTTGCTGGCTGCAATCATATTTCTCATTTATTTCAAGTTTCGACTTCCGGGCGTTCACACAGAGGATATAATAGATATTGAAGAAGATTAAATTTTCAATCAAACCGTTTTTTTTCTTTTTCCTTCTTACGGCAAGTCTTTTTGCACAGTGGGAAGGAAGAATCAGCATGGGGTTGAACATGACAAGTTCAGCAAATTTACGCGACTATGTAAATGAAAATTTCGCCTCACCCGGTGATTACATGGCGGACATAAACTCCATGATCGAATTTTCAGGAGAAGTCGGATACAGTGCGGGGAGCAAACTTCAACTCGCTCTCGAGGGGGCATACTCGTTCAATTCGTTTACGAATATCACAATGAACGGGAAATATGAGTTGAATTACAAATTTATTTCTCCAACTGCCATGGCATATTACATGATCAGGGGAGACGGATACAGTTTCAAACTGGGCGGTGGATTGGGACCAAGATTTTTACTCGTAAACGAAATAAAACCTTTTGTAGTGACCGGTCTGGACTATACTTCCACCGGATTCGGAGTGGTATTAAAAGGCTCGGGCTCGACGGCTTTATCGAAAACAGTTTTTGCCTATATAGGGGCGGATGTTAGATATGATGCCGGTGGAACTCCAAAAAACAACGGTAACAGTCTCAAACACCGGGGGAGTGATCTCTCGATCAATTCCCTTTCATTCGGGCTTAAATTAGGAATTTCTTTTACTTTTTAAGGAATTAAATGTCAATTCTCGAAGCAATAATCCTTGGCATAGTTCAGGGAATCACCGAATTTTTACCAATATCCTCGACTGCACACCTTACCATCACAGGTAAGATGCTCGGGTTGATAAACAACAATAAACCGGAAGAATGGACAGCGATCATCGCCATCATACAGCTTGGCACACTCGCTTCAATTCTTATTTATTTTGCAAAAGACATATATAACATTGTTATAGAGTTCTTCAGGGATAACCTGGTGCAGAGGAAAAGCTTCAAAAAGCAGTCGTTGAATTCAAGGCTTGGCTGGCTGGTAATAATCGGAACCCTTCCGGTTGTAATTATTGGTCTCGGCTTTAAGGATATTATTGAAGGCGCCCTTACCAAGAATCTTTATGTTATTGCCACATCCCTGATTGTTTTGGCGATTGTACTTTTTATTGCCGAGAAAACTGCAAAATTCAAAAATGGGATTGAAGATGTTGGGATAAAAGAAGCCATCGTGGTAGGAATTGCGCAGGCTTTAGCACTGATTCCCGGGTCATCCCGTTCAGGCACGACAATAACCGCCGGCCTTTTTATGGGTATGAACCGTGAAGCGGCGGCTCGTTTTTCTTTCCTGCTCAGCATTCCTGCCATACTGGCGAGTGGATTGCTTCAGCTCAAGGAAGGTCTGAAATTCCTTAACAACGATTATTTGTTTGCAATCGGGGTGGCAACAGTAGTTTCGGGAATCAGCGGTTATCTTGCAATTGATTTTCTGCTAAAATTCCTGAAGAAAAACTCAACGAACCTTTTTATTGTTTACAGAATTGTAGCCGGTCTGATAATACTGGCACTTTTAGCTTCAAAAACAATTACACCATAACGGAGAAGTGAATGCGTAACCTTTTATTGGCAACTCTTTTTGTGCTTATCAGTTTTACGGGCTGTGCCCAGAAGAAAGAAAACACGGTTTCAGACAGACCTGTTTTTAATTATGACACCCTCACTGTTGCGGTAATGAAAACCAATATGGGTGTTATCGAGATACAATTGTATCCGAAAGAGGCTCCAAAAACAGTTGAAAACTTTACCACTCTCGCAACTCAGGGATACTATAACGGTATTATTTTTCATCGCGTGATCGAGAATTTTATGATTCAGGGTGGTGATTCCACCGGTACCGGAATGGGCGGAAGATCGATATATGGCAGTGACTTTGGCGATGAGTTTGTAATGGGACTCGTTTTCGACAAACCTGGACTTCTCGCAATGGCGAACAGAGGACCGAATACCAACACTTCACAGTTTTTCATTACAACAGGGAAGACCGACTGGTTGAATTATAAACACACCATATTTGGTGAAGTAATTACCGGGTACGATGTAGCTGAAAAAATCAGCAAAGTCAAGAAAGGTCCGCAGGACAAACCCGTTGAGCCCGTTGTAATTCAAGAGATTAAAATAGAGAAAAGGAAGAAAAAATGAGTAAAACAACTGCAACCTTCAATACCAGTATGGGTTCGTTTGAAGTTGAACTGTACGCGGACAAGACACCAAAAACCGTGGAGAATTTCATTGGACTTGCGAAAAAAGGGTATTACGACGGTGTTATTTTCCACAGAGTAATCGCAAATTTCATGATTCAAGGTGGTGACCCGACAGGCACAGGTCGTGGTGGTGAGAGCATTTGGGGACCGAAGTTTAAAGATGAAATTGTTAAAGACCTAAGGCACACAGGACCCGGAATACTCTCGATGGCGAATGCCGGTCCGAATACCAATGGCAGTCAGTTTTTTATTACACTGGTTCCCACACCATGGCTCGATGGCAAACATACTGTGTTTGGTAAGGTGATAACAGGTATGGATGTAGTTGAGGAAATTGGAAATACCGAGACATTCAAGCCTTTCGACCGTCCAGTTGTAGATGTAGTAATTAATTCGGTTACTGTCGTTGAGTAAAAAATTTCAGGCACCGTTAATTTCGCTTGTTGCCCAGGATATCCGGGCAAAGAAATTAAAACCTGTATATTTTTTTTACGGCAAAGACAGTTACGAAATTGAAAAAAGGACTCAGGCAATACGGAAATTCGTGGAGCCTGAGATTCCTTTTGAATTCGATATACAGATGTTTCAAGGGTCGTCAACCAGTGTGGACGAACTGCTTGACTTTTGTCAGTCATTTCCTCTTGCCGGCGACAGACGACTGGCGATAGTGAAGAACTTCAATTCGCTAAAGTTTGACGGGCGGAAGTATAACTCTCATCTGATAAGTTACTTTAAAAATCCATCTCCTCATACAACACTCGTTATGTTGTATGATGACGCTGCATTCCCCGAGAAGGAGCCTTACAAGACTCTTGCTGAACTGAACTATGTATTTGTAGCACGGACACCCGATTTTGATGATCTTGTTGAGTGGGTGGCTGCCACAGCGAAGCTTTCAGGCAAACGGCTGGAGAAACACGATGCGGAATTGCTTGTCAGTCTGACGGGTGATGACAAACTGATGATCGAGATGCAGCTCGAAAAACTGATCGAGTTTTCAGGTGAGTTCGATGAGATATCTGCGGATATGATAAAACGCTCTGTCGCCCCGACCAAGCAGTTTACCATCTTCGATTTTATCGACAAGGTTTTAATAAAAGATAAACCGGCAGCGCTGAGACTTCTCGGTAAGATTTTGAATCAGGGTGAGCCTGCACTTCTTATCCTGTTTCATCTGAACCGTCAGTTTTCCACAATTCTCGCCATGAGGGAGTCACTCTCTGCAGGCAGGAACGATTTTGAAGCTGCGTCAGAGGCAGGTATTCAAAAATGGCAACTCGACAAATTGAAGCCGGCACTTAAAAAATTCTCGTTTAAGGATTTAAGTCTTGTCTATGCAGCACTTCTGAGGGCAGACATAGCTTTAAAAAGCAGCGATACTGATGAAAAAACAGTCCTCTTTACTGCACTAAACGAAATTTTAATTTAAAAATCTTTATCTTAATTCCGAAATATTCAAAATTTCTCCTCTGAAACATTTTCCTAACAAGTTGAGTATAAGATACATTGAGCGACAAAAGGTTAAGAGATCAAACTGATGAAGAGTTGATTCTCGAATTCCAGAAAACAGGCGATACAGATATTTTTGAAGTGCTGGTTCAGCGCTACAAAAATCCACTGTTCAACTTTGTGTTCCGTTTTTTAGGTGACAGAGATTCCACCGCAGATGTGGTTCAGGAGACTTTTATAAAGGTTTACAAGAACAAAGATTCTTACAAAACCTTTGCAAAATTCTCCACATGGATTTACACAATTGCCGGCAATCTTGCCAAGACAGAGCTTCAAAGGAGAAAGAGGAAGAATCAGGTTTCCATCAACTCGTGGGGAGAGGATGAGGAAACGATGGAACTTCCGGATGGTGGTCCTCTTCCTGACAAACTGGTCGATATGGGAATAAAGAACAAAATGATTCAGGATGCGCTCTTAAAGCTGCCGGAAGTCTATCGTGAAATGATCATTTTACGGGATATTCAGGAGTTGTCTTATGAAGAAATAGCCGAAGTGATGGATATCTCCATCGGCACGGTTAAATCGAGGATAAACAGAGGTCGTTCTCAGTTACAAGAGTTATTGAAAGATATTTTTAAGGAATGAGTTTTTATGGAGACCAACAACTTACTTAATGATGATGAGCAGTTCAAGGAACTGAGGCATCTTCTGAAGGAGATGCCGAAGCTTGATGCTCCTCCCGGATTTGAGGCGGATTTGATGCGAAAGATCAATTCCGAGAAATTCGCAGCGGCAAAGCCCGGATTGTGGGAAAGAATAGCAGCCTTTATAAAACCACTTCCATCTGCGATAGCAGTGGGTGCGGTGGCAATAGTGGCAGTGGTACTGCTCGTCAACCAGCCCGGTGAAGAGATAATGAAAAAAGCCGACACCCCTCTCAACCAGGATCAAGTGGCAGCTACTGATATCGGGAAAAAAGGCGACAATCAGGATAAAAGTCCCGAATTTGAGAGCAAGGAGCAGAGAAAACCTGTTGACAAGGCTACACCTCCACCTCAGAAAGCCTATGCTGCTAACGAGTACAAGAGCAGTGAAAGCAAAGATGCCGTAACTGCCGAAAGAGGCGGGGCATCCGATCAGCCCGCGATGACCAGTGCTGCGGTTCCCAACGGGGCAGTTGCCGATGAAGCTAAACCGGAGAGCCTTAAGGCAAAATCGAAATCGTTCCCAAAATCAGGAAATGTTGCAGCCCTGCAGAGTGCAAATCAGATACAGAAGAAGCTTGATTCGCTGAAGAATCAAAACAGAGATACAAATATCAAAAATTGATGGAGTTAGAGACCTAAAATTTTTACATATTGTGACAGAAATCGCTTCATTTCAGTTTTTTAACCTGAATGAAGCGTTTTTTGTTTTAAAGATTTGTTTTAATAATTTCTTGGTATTATATTGCTCCTCAATTTAATCGGAGATTTTAATGAAAAATGTAATATCACTCGGTGTGGTATTTTTAATTGCAGGCGCCATATTTTTTGAGCTGGATTCACGCAGCTTCAGAGTAACACAAATTCCCAATGGTTCCAAATTTTCATGTGCCAACTGTCATGTGTCAGCACAGGGAGGGGACGCACGAAATCAATTCGGACAGACTGTGGAAAATGGTTTCCTTGTAAATGACAATGTAATGTGGGATGCTGCACTTGCAAGTCTTGACAGTGATGGTGATGGTTTTAGCAATGGAGTTGAATTACAGGATCCCAATGGATCGTGGAGAACCGGTCAGGGTAATCCGGGAGTATTTGCCGATGTAACCAATCCGGGCGACCCCAACAGCAAACCGGCTCCAAATGCCATAAAAGAGTTAAACGGGACACCCGAGGGATTTGCATTATTCAATAATTATCCTAATCCGTTCAATCCTTCGACAAGGATCAGATACTCAGTACCGGTTGCCGGAAATGTCAGTTTGAATGTCTACTCCCTCAACGGCGAGACAGTCTTCTCGCTGGTTGATCAATTTCAGGAGGCAGGCACATATGAAGTTGACTTTACAGCCGTCTCAGTGGCGAGCGGGGTTTATTTCTATAAGCTTGAATCAGCAGGAAATGTTCAGGTAAAAAAAATGAACCTGATGAAATAACTGCTATTTTTTCAGAAAATTAAACAGGATGAGCGAAATTCGTTTTTACTCATCCTGTTTTTTTTGTTATTTCCTGTCGAGAAAAAGCCAGTAGATATAATCAGTCATTTCGGGGGTTCCGCCTAGCTGGCGAAAACGGGATGCATTCTGCCCTCTGTGGTAGTGGGAGTGCATGGCAACCTGGTTAATTGCCTCAAAAAATGAGAAGCCATCGCCCGCATCCTTGAACCATGGAATACGAACGACATTATTCATTTGTTCATCAGTCAGATTCGAAACAAATGAAAGAAGCTCTTTCCCGGTATTTTCACCAAGTTTTTTTAGTTCCTCCAATGTAAAGTCAGTTGATCTTTTTCTTTCAAGCGGTTGACCTGTGAGAATTTTAAGAAAAGCAAACTGAACAAAATGTATATGGAAAAGTCTTTCAGAAATTTCCTTGTCGTCGAATGACTCAGGTTTTCCTTCCATCATCTTCCAGTGTATCGCGTCAGCCCAAACCATGTGTTTCATCAAATTGATTAAGTGGTTTTTCATTTGGTTCCTTTAAAATTAACAAGCAGAAAAGGAAATTTAAGAAGAATTCCCGAAATGATGAAGTTATACTGTAAAAGTATTAATTGTGTGTTGATTTTCCTGTAAGTAATTTGTACATCATTAATTAAAAGATTTCTTCGATGAAAAATCTGTACAAATTTCTATTTCTCTTCTCGTTCTCCTCTCTCTTTTTCTCATTCGAATCCGAAGCTCAGGCAGTTCGCAATCCCGTTCTTGAATACTGCACGGGGACATGGTGTCAGTATTGCCCCTGTGGTCATGCGGTGATACATGATGTGATCATGCTGTACAATCCGAATACCGTTGTCTTGTCGTATCACGGGCCCGCAAACTCCAGTGATCCTTTCAGGGTATTTTCAGGAAACACGATCATTTCAGCCATGGGATTTTCGAGCTATCCTACCGGAATTGTTGACCGTCTTACTGCTCCCCAAAGCAGAGGTGCATGGGCAGGACAGGTTTCGAACCGTTCGTATGCTCCACCAAAAGTAAGCATAGATGGATTCATCGGCTTCGAAAAAGACAGCAACAAAATCCATGTCAGAATAGTGGTTAAGGCACTCGCGGCAATTGCTGAAATCCCCGTAATTAATTTTATTTTAACTGAGGATAAACTTGTAGCTACACAAACGGGAAGTGTAAGTGCCGGTTGTATAGGCGGAACAGACTATATCCATGATAATGTCGTCCGTTCGATGTTGAATGGAGCACTTGGAAATGAACTTTCGAAAAGTAGCTGGCAAATTGGCGATTCATCTGTAGTTGACACTTTTTATTATCTTCCTTCCAATGTTGCATCTGTGAACAATCTTTCACTGAATGCCTTTGTATATTCCAAGAAATCACCGTTGAATCAAAGTGAAATTCACCAGGCGAGGAAATGGAAACTTTCAGATTACCCTGTGGATGTAAAGGATATCTCAAATCTGCAGGTACCTTCAGAATTCACTCTTGGTCAGAACTTCCCGAATCCATTTAATCCCGGGACAAAGATATCGTTCTCCATTCCGAAGTCGGGATTTGTTTCTCTTAAGGTTTACGATCTGCTTGGAAAAGAAGTGGCAACAGTGGTTTCAGGCAATCGTTCTCCGGGAAACTACACGGAATTTTTTGATGCCTCAGCCCTTCCTTCAGGTGTATATGTTTATCAGTTGCAGGCAGAGGGAGTGAAGATAAGTCGGAAAATGAGTCTTTTGAAATAGGCATAAATTTGTGAATTAGATTTCAGGAAACCTTTACAAACCTATTCTGATGAGTAACGACATTTTAAGCAATTAAGATGTCTTTGAATCGTTATTTAGATACTTATTCTTTTGGGAAAACAGTATGAGTAAATACATGAAGCCATTGACTCTATTACCCGGATTAATTCTATTGCTGAATTCTGCTGTCGAGGCACAATTCGATACAATTGTTTTCAGCAAGCAAGGGTATTTCTTATACGAGTCAATAATTTATATGGGTGACCAGGATTCCGATGGGTACGATGATTTTGTGATAACATTAAGTGAAACAACGAACCTATTGGATGCAAGGGCTTATTTTTTCAGGGGTGGAGATCCCATTAATCAAAATGCTGCATTCTCTATTCCTATTCTCCATTCGAGAGCAGTTACAGCTTGTGATTGGAATAGGGATGGGTTCAGAGATATAATTACAGTTCACTATGCGCAACCCGATTTTGTCAAATTTCTGGTGTATTATGGTGGAGCTTCGTTTGATACCATTCCAGATCATGTGTTCTATTTTACATTCCAAAATACTGCTGACAATTTGCTATGGTTGAAGGGACAGAACTGGCCAATTGATTTTAATGGTGATGGGTGGGAGGAGTTAGTTGCTTATCATCCTTTGAAACCATCTAAATCCGGCAGTATCGTTTTCTTTGAAACAGGTAGCTCAGATACAATACCCACCTGTCATATGCTTTCAGATTCTAACATACCTTACTATTATGTGGGAAGCTACCTGGCAACAACTCAAGAGTTCGTTGATATTGATGGTGATGGACTCACCGATATTTCGATGAGGTACCAGCCAATGAACATCCCGGATCGTCCCTTCCGGAAATTCTATTACGGTAATCCCTCATTCGCTTTCTCGGACACTTTTAAGATATATGATACAACACATATAATAGCAATACCGGACATGAATGATGATGGTAAGGGAGAGCTTATAACTCTTAATTATGGGACCCCCTACCCTTACTGGTACACAATAGTGATGTCTTTTGGTGCAAAACCTCCAAACCTTTCTACCGATGCTGGATTGAATCTTCAAAACAGTGCATATACTTACATCACATCCCCGGGAGATGTAAATCATGACGGATACAATGATCTTATAGTTCATGTATCTTACTATCTGGCACGGTTGTTCCTTGGAGGTAATCCAATACCCACAGAAAAGGCGGATGAATATGCCTTTAGTATTGATAACAGTCCCAATTTTTCAGGCAGGATAGGCGATGTGACAGGTGACGGAGTAGATGATATCTGTATCGGAGAGGAAGCGGAATACAACCTCATTTATCCTCTTATAAACAACCGTGTCTATATTATGAAAGGTGTCAGAAAACCAACGGGTGTAGAGGATGAGACTGGAGCAGAACTTCCGCCTGAAATAAAGATAAGAACCAGCCCAAACCCTTTTAACGGGAGCACAAAGGTTAACTACACAGTCCCCGGCGAAGGCATGATTGACCTGACGATTTATGACATAATGGGCAGGGAAATTTATTCAAATACAACCTTTAGAACAAAAGGTGAACATAGTGAGGTGATTGATTTCAACCTGCTGAATGTTTCAAGCGGGACATACATGATAAGGGTTTCTTCTCAGAAGGAGAACGGTCAAATGGCTGCAACCGTAAAGGTGGCCTATATAAAGTAAAGATCGGAGAAAAGTAAAATGAAACAGACAAGGTTCTTTCTGTTTTTTGTTCTTTTTTCGTTTTGTGTCACAGCACAGAACAGGCCGGGAATCGACTACTTCTCACAGATCGAGTCTTCTTCTTTTGAGCATGATTTTTCCTGAAATTTCATGAGGAATACCGTGTCAGATTCGTGATTAATTTGTATATTGCGAAATATTTCGCAACGATAATTATCGGAGTTTAGATGAACCCCTTCAAGTTTGGCAGTGTGGTTGACGGTGAACATTTCACAAACAGAAAACCGGAGATAGCCCGTATCAATTCGGTACTGGGCAGCAGCAATCACCTCATAATTATAAGCCCGCGAAGATTTGGTAAAACCAGTCTTATTCTGAAGGTCGCCTTGAAAATGGACCGTCCGGTAATATATCTGGACCTGCAGTTGACTACTTCAGCCAACGATTTCGCGGCGCAATTGCTTAAAAAGGTGCATAAACTATATCCCTACAAAAAATTTCAGCAATTTTTAAGAAATTTTAAGATAACACCGGCGATTACTCTTAATGTGCAGACCAACAATATCGACATCACATTCCATCCGCAAAGCACGCCCGAAATTGTAATTGAAGATGTTCTGAGGTTATTGGAGGATATCAGTTCGGAGAATAAAAAACTGATCGTGATTATTGATGAGTTTCAGGAAATTAAAAGGCTGGAACCCTGGCTTGAGCAGAAGCTGAGAGCCATTATTCAGCACCACAAAAAAGTAAATTATGTTTTTCTTGGCAGCAAGGAATCGTTGATGAGAGAGATTTTTGAGAAAAAGAAATCCCCTTTTTATCATTTTGGTTTTCTGATGCCGCTCGGAAAAATCCCGGACGACGAGTTTATGCAGTTTTTAACTTCAAGATTCAGAGATATCACTGATGACGCGCACGCGATAGCCGAAGAGATCCTAAAGATCACCAAATCACATCCTTACTATACACAGTGCCTTGCGTTCAGTGTGTGGGAAGCACTCTCAGTACGAAAGCAAAGTAAGGCGCCTGTTCAAGCAGCCATGAATGACCTGGTCGGGATTCATGATAATGACTATGAAAGACTTTGGGGTACCATGACAAAAACCGAACAGAAAATTATGATCGGCCTGGCTGAGGGAGAATTACCACCGCTGTCTGATGCCTTCCGTCAACGGTACGATTCAGGGGCTACGAGCACAACATTCAGTGCCCTTAAAAAACTTGAAGAAAGAGGAATGGTCATCAAACTTGACGGCAAGTATGAGACGGATGACCCGGTGTTCAGTAAATGGCTTATTAACAGGAGGACAGGGATGTGGTGATGTGTGTCCTGTAGCTTAACATTCAAGGCTGTCTCTTAAGGTGGGAGCCTCTTTCGTATTTACCGATCTGCTACATGTGCTATCCGGGAGGAGTGTTGTTTTCCCTCAGTAATTAAATAACTATCAGGTGCTTAATTTGGTTCACCGGAGGGGTTACTACGATTATATTTTAATAACTATCCTTAAATCCTTAAATTGCCAAGTTAAATTTTAAGGATTTCTAATGAACAAACTCAATCTCGGTTGTGGAAAGGATATTCGTCCCGGGTATGTCAATCTCGATGTAGTTGACTACGGCGGTAACGATATTCATGACATAAATACATTTCCCTATCCCTTTCCCGAAAATTATTTCGACGAGATATATTGCTCCCACATTCTGGAACATATCGACAATTTTTACAAGGTAATAAATGAATTGTATCGCATCTCAAAACCGGATGCAACAATGATAGTCTATGCCCCTTTCTTTCTTAATACCAAATATTTTGGCGATCCCGACCATAAAATTCCATTTTCGATCAGGACATTTGACAACTATGAGTACATCGGCAACAGAAAACTGAAGTTCTATGAGAAGTGGAAGTTGAATCACCGCACGAACTATGAGGGGCAGGCACAGTTTGAGGTGATAGAAAAGAAATTCATCACATCCCATTTTGCAGCATTAAAATGGATGGATTTCTTTGTCAATATTGAACCCGTGATGTATGAAAGATTTTTCGGAGGAATTTTCTCTCCCGAGGAAGTTTATTTCAAGCTGCGGGTTGTAAAAGGAAAATAATCGCAATTCAGTCTCAGGGTTGCAAGTTCAAAAGCAACCCTTTACACAAAAACCATCATTAAAAACCAAGCACCAATAAATGCGACAAGCACCATTCAGACCATTTGATCTACAGGCTCATTATGAACCTGCCGGAGATCAGCCAAACGCCATAAAGGAACTCACCGCGGGAATCGAGAGGGGTGAGCAATATCAGACACTTCTCGGAGTGACGGGGAGTGGCAAGACCTTTACAATGGCAAATGTGATTGCCAAACATAATAAACCAACTTTGGTGATATCTCATAACAAAACCCTGGCAGCACAGCTTTATGGTGAATTGAAATCTTTTTTCCCGAACAATCCGGTGGAATTTTTCATCAGTTACTACGATTACTACCAGCCCGAAGCTTATGTAGTCAGCAGCGATACATTTATTGAAAAAGACTTTTCCATCAACGAAGAGATTGACCGGCTCAGACTGAAAGCCACAACTTCACTCATCGAGGGGAGGAACGATGTAATTATTGTGGCATCTGTTAGTTGCATCTATGGAATTGGTGCTCCACATGAATATGCCGAGCAGACCATCTTCCTGCACAAAGGGGATGTTGTGACGAAAAAAGCTCTGATGCGGAATCTTGTGAACATCTACTACTCGAGAAACGACATGGAGTTTATGCGAGGCACATTCAGAATGCGTGGTGATGTTCTCGAGATTATACCCGCATATGAGATTGAAGAAGCGCTTCGCATTGAATTTTGGGATGACGAGATCGAGAGAATTTCAGTTATCGAACCGATTACAGGGGATGTACTAAGGGAGATAGAAGAAACTGCCATTTATCCGGCAAAATATTTTGTAACAAATCCCGAAAAACAGAAACTCTCACTTGTACTTATCGAAGCGGAACTTGAGGAGAGGCTCGCCGACTTCAGGGAGCAGGAGAGATATCTCGAAGCACAGAGGCTTGAACAGCGGACACGATTCGATCTAGAAATGATCAAAGAGGTCGGCTACTGTGCCGGTATTGAAAACTATTCAAGGCATATGGACCTTCGCGAAAAGGGGACCAGACCCTACTGTCTGCTCGACTATTTCCCGGATGACTTCCTCATGATAATTGATGAATCGCATGTAACAGTGTCACAGATAAGAGGGATGTACAACGGCGACAGATCGCGGAAGGAAACTCTCGTGCATCACGGTTTTCGTCTCCCTTCCGCGCTTGACAACAGACCCATGCGCTTTGAGGAATTTGAAACCAAGATGAGAAAAGTAATTTTTGTTTCTGCTACCCCGGGTGATTTTGAACTTGAGAAGACCAACGGAAAATTTGTCGAACAGATCATCAGACCGACCGGACTGCTTGATCCTGAAATTCAGATCAGACCGGTAAAAACTCAAATTGATGACCTGATTTCAGAGATAAGAGTCAGAGTGCAAAAAGGGGAAAGAACACTTGTAACCACTCTGACGAAGAAGATGGCGGAAGACCTTTCCGACTATCTCTCGAAAATTGGTATTGCGGTAAGGTTTATTCACAGTGACATCGATGCACTTGAAAGAGTTGAGATACTTCGGGATCTTCGTCTCGGTGATTTTGATGTGCTTGTTGGTGTAAACCTCCTAAGAGAAGGACTCGATATGCCTGAAGTGTCGCTGGTTGCCATTATAGATGCTGACAAGGAAGGATTTCTGCGGAGTGCGAGATCCCTTATGCAGACGGCAGGCAGGACAGCCAGAAATGCGAACGGACTCGTTGTTATGTATGCGGACAAGATAACCGAATCGATGAGACTCGTAATTGAGGAAACCGAACGCCGTCGCAAAATACAGATGGATTATAACACAAAACACGGAATTACTCCGAAAACGATGTTCAAGAGCATCGAAGAGATTATGAGTTCGACTGCAATTGCAGACATGCGTAAAAAGGATTATGACCATTCGAGTTCACAATCACAGTTCTCAAAGGTTGCTGAACCCGTCCTGAAGTTCATGAGCATCGATGAACGAAAAGCGATGATAGAAGAACTTACGGTCGAGATGAGAAAAGCTGCAAAGGATCTCGAATTTGAAAGAGCTGCATTTCTGAGGGATGAGATCGAGAAACTGAAAAAATCGATTCCGGAGAGAATAGATAATTAGTTATGAGTTGTGAGTTATTAGTTATGAGTGTTTTGGATCAGGAGTGCGGGTTGTTGGGTAATAGTTTTTAATCAATTAAAAAAATGAGTTTATGAAGATAATGAAATTTGGCGGCTCTTCAGTAGGGAGCCCTGACAGAATAAAAAATGTAATTGAAATTGTAAGAGCAAAGCAGGATGAGAACATTGCAGGAGTGGTCTTCTCGGCTTATTCGGGGGTTACGGACAGTCTTATAAAAATTGCGAACCTGGCACTGTCGCGTGATAAAAGTTACATTTCTTTATTTGAGGAATTGAAACAAAAGCACATCGATTTTGCAAAGGAGCTCGTTCCTGAAGGGAAGGAACGGGACCTGCTGATTGAGGGACTTTCTATGAGGCTTACCGAGCTGAAGGAGATTCTCGATGGAATTTATCTAATCAAGGAATTAACACCAAAAACACTCGATTATGTGCAAAGTTTTGGTGAACTTCTTTCAGCTTATACTATCACCATAGCCTTTAAAAATTCCGGTATTGATGCTGAATTTCTCGATGCGAGAAAAGTGATCAAAACCGACAATAATTTTACAAGTGCTCAGGTTCTAAAGACCGAAACATATTACTACATCAAGGAAGAGTTTTCGAGGATCAACAAACTCAGGGTGATTACGGGGTTCATAGCCTCAACTCATGAAAACGAAACGACAACCCTTGGAAGGGGTGGCTCCGACTACACAGTAGCAATATTCGGAGCAGCTTTGGAAGTGGACGAGATTGAGATTTGGACTGATGTTGACGGAGTTCTTACTGCGGATCCAAGGAAAGTGACCGATTCTTTCATCGTGAATGAATTATCGTATGAAGAGGCAATGGAGCTTTCATATTTTGGTGCAAAAGTAATCTATGCACCTACAATTCAACCCGCGATGGATTTGGAAATCCCGGTCAGAATTAAAAACTCTTTTAATCCTGATCACCCGGGCTCCATAATAAAGAAGACTCCTGGAAAAAACACAAATGAGATTACGGGACTTGCAAGCATCGACAACATCGCGTTGCTTCGGGTTGAGGGAGGTGGCATGGTGGGTGTCACTGGAATTGCCGGAAGACTTTTCAGGACACTCGCACTGAACAGAATTAATGTGGTACTTATTACCCAGGCTTCATCAGAGCACTCCATTTGTGTGGCTGTCGAGCCTAAATCGGCATCAATTGCAGTAAAACATCTCGCTAAGGAGTTTGAAGAGGAGATCAGATCAGGGAAAATCTCCACCGTTGAGAAAGAGGAAGGTTTATCTGTAATTGCAGTCGTTGGCGGCAACATGCGTCATCGCCACGGAGTCAGCGGAAGGGTTTTCAAAACCCTCGGTAATCATAAAATAAATGTTCACGCTATTGCTCAGGGTTCATCGGAACTTAATATTTCGTTTGTCATCTCGACCACCGAACTGAAGGAAGCAATGAATGCTCTCCACAACGAGTTCTTCTTTAAGGGGAGAAAGGTTTGGAGCATATATGTCGCAGGACCTGGAAATGTCGGATCAAAATTTATCAACTTCCTTGCGCAAAAGAAGGACTTGAATGACAACATCGAGTTGAAAGGAATTATAAATTCAAAAAAGATGGTTTTTGCGGATAACCTGTTGACTTCTGAGGACATCCCTGGAGCATTAAACAGTTCTTCCACATCTTCGAACCAGAAAGAATTTTTAAACGCTGTTATCTGTGACCGAAATCCATTCAAGATTTTTGTGGACTGCTCTGCGAGTGCCAAGGTTATCGATTTTTACGCACCGCTTCTGAAAGAGGGTGTGAATATTGTGGCAGCCAACAAAATTGCAAATTCTTCATCCCTCGAGGACTGGTTTGAACTCAAAAATCTTGCAAAAGAGAGCAATGCGAGGTTTTTATACGAAACAAATGTTGGGGCAGCACTTCCTGTAATCCGGACAATGAAAGACCTGCTCGGTACGGGTGATGAGTTGATAAAAATAGAGGGAATCATGTCGGGTTCCGTCAACTATATTCTGACAGCCGTATGGAACGGGAAGGATTTTGCAACGGCGCTGAGTGAAGCAAAGGAGATGGGATTGACCGAGCCGGATCCTGTGATAGATCTTTCGGGTATGGATATTGCAAGAAAACTTTTAATTCTTGTCAGGGATGCCGGATTCAGGTATGAGTTGTCTGATATTGAAATCACCCCTCTCGCAAAACGAAATGCCAAGGATGAAGTGGAGTATCTTGATATCGACAAAATGGTCGGGGAAGCCCGTGCTGACGGAAACAAGATAAAGTTCATTGCCTCATTTTCGGAGGGAGAGCTTAAGGTTTACCCGAAAGTGTGTTCGTCCGATGACCCTTTGTTTGCAGTTGATGATGTGAAAAATGTTTTTATATTCTATACAAAGAGATACAACAAGTATCCGTTGGTTATAATGGGACCCGGGGCAGGAGTTGACATTACCGCTTCAGGTGTTCTCGATGATGTACTGAAAGTGATTGGATTTTGAGATGACAGATTCGACTTCTCTTAGGCTGGTCAGGAAATTTGCGAGGGCATTTGCACCAGCAACTGTGTCAAATGTAGGTCCCGGATTCGACCTGATAGGATTTCCTGTTTTTGGAATTGGAGATGAAGTTGAAGTGAAACCGAACGGAAAAGATGTCTCCCGGATAATTTCCATAGTTGGAAACGCCAGCCTTAGTATGGTACTTGAAGAAAATACCGCTGGTATGGCGATAAAAAGTTTTCTTGCTGAAAATGCACCCGGTGAAGGAGTGGACATCACTCTATTTAAGAACATGCCAATCGGAAGCGGGATGGGATCGAGTGCCGCGAGTGCTGCCGCGGGAGTTGCTGCTGCAAATGCGTTGCTGGAGACACCACTTCCTGCTGAAAAACTGATAAAATATGCTCTTGATGGTGAAATGGTTGCTTCGGGGACGCGACATGGTGACAATATAATTCCGTGCATCACAGGTGGATTCATTTTAATTACCGATACGGAGAAATTTGAATTTATTAAAATTGACCCTCCTGCCGGGCTTGTGGTATTGCTGATCCATCCGCATGTTGAGATTAAAACCAGTCATGCAAGGTCGATTCTTCCTGAAATGATGCCGGCAAAAAATGCGATTAAGCAGACATCTGCGGCTATGATGCTTGTTACAGGGCTATTAAAAAGTGATTATGGACTTATATCTGCGGCTTCGAAGGATTTTATTGCTGAACCGTACAGAGCGGGGATGATACCCGGTTATCATGACTTGAAGCGGGAAATTTTGGCAAATGGTGCGTGTGCCTTCAATATTTCGGGATCAGGTCCCACTTCGTTTGCATTTTTTGATGATGAGATCAAGGCTGAAAAATTAAGGCCGGTGATCACAGATTATTATGAAAAACTTAAAATTGAGGTGGATATTTTCATCTCAAAAGTAAATAACAATGGCGTCAAAGTTTTGGAGGTTCGATGAGATATATCAGTACCCGAAATCCGCAAACTCAATATAAATTCAGGGATGCACTCTATCTTGGGATGGCTCCGGACGGCGGGCTTTTCCTCCCTGAGAGTATTCCGCATCTTCTTGAAGAACCGGACGAATTAAAAGAACTTTCGCTGACGGAACTTGCTCACCATTTCCTGAATCCGTTTGTTACAGGGATAGGGGAGAGGGAGTTTACGCGTATTGTTGAGCGGACATTCAATTTCGATATTGAAATAAAACATGTCAGCGACAGAATTTGGGCTGCGGAACTGTTCCATGGACCCACACTCGCTTTTAAGGATTTTGGTGCGAGATTCCTTGCAAATGTGATGTCGTATTTCCTTCACGAAGAGGGGAAAAGATGCAAGATTCTTGTCGCCACTTCGGGTGATACCGGAAGTGCAGTTGCCAATGGTTTTCTTGGAATGGACTGTGTTGATGTGGTGCTTTTGTATCCTTCGGGAAAGGTAAGTTGGTCTCAGGAACAGCAACTCACTACTCTCGGGAAGAATGTTACCGCTTTGGAAGTTCAGGGAAATTTTGATGACTGCCAACGACTGGTAAAACAGGCATTTGCTGATGAGGAGTTGAGGAGCAGGGTAAATCTGTCATCTGCAAACTCCATCAGTATTGCAAGATTGTTGCCTCAGGCTGTTTACTATATTTATACATATCTCAATTTGTTTGAAAAACTTGATAACATTAATTTTGTTGTGCCGAGCGGGAATCTTGGTAACATCACCGCCGGTCTGATGACGAAATTCGCCGGTCTGCCCGTGAAGAAATTTTACGCTGCCCTGAACAACAATGATGTTTTTGCAAAGTATCTTGAGACGGGAGAGTTTGTTCCACAGCCGACAATTCAGACCCTGTCGAATGCCATGGATGTGGGAAACCCCAGCAATCTTGAAAGAATAACTTCGCTTTACCACGGTGATCTGACTGCAATGCGAAGAGACATTTCCGCAAAGAGTTATTCAAATGATGAGACATTCTCCATGATCGGGGCAACCTGGAACGAGTGCGGGTATCTGGCAGACCCCCATACCAGCGTGGGGTTGCTTTATGCAAGAGATCTGGGAGTTAAATTACCCAAAGATAATTTTGTTGTGATGTCCACTGCTCACCCTGCAAAATTTTATGGCGATGTCAGTAGTGCAACCGGTATCAATTTTGATATTCCCGAAAGACTTGAAGTCTGTCTGAAAAAGACGAAAGAAAGTGTTTTAATGGGAACTGAATATGATGAGTTTAAGGAGATATTGCTGAAGTAACCCGGTAGTCCGGTGACGATTTGATCCCGTTTACACTGAATTTTAAGAAAGATATTCTGATTTTTCGGAATTGGATATTTTTTTTCTATTTTAAGGATGTGGTTTTTTATATAACGGGAAGATCAAAAATAATTTTGAGGAGATATGTCACAATCAGGTCAAACACCGGTTCGAAAGAAAAAAAACAACCAGATGCAGATGATGGGTATTCTCATCGCAATCATAGTTGTGTTGACAGCAACAGTGCTCATAATC
Organism: Ignavibacteria bacterium; assembly: GCA_017302895.1. NCBI lineage: Bacteria > Pseudomonadati > Ignavibacteriota > Ignavibacteria > Ignavibacteria bacterium. The sequence continues at coordinate 65,193 of JAFLBV010000004.1, read as the reverse complement.
GTGTTGAGCAACTCACCCAATCAAAATAAACCGGGCACGGAAAATCAGTCAGCCGGGGATACACCAGGCAGTAAATCAGGAACTCAGACACCCGAAACAGTCTATGTTGAAAAAACGGACAAGAAGAATGGAGACGGGGATACTTATACCGGTACTCTGCCCGGTAAATACCCTGAAGTAAGTTTAAGAGAATTGACATTTGATGATATCAGAGGGAAGCATGTTTGGGAAGTGATATTAATGAGAAATGAAGTGTATGCACGATACGGTTACAAATTTAAATTGAGCTGGGAGTTGAAAGATCATTTCAACTCACAGCCATGGTACACACCAAGATATGATAATGTGGATCAGATGCTTACCCCCCTTGAAAAGAAGAATGTCAATTTTCTCGTTCTTCATACACCGAAATATGACATCAACAATATAAAGGGCAGCAACACTTATGTTCGTTAGAGGACATAAGAAGTTACCGAAGTGCAGTCCGGTAAGAATTCTGCTACTTTCACTGGTAATAATGTTATCGATTTGCGGTTGTTCTGAAAGCAAGGATCAGCAACAAATTCCTGATGCCGGTTCAAAGCCTGACAGCATACTCTCATCAACCGGAGAACCCAAATCATCGGAGCAATTTGATTCAGCGCTTGTTGAAGCTCTCTCGAAACTGGTGGATTCAGCTTCATTTTCAGGTGTGGTTACAGTCACTTCGAAAGACGGGAAGGTTTTCAGCCGTTCCTATGGTTACTCAAACTTTGGAGAGGGGATCAGGAACAGTGATTCAACCTTTTTCCAAATCGCTTCCCTGACAAAAATATTCACAGCAATTGGTGTGTATGACCTCGCCAAAAAAGGGAAACTGAAATATACCGATCCCCTCACAAAGCATTTGAAGTCAAGACTGCCGTACAACAATGTTCAAATAAAGCACCTTTTGAATCACACCAGTGGAATACCCGATTATTTTAGTCTCGCAGAAAAGTATTTTAAGGGTGCGGCGGGACCAAACAATCGTGAGATTTTTGGATTATACTCGACCAACTCCGTGAAATTAAAATTCACTCCGGGAAGCAATTTTGAATACTCAAACATCAATTATATTATCCTTTCTTCAATAATTGAGGATGTCTCGGGTATTTCTTTTGAGCGATATCTTCGGGATTCAATTTCTTTTATTCCCGATCGTGCACCTGTCTATTCTAAAAATGAATTGAAAGATTCTGCCAAACAGGTGGCTCTTGCTTATGCTTCAACCGGAAAGAAATATCAAATAGTCTCGGCCGGTGCAACAAGGATTCTCGACAACAGGAAGGGATCGGGTGGATTGTATTTCAGAGCCGGACAACTTCATCAGTGGCTATGCCGTCTTTTCTTCAAAAACGGCTATTATTCAGGGATATTGCTCGATGTCGGGCTGAATAAATCGCTGGATTCAAGAAACTACATTTTTGGATTTTACAAAGGAAAGATTGCCGGAAATGAGTATTTATACTGTTACGGAAAAAATCCGGGGATGAACTCTTTTTGCGCATATCTGCCAAAACAGGAAATTATAATAACAATATCAGGCAATCATGAATTTAACAGCCAAAATACAGGTGAAAAATTTGTTTCAACGATTATTTCAGCAAAGAAGAAACAGTAATTTGTTTAAGTGGTTAGTCGTATTCGGGTTTTTGTCCCTGTGTTGTCAGTCGGAAGTGAAGACCGAAACAAAACATGCTTCTTCAAAATCAGAAGTTGAGACCGGAGGAAAGAAACCACACCCTTTTGTGATTGCCTATCCTGAATTTATCGATTCAGTCTCCGCGAATACCATCTATTGGAAAGACGGTACGAAGATGCCGTTAAAAACCACATCTAAAAAAGAGATCGACCTCAAGAAAATAAGCGACAAGGAATTTGAAAAACTGCTCGCCACCTCTGATCCATTCATGATGCTGTCACCCGAATATCCATATTTGAAAGAAATTAAGGCACCCGGTAAAAATGAGGACCCGGGTAGATTCAGGAACACCGAATTTTTAAAGAAAGTCTATGGTGCCAATCAAAGTAAAGTCGGTAAAAATCTCGTTACCGTGAAATGGCTCAGGAAAAATGTTAACAAGTCTTTTCAGGTCAACAAGATGAACGGCGCTGCTGCATCACTTCAAAAAATTTCTGATGAACTGGACAAGCTGCCTAAAAAATTTATGAAGTATCTCGACAATCCTGCCGGTACTTTCATGTGGAGAAACATTGCCGGAACTGATAATCTGAGTGCCCACAGTTTTGCCATCGCAATTGACATCAATGTGAATCAGAGTCACTATTGGCGGGGTTATAAAAAAGAGAAAGACGGGCTTCTGAAGTTCAGAAATAACATCCCGATGGAGATTGTTGAAATTTTTGAAAAGCACGGATGGATATGGGGCGGCAGGTGGTACCATTTTGATACGATGCACTTTGAATACCGCCCCGAAATAATAGAATCCGCTAAGAGAAGGTGATGTTCCTTTCCTTCAGGTGGTTCAGGACATAGTCGAAGCAGGTATCTTTCATGCCGATGATTTCGGGTGGGAAACAACCTTTTTCGGTGAAGAGTCCATTCAGGAGCAATCCTGCACCGGCGGTACATGTGTATCCAGTGGTTCGAGACATTGATGAAACTCCCGTTTCGGGGTCATACCTGTCAAGAAGTGTCTGTACAATCTCAATTTCCTCACCCGCAATGGTTCTTTGGGACCGAAGCCGCATCACCGTAAATTCATGCTCTGCCGCACCAAGTTTCCAGTCCTTGAAAAGTAATTTCGAAGTAAAATCCCTTGGTTTCACCATCTTACCGTGAAATTCAATTTCATCCTCGGAGAGAAAACCGACATGTCGAAGAGCTTTTATCAGGTCGATATGTCCCGGGTAACGGAGTGTCATTTCACGCATGTCATCAACCGGAATTGTCTCGAGAATTGATCTAAGTCCGTCGGTATAGAACGCTTCGAGAGTACCAACACCGTCAAAATCCACCATTTCACTTCCGGAAAGAGCTTCACGGGTTACAATTCTGCCGCCTTCCTTCACACGGGCGGGACGGGTATACTCTTCAAGCACATCCACGGGTGAAAATGGTGCTTTGTACTGAAATGGATATTTCCTTTCTGCCGGTAAACCTCCAACCATGCACTCGAGGAATTTCACTCCTCCTTTGGCATACTGGTTTCCGAACCATAGATTGCTGAGTCCCGGTGCCACTCCAAAATCGACGATAGCGGTTACTCCTTTATCTTTGGCGAGTTTATCCAATGGTGAATAATTCTCAGGAAAAAAGGAGATGTCGACGATATTTTTCCCCTCATTTATCACGGTTTCCACAGTTTTATAACCCATAAAGCCGGGGACGGCACCGACAACAATGTCTGCATTTTTGATCAGAGCACAAAGGTTTTTCGCATCTGAAAGGTCAGCAGCAATGGTATTTATTCCATATTGAGCGAGAAGAAAGAGATTGCCTTCATCGAGATCGACAGAGGTGACCGTATATGATTTTGCGAGGTCGCGGGCAATTGCGCGGCCGACCATACCGGCCCCCAGAACTGTAATTTGCTTCATAATCATCCGGAGTTTTTGAGTAAAAAAATAATCAATATTACAAAAATATAAGAAAGACGGGTAGCTTTTTTTTAATAAATGCTTATATTTGAATAATATTTTTCAAAAGTTTGTTGACTTGTTCTTCCCCTGACAAGTCAACCTTAATGACGATCCCCGGCTACCCCCCATTGCCGGGGTTTTTTTATGCCCTGTCATAATTTCATGACCTGACTGTTCCCTCTGTTTTATCTATTTTACATGAGTAAAAAAAATCTTTTAATTAAAGGAAACATATAGTGAGATCAATTACAGTTATGCTTCTTTTGTTTTGTGCGGTTTCAGTGACAGAAGCCCAGAAAACTGAGAAAGTTGTATCTATGGCGAACAAAATTCTTGTTGCTCCTCAGGAATCACCCGATGGTAAAACCCTTGCATTTACGCAGGAAGGTTACAACGGGATTTTTCTGATGAACGGCAACAGGGAAATTAAAGAATTAACGACTGACAATGCTTCCGGATTCGGTTTCCGGTGGCTAAATGATAATACAGGAATTGTAGCCCGCAGTGCCAGATTTATTGACATACGCCGCGAAAACAGCGTGGTGATCTACAGTCTGAAGGGCGAAAATACACTCCAATTGAGCGAATTTTCAGGAAGGATGACGGTAATGCCCTCTGTTTCCACCGGCGGGGAAATCTGTTTTGTGGAAAATGGCACCTTGAAAAGTTACAATCCTGTAGCGAAAAGCTCTTCTCTTTCAGCACCAAAAGGAATTGCCGCATTTATTGAGAATGATAAAATATCAGTTGTTTCGGCTGGTTCCGCAAAAAGAGTTATTGAACCGGTAAAAGGTCAAAGGTGCATTAATGCAACACTTTCACCTGACGGCAGCAGGATTGCATTTGAAATTCTTGGCGGGAATCTTTATCTGATTAATTCAGATGGTTCAGGACTTATTGATCTTGGAAGGGGCTACCGAGCTTCATGGTCACCCGATTCAAGATACATTTCTTTTATGTTATCCGAAGATGACGGACACTTTATAACGGGCTCGGAATTGTATATCGTAAAGGCTGACGGTTCAGGTAAAAAGATGATCACAAACTCCACCGATAAAATTGAGATGAATCCTTCGTTCAGTTCCGATGGCAAATCAATTTATTTCGACAATGCCACTGACGGAGCGATCTATAAAATGGAAGTGGAGGCATACAAATGAAAAAGACGATTTTAATTTTTACAATTTTATTGTCCTCCATGGCATGGTCACAGATCACGGGACTTTCCGGTTGGAACATTGTTCTCGATCCCGGACACAGTCAGCAGGAAAACATGGGGATATACAACTATCCTGAAGCGATGAAAAATCTCTATGTTGCAAAGCATTTAAGGGCTTTCCTTTTGGATTCTACCGATATTGATACAGTTTACATGACCAGAACGGACAGCCTTCAACTCGTTGGTTTGTCGCAAAGGTCTGATTATGCCAACTCAATCGGGGCTGCATGGTTCCACTCAATCCACAGTGATGCGGGTGCTGCAAGCAGTAACACAACTTTGTTGTTGTGGGGACAGTATGCCAGTGGTTTGGAGAAGATCCCCAACGGTGGCAAGGCGATGAGTGACATTATGATTGGAAATTTGACCAAGGGAATGAGGACTGGCACCAGCAGAGGATCTATCGGTGACTGCTCATTCTATGGCTGTACCAGCGGTGGTCCATATCTCTCCGTAAACAGATTGACCAACATGCCTTCCGAATTGAGTGAAGCGGGATTCCATACAAATCCTATGCAAAACACGCTCAATATGAATTATGAATGGAAGAGGCTTGAGGCAAAGACATTCTGGTGGTCGATAATCAAATTCAAAGGTGCAAACCGTCCCTATCCCGGCATTGTGGCAGGGAAAATTTTGGATCAGGAGAGCGGCCTGCCGATTAATGGTGCTACTGTAACCGTTGATGGCAGAACCTACAAAACCGACAGTTATCAGTCGCTTTTCTATAAATACACGACAGATTCCACCCTTCTGCGGAATGGATTTTACTATTTCGAAAGAGTTCCGGGCGGGAACCAGCAGATAACTGTAAGCGCTCCCGGATACGAAACCTATGTTGGAACTGTCGCTATGTCCGATACTTTCTTTACATTCAAAGATGTACAACTGGGCAACATTACTCCTCCATATATTGCAGAAAACATACCTGCACAGGGAGATTCCATCTATCCGGGACTGAAAAACATTCAGATTACCTTCAGCAGACCAATGGATGTTGCTTCTGTGAATGCCGCCATTTCCTTCAATCCACCCGTTGCCGGAACGACGAATACATGGAGTAATTCCGACAGAACGATAAGCATCACCACTACCGGCATGGCTTACAATACCCAATATACCATGACGATTCAACCAACTGCGAAGGACAAGTATAACCATCCTCTCGACGGTGATGGAAACGGTACAGGCGGCGATTCGTATGTTTTGACATTCAAGACAAGGGTGCTTGATCAGATTCCACCTGTGATTCTTAATCACTATCCTGCTGCAAGCACTGAAGTAAAAGAGTTGAGACCTGTAATAAATATATCTTTTAACGAACCGCTAAAAACCTCTTCTCTCAGCGGAAAGATTTCGTTCGTAAACACTACGACGAGTGCAAATGTACAGACCTACACTAGGTATTATCCCGGAAGTGATGTCTCTGCAATAAACATTTTCACCAGGGAAGATCTTGTGGTGAATCAGCAGGTTAAACTGAGAATTGAAGCCGGTGTTGAGGACATGAGCGGAAATCCAACAACGCAGGCTCACGAATTCTTTTTTACCCGTGGAAATTATGCTCCTCCGACAGTTACAGCCATTGATGCTTTTGAATCCGGCATAGCAAACTGGTGGGTACCACAACAGTCAGGCACAACCACCGGTATCCTTACTGATACCACTAACATCTATTCTGATGGAGTGATAATTAATCACGGTTCATCCAGTGCGAAATCGATGAAACTTACCTACGGCTGGGATGTGAATGCAAATGAGTGGTTGATAAGAGAATATTTTGGAGCCACTTCGCCGACTTTTGGTGTAAATGATTATTACCTCGAGACTTATCTTTTCGGAGACGGAAGTGGAAACAAATTCAGATTCTGTGTGAATGACGCCGGAACGGGTGGACACGAAGTCGGGAAATGGATTACTGTTGACTGGTTCGGATGGAAACTTGTAAGGTGGGATCTTGGAAGGGATACTGTCGGAAGCTGGATCGGCAACGGTCAGCTTGAGGCACCTCTCAGTTTCGACAGTTATCAGATTACAAGAACACCGGGAAGCAAGATCATTGGTACTTTGTATTTTGATGATCTGCAATACGCCAGGTATATCCCTGTGGGAATTGAGCCCGAATCAGGCGGTATGCCTGCTGAATATGGTCTGGCACAAAATTATCCAAATCCTTTCAATCCGGGAACTGTTATAAAGTTCAGCCTTCCTTCAAAAAGTACAGTAACACTTGATGTATATTCAGTGCTTGGTGAAAAGGTCGCTTCGCTTGTTAATGGCGAAATGGATGGAGGGACTTACAACTACAGATTTGATGCGACAGACCTGCCGGGTGGAGTCTATATATACAGGCTTTCCACCGGTTTCGGTGTAATCAGCAGGAAGATGTTGCTGTTGAAGTAACTTTCGTATAACAACCTTCATCATTTGCTCAAAATGATGAAATTGATTAAATATAATTAAATACTCTGGCATTTTGTCAGAGTATTTTTTTATATTTTTGTAAACAATATGTATTTTTTAATATGTAAATCCAAGTTGATTTATGAAATCACGAATTAAAACGAAAATCCTGCTCTTAATCCTCATACCTGTAATTATCTTGTCAATAATAAGTGGATTTATAACCAACAGGGTGACTGTAGAGAATGAGGTGCTCAACTCTGACAAGTTTATGGCGGTTTATTCCGCACAATTTGCGGAGAAGATAAACACTCATTTGCTGAGTATTGAGATGATCGTTAAAGACGGGGCAGATTTCGTTTCAATGTCTGACTTTGTAACGGATGAAGAGGCATTCAACTACTTAACAAAAAACCTTGAGAAAAGTAAATTATTGTTGGGCTCACGCTTCGCATTTGAGCCGGAGTATTCCAAGGGGAAACATCGCCTGTTATCCGTTTCAAAAATAGACGGAAAACCTTTCAAATCAGATTTGTCTAATCTCATTGATTATACAGATACTTCCGAGACCTGGTACCAAAATGTAAAGAAATATAATCAATCCTTTTGGGAGAAGCCGTTTGTAGACCGGGAAACAAAAATACTGGCTTCCCGTTTTTCGGCTCCCATTATTAGAGATGGCAAATTCATTGGTGTGGCGAGTGCCAGAATTGATCTAACAGGCTTCAAGTCCATCCTTGACACCTCATTTTACAAATCCGTTAATTTTATTGTCGTCTCCGGAGATGGTACTTTTATTTACCATCCTTCAAAAAAACGCATCATGAAGGATAACATTCTTACCATTAGCGGGAGCAGTATCAACCCGGAAGATCAGCATGCCGAGGGCAAGTCGATGATTAGAGGTTTAACGGGGAAGGCGGTTCTTCGGAATAATGATAAACCCGGTGAAAATTTACTCGGATATTACCATCCGATTAAACAGACCGGGTGGAGTGTAAGTATATCAGTTGATGAACAGGAACTGTTGGCACATGTGAAGACGGGAACTTACATTTCGATGCTGATTTCAGCATCCACGATATTGATAATGTTCCTTTTGTTGTTCTGGCTTTCAGATAGAATTGCAAAACCGATAAGAACACTGACTGATAAAGTAAATCTTATTGCTGGGGGTGGAAAGCGGGAGCAAATTGAAGTAACCTCAAATGATGAAATAGGCGTTCTGACTGAGTCTTTTAACCTTATGTCCTCCGAGATAGAAAAAAGGGAGACAGAATTAAAGGAATTGACCCACAGATTCAAGTTTGCTTTTCAGGCAACCAATGATGGTATCTTTGACTGGTTTATTAAATCGGGTGAGCTATACTTTAGTGACAGATTTTTTGAGATCTTTGGTTACAGTCCGGGTGAATTTACTCCTTCAGTTGAAAAATGGCTTTCAATGAATCATCCATCTACAGTGGAGGACTCGTCAAAGGCTGTTTATGAGGCGCTTGCGAATAATTCATCATATGAAACTGAATTTCTCGGAATTAAAAAGAATGGAGAAACTTTCTGGGTACTTGCCCGAGGCATCGTTGTCGAAACTGATGAGGATGGAAAAGCAACAAGAGTTGTAGGGACTAACTCCGATATAACCGCCAGGAAAAACGCCGAATTTCAAATCCAGGAATTAAATAAAAACCTTGAAAGCAAAGTTGAAGAGAAAACAAAATCACTCGAAGAAACTTTGCAGAAGATGAGCTCCCTCAATTCAAGACTGGCTTCCCAAAATCTCGCCTTAAATTTGTCAGCTATCGTTTCCCACTCGGATATCAAAGGAAATATTACAAAAGTTAATGACCAGTTTTGTCTTGTCTCCAAATACTCTGAAGAAGAGGTCATAGGCATGAATCATCGAGTTCTTAACTCAGGTTATCATTCGAAAGAATTCTTTGCGGAAATGTGGGAGACAATACAAAACGGAAATGTCTGGCGTGGACAGGTTCGGAACAAAGCAAAAGACGGTTCATTCTTTTGGGTTGATTCAGTGATTGCCCCTGTCATGGGCGATGACGGAACTCCTGTTGAATACCTGTCAATCCGTTTTGATATTACCCAACAAAAATTGATTGAAGAAGCAGTTAAAGCAGCGGAGGAAAAAAGCAGAAATATTTTACAATCTGTGACCAACGGTATTTTTGGAACCGACAGGGACGGTTATATAACCTTCGTAAATCACTCGATGGAAACAATGCTGGGCTTTGCTCCTGATGAGCTTATCGGACAGAAATCGCATCCGGTTTTCCATCATCATCATGCGGACGGGAGTGAGTATCCGTTAGATACCTGCCCGATGTATCACGCGTTGTCGGAGGGGAAAACAAGTATCGTGGATAATGAAGTCTTATGGAGAAAAGACGGCAGTTCGTTCCCTGTGGAATACTCGGCGACACCCATCATGAACGGGGACGAGATTATTGGTTCTGTAATAGCCTTCACTGATATAACTGAAAGAAAGGCAATTGAAAACAGACTTCGGATAATTCAATACAGTGTTGATAATGCAGCTATAGGAATATTTTGGATAGACCCCGTTAGTGCCCGTCTCATAGATGTGAATAAAACCATTCTGTTGAAAACAGGCTATTCAAAAGAAGAGATAGCTTCATTAACAATTCCTGAAATCGATAAAAGTTTCTCCATGGAAAAATGGACCGGTCTTGTGGAAAAATTAAAAACCGGAGAAGTAGTCTCCTTTGAATCCGGTATATGGACAAAGGACGATTTCAGAATACCTGTGGAAGTTAATGTCCGCTACCTTGAGTTTGAAGGACAGGGGATAGTCATTGCTTTTGCACCCGATATTACAGAGCGGAAGCTTGCCGAAAATCAAATTCTTGAAGCCCGGGCAAATTTAAACCTTGCTCTCGAAGCAGCCAAGATGGGCACATGGAAATATTATCCTGCTGAAAACAGACTCGAAGCTGACAAAAACACGATCAAATTATACGGTTTGGATGATGTTGAGCTTGATGGCTCCATGGGGCAGTGGTTTACCTTTGTGCATCCTGACGACATTCCCGGTATTGCATCCGTTATGGAACAAACCATCAAAAATCAAATTAGTGACTATCGAACTAATTTTAGAATTGTAAAACCGGATCAAGAGGTCAGGTATATCATGTCAATCGGGAAATTCTCTTACAATGAGAATGGTGAACCTGCGATATCCACCGGGCTTATTTGGGACATCACAGATATTAAAAAGATTGAAAATGAATTGTCGATGGCGAAGGAATCAGCGGACGCAATTGTCGAATCTTCGCCTGTACCGATGGCTGTTACTGATCCTGCAACGGGTGAGATAATTAAAGTAAATAATGCCATGGCTGAATTTAACCTGATGTCGACCGAAGAGCTTAAATTCAAAAAATCAGTAGATATCTATTCTGATGTTGAAGCTCAGCGTCCCATAATTTTTCAAAAACTCAAGGAAAAGGGCAGAGTAGAGAATTACGAGATACTTTTAAGACGGATTGGGACCGGTGAAAACAGATGGTGTTTGCTCTCACTTTACCCGATTTTCTATCTTGGAAAAAGTTCTTTCCTCATCTCCTTGATTGATGTCAATGATTTGAAAGAGATTCAAACACAACTGGCTATGGCGAAGGAAGAGGCCGAAGCGGCAACTGTTGCGAAAAGTCAGTTTCTTGCGACCATGTCACATGAAATTCGCACACCTATGAACGCGATTATCGGGCTTTCTCATCTCGCGCTTAAAACCAGTCTGGACAATAAACAACTCGATTATTTATTAAAAATCGAGCGGTCGGCCATAGCTTTGCTTGGCATCATAAATGATATTTTGGACTTTTCCAAAATTGAAGCCGGAAGACTTACCATCGAAAAAACTGAATTTGACCTTGAGCATGTGCTGGAAACAGTCTCCAACCTCGTATCTGAAAAAGCACAGGAAAAAGGTTTGGAGTTTGCCATACGAATTGCCAATGATGTTCCACTTAATCTTATCGGTGATCCTCTCAGAGTAAGTCAAATCGTCACCAATTTTTGCAGCAATTCAGTGAAATTTACCGAGTCCGGTGATATTGTGGTGACAGTTGATGTTGAGAAAAGAGAGGGGAAAAACATAAAATTGCGGTTTGCTGTCAGCGATACAGGTATCGGTCTCTCTTCCGAACAACTCGGCAAAATGTTTCAGTCGTTCAGTCAAGCGGACAGTTCAACAACCCGTAAATATGGCGGTACAGGTTTGGGATTGGCAATCTGTAAAAAACTTGCCGAACTGATGGACGGTACTACCTGGGTGGAAAGCGAGTATGGCAAAGGCAGTACATTCTACTTTAATGCTGTTCTTCAGGTACAGGAAGAGCAAAAGCGTGATGAATATATCCCGGCAATTGATCTGCGCGGTCTTAAAGTGTTGGTCTGTGACGACAATGAAACTGCAAGAAATATCCTCCGAGAAGCCCTTGAAGCATTTTCATTCAAAGTGACCTTGGTTGATTCCGGACAACATGCGATTGAATTAATTGATCAGGAAATCGAACATCCATTCGAACTTGTACTGATGGACTGGAAAATGCCAAAGATGGACGGGTTGGAAACATCAAAAATAATCGCACAACATAAAAAGAACAATGTTCCTACCATTATTATGGTAACCGCTTTCGGTCGCGAGGAGATTGCAGAAAAAGCGAAGGAAATTGGGATAAAAGCCTTCCTTACCAAACCCGTCTCTTATTCAGCCCTGTTTGACACTATCATGGAGGTATTCGGTAAAGAAGCCAGGACCAAGCATGCCGGTACAGGTAAAGGTATGAAGCATGTAAAGGAACTGGAGAAAATTAAAGGAGCGAGAATCCTTCTTACTGAAGATAATGAAATAAATCAGCAGGTTGCCTCCGAATTACTTGAAGGTGCCGGATTTATTGTTGAAATAGCCAACAATGGTAGAGAGTCATTTGAAAAGGTTAAAGTCTCAGGAACCCCTTCCGGGTATGATATAGTTCTTATGGATTTACAGATGCCGGTTATGGATGGTTATACTGCCACCAGATCCATCCGGGAAATGAAAGAATATGATGATCTTCCAATAGTTGCCATGACAGCCGATGCAATGATAGGAATAAAAGAAAAATGCTTCTCGGCAGGAATGCAGGACTTTGTTACCAAACCAATAGATCCTGATGAAGTATTCGGAGCACTCGTCAAATGGATTAAACCGGGTGAAAGGGAGGTTGTTGAAGCAAGGGTTGTGACAGTAGACCGCTCAAATCCAGTTGAATTACCGTCTTTTTCAAATATTGATGTGATTGATGGATTGCGCCGTGTGGGTGGGAATCAGAAATTGTATCTAAGTCTGATTGATAAATTCTATTCCAAAAATCAGGACTTGGTAAACGAAATAAAAGAGGCAATAAGTCAAAATGATCAGGAGAAGGCGGTCCGTATTGCTCATACTGTAAAAGGAGTTGCGGGAAATCTCGGTGCGAATAAACTGAATAGAGCCGCAGCATTTGTGGAAGCTGAGTTAAAGAAGTCACTCGAAGTTGATACTGATGTTCTTTTATCAGAGTTCGGTGATGAATTATCATTGATAATTGAAGAAATAAGGCTGTGGAAAGAGTTATCAAAACCCGCTGAGAATGAGCTGATTGTTGCAGATGAGGGTCAGTTGGATAAAGAGAAATTTAAATCTTTAATATCCGAATTAATACAATTAGTCGAGGATAACGACTTTGCCGCATCCAACAAACTCGAAGAAATTTTAAGTCTTTCAGGTATCTCAGTGTTTAAGGAAGATTTAAACAAGGTTTCAGTATCGTTAAAAGATTATGAGTTTGATGAGGCGCTTGAACTTTTGGCAAATATTTCAGCAAAAAACATACTTTGAATTTGAATTCAAGTTTAGGAATTGTTAAATTAATTTCCATAATTAACAAAATATGATACACCGAATTTTATTTGATTCCAACAAAAAGATTCTAATGTCTAAGCTTTCAGGCAGAAAAGCCGGTTGCTGTCAGGAAAAAACACACACCATAACTAAATATAATCCCTTTATATGAATACAATTTACGATTACAAAATCCTGATCGTGGACGATGCCCCTGAAAACCTTGATGTTTTGGGCTCTGTTCTAAAGGATTTTAAGAAAAGTGCTGCAATCAACGGTGAACTCGCTCTGAAAATAGCAAACGGTAAGAACAAACCTGACCTTGTTTTGTTAGACATTATGATGCCGGGCATGGATGGATTTGAGGTTTGCAGGCAATTGAAAGCAAATCCTGAAACAAAAAACATTCCCGTAATTTTTATCACAGGTAAATCATCCGTTGAAGATGAAACACTCGGGCTTGAACTCGGGGCTGTCGATTTTATTCCCAAGCCGATCAGCCCGCCGATTGTTTTAGCTCGCGTAAAGAATCATCTGGAACTCTTGAAAGCCAGGGCTAACCTTGAGCGTCAAAATGAAGCTCTGTCGGAACGAAATAAATACATCACCGACAGCATCAATTATGCCAAGAGGATTCAAACGGCCATTCTACCGGACAATGTTAGATTCTCGAGCATGTTCCCTGAAAGTTTTCTCTTCTACAATCCCAAGGATATTGTCAGCGGAGATTTTTACTGGTTTGGGGAGGTCGGCAAAAATCAGATTTTAGCTGCGGTTGACTGCACGGGGCACGGAGTCCCGGGAGCATTTATGTCATTAATTGGGAATACCCTTCTTAACGAGATAGTTTACACTAAACATATTATTGAGCCCGGTGAAATTCTTCAGGCGCTTGACTACGGAATAATTACCGAGCTGAATAAAGAGTCGAACACTGAAACACTGGATGGTATGGATATTGCTCTCTGTGTTGTCAACACAGAAGCACAGACATTGAAGTACTCCGCTGCCAACAGACCTTTGTTTTATTTTAACCAAGACGGTTTTAATGAGATAAAGGGTGACAGAAAGTCAATCGGTGACAACCGGAAAGTTATTACATATACAACTCACACCTTAAGCCTCAGAGATATTAAGGCGTTTTATATCTTTACTGATGGCATTATTGATCAGAATGACAGTGAAAATACTAAATTCGGTACAAAAAGGTTCCGGGAATTATTAATTGAGTTGCAGGGCAGCAGTGCATCCAACCAGTTGGAGCGTCTTGAAAATGAATTTAACATGCATCGTGGAAATGAATCGCAGAGGGATGATATTACAGTAATCGGCATACTTAACAACTGAGGAAATAATGGATTTGCCTGAACTGGAAGTGATAGAGGAAACCGGTACTCCGGAATTCTCATATGATTACGAAGGTGTCTGCAACAACGAGTTTCTTGTGAAATTTACAGGATATCTGTCGGGTATGTATGAAAAAATAATGACTCCACAGGAGTTCAAGACAGTATTGTTTTGCTCCAATGAATTATTGCAAAACATTGGTTTTTATTCTGTCGTCCGGGATGCGGGTGAAAAGAGTCTTGCAGCCGGGATCGGGAAATTTTCACTTCACGGCAATGCTGAAAAAATAACTGTCTCCTCCGAAAATGCTGTGACCCGTGAGCAGGCAGATAAAATTTCGAAAAAACTTGAATCATACAATCGCTTAAACCCGGAAGAACTAAAAGTTCTCTATAAGCAAAAGCTTAAAGAGCAGTCTCCTGAGGACTCCAAAGGGGGAGGGATTGGTTTTATAGAGATTATAAGAAAAACGAAGAATCCTGTCGTCTGTTCCTTAAAAACAATTGACGGCTCACTGTTTTTAAATTTAACCATTACAGTATGGAGAAAAGCTCATCATGAATAATTTAACAATACCAAAGACTCAAAACACCTTTGGTGTCAATTTCGATTGTTCCACCGGCATACTTGAACTGGCAGGTTCGTCATATCCGGAGAATACCACAGAATTTTTTAAGCCTGTTATCGACTGGATACAGCATTATTTTCTCGAAGTTACCGGTGATTTGACCCTCAACATTAAGATAGATTATCTTAATTCGAGTTCGATAAAATACCTCTCCGATATGATTGACAAACTGGATAACTATCACAAAAGTGGCGGGAGTGTCGAATTGAACTGGTATCACAAAGCGGATGATGAAGATATCATGGAGATGGGTGAAGAGATAAAAGAAGATGTTACTTTTCCATTCAATATTATATCCTATTGAGGCAGGCATGAACACAGACAAAACAGAACTTGACGATACAGAAGAAATATTTGCTGAATTTTTTGCAGTTGTGGCAAACGCAAAGGAATTACCTAACAGAGGTCAGCAAGACCCAAGGTTACTCATGATCGAGTATATGAAATTGACTGAGTCGATGGAGAAGTTGCTTAAAACCTCAGTGAGAATTGCCAAAATGAGCGACAAATCACAAAAGAAACTTCTCAAGTATAAAGAGCTGGTGGATTCGTTACGCAGGCTTGATTGAGGCGTGTTTAAAACAGGAACCCCGGGAAGATTGACTTTCCGGGGTTCTGCAGTTCTGAAACACCGAGGTTTTTATTTTATTTCGATGGTTTTTGGTTTTATTCTCTCGTGTTTTGCGAGGCGGAGAACCAGTTGACCGTCCTGGTATGAAGCATCAACACTTTCTGTATCTATTGAGTCAGCTACCTTGAACTTGCGGTAGAAGTTGCCGGTGTTGATTTCCTTCAGCAATATTTTCTTGCCTTCCTGTTTGCTTCTGTCGATTCTTCCCATCAGAACAAGATTTCCGTTTTCAAGTTTGATGCGGACATCATCTTTCTTTACACCGGGCATCGAAGCATATACATAGAAAGCTTCATCATCTTCGAGGAGATTGACCTCGGGGAGTACCCAGTTTTCTTTATCGAATGCTTCTTTCCAGGTATCCTCTGTCAGGCTTACCATTGCCTCGTTGTTTTCTGTCTTTTTAATTTCGTTTGACATGACAATTCTCCTTTCTCTTTATTTTATTTCAATGCTTTTGTTAGTGTCAGGTTCTTTCTCTGCTTTTTTGAGAGAGATAGAAAGAATACCATCTTTGAAGGAAGCTTCAATGCTGTTTCTGTCGACTTCGAATGGCATTTTGAAACTGCGTTTGAACGATCCTGCAATTCTTTCGCTGATATAGTAGCGTGTATTTTCATCTGCAGTAAGGGTTTTCTCACCCTCGACAGTAATGGTATTCTCTACAACCGAAAGCTTAATATCCTCTTTTTTCAATCCGGGTAATTCAAGGTGAATGGTAACAACACCATCTTTCTCAATTATGTCTGCTCTGGGACTGAATACAGCCGGCATCGAAAAAGACGACTTGAATTCCCTTTCCAGTGAATCAGCAATCTCGTTGCTCATTCTTAACATTTCTTTTACCGGATTATAAACTAAAGTTCTCATTGTTTTTGCTCCTTTGTTTAATTTCTGAATGATTGTTGAACTCTTTGGCTATTATTATACAAATAGCGTGCCAAACTGAAAATCGATCGAATTTCACTGTTTTGAGTTTGGCAGACTAAATTGTTATGACAAAATGACAGACAAAATGACAATTACTGTATGAAAAAAATGACATACTGCGACAAAATGACAGACAAAATGACAAAACAAAAAAATATTTATGTAAAACTTGATAAATTCGCAATAATTACGCATGTTTGAGAAGTTACTTCAGCACATTTGAAAGGCGTCAAGTTGCGATTCAGAAGCAGATATTCGATAAAAACCATTTTAACTGCAGGATTGATTGTCATACTTCTTCAGATTATTACTCAACTGTTGTTTAATGTGAGCGGGAATTCCTATGATCATAAAGCAACCGATGTGATCTACTCGTTCGCTTATAAGAATGGTGCAACGCCTGCTGCGAGCAACAGGGTGGTATTTCTGACCATAAATGATCAGACATATGACTGGTTGAAATCCAATCAGCTTGACAGAAAATTTCTGGCGAAGGCGATTGATGATTTGTCAGCGTACTCACCCGAAGCTGTAATGTTCGATATTCTGTTTGCAAGACCTTCATCTCCGGTTGCCGATTCCATTTTTGCTGAATCACTAAGAAGTGCGGGTAATATCTGTCTTCCTGCGGGACTTTCTGTATCGTTCGAGAATAAAGGAGGTTTGGACAAAGAAGGAGTTTACTATAACCGGCTTGTGAAGGAGTTTTTGATTCATCCCAGGGAATCAGGGGAGGGGCAGCCGTTTATAGCAGGAAGAGGCCTTTATCAGGCGGATATTTTCGCAGGAGTAACCAGCACTTCCGGTCATATCACTGCAGTTTCGGAATCGGATGGGGTATACAGATTTTATCCCATGCTCATTAAAGTTGACAGCGGTTATATTCCCACTTCAACCCTGGCGATGTTTCTTAGAATGTATGATATAGCTCCTGACAGCATTTATGTGAAATGGGGGGAGAGCATTACCATTCCGGCATTAAAGGAGAGCAAACTTGAAAAGGATGTGGTTATTCCGATCGATGAACATGGTCAGACTTTTATTCCCTACCCGTTGAAGTGGCAGGATGATAAAAGAAAGATGGAGATAAAAAATTTCACCGATAGAGCAGAGAATCCCGAGTTGACGGATGAACTTACTGCATTTTTTGAAGGAAATGTCGTTTTTGTGGGAGATGTATCCACTGGAATTTCGGATACGGGACCCACAACTCTCGATATTGCTGCACCTCTGGTGGTGATACATGCGGCGATGATGAACGCACTTATGACTGACAGTTTTTTCAGTTCCTTTGGAATTTTTACATTCCTTCTTGTGATAACAAGTGTTACTGTTTTGATGACAGTGATGAGTACATTCAAAAACGGCATATTCCTCCACTTCTTTTTTATCGCAGTATTACTTCTTTCCCTGCCTTTTGCCTATTTGATGATAGTCGAGCGGATACTCTTCCCGGTTGTAACATTTCAGGCATTCACCGTGCTGGGTTATCTGACTTTGTTGCTGACAATTCAATACACATCTGCAAAAGAGCAGTCATTCATCAAATCGGCATTTTCCCGGTATCTTTCGCCAACTGTGGTTGACAGGTTGATCGAAAACAGGGAGAGTCTTGCCCTTGGCGGAGAGGAGAGGGAACTGACGGTGCTCTTCTCTGATATTGCAGGATTCACAACAATCTCCGAGACTATCAAACCACAGGAACTTGTAAAGCTACTCAACGAGTATTTTACAGAAATGACCTCGATTGTGACAACCAATGGAGGGATCATAGACAAGTATATTGGTGATGCGATAATGGCGGAATTTGGTGCTCCACTTGCATTTGAAGGGCACGCTCTGGCTGCTGTTACTTCCGCTCTGCAGATGCAAAAACGATGTGATGAACTGAACAGACTTTGGAAGGAGAAAGGACACCCTGAAATAAGGATGAGAATCGGGATTAACACAGGTGGTGTGATTCTCGGGAACATGGGTTCTCAGCAGGTTTTTGACTATACAGTCGTCGGGGATACAGTGAACCTTGCATCAAGACTGGAAGGTGCCGGAAAAGTTTACGGTTGCAATATTATGATCTCGGAGACGGTTTATGATCAGATTAAAAACTCGGGAATAAAAACCCGGGCTCTCGATTTCATAAAAGTGAAAGGGAAAAACAAAGCCGTGAAGGTTTTTGAAGTAATTTCAGATGAAGTTTACGAAAAAGAGAGAGTTTATTTCCTGAAATTTGAGGAGGCACTTGGGAACTACTTTGCGCAACGGTTTGAAAGTGCGGCTGCTTTGTTTACAGAGTGTATTGATTTGAAACCCGGTGATGCTGCATCAAAAGAGTTTCTAAAAAGAATAAAGTACTTTACTGAAAATGAAGTCCCTTCTGATTGGGACGGATCATTCCAAATGAAGGAAAAATAAGAGGTGCAACGGTTGACGCATAAATATTAAATTTAGGGTCAGTTTTTTTTATTTTTTGTAAATAATGGTACCAATGAGACGATCAATATTCCTGTTTTTTCTTCTTTTTACATTCTCAGTATATTCACAGACCTACAAAGAACTCGCAACCAAAGTGCAAAATTTCTTCTCTCAGGGGAATTATGGCATAGCCCTTGTGTTTGCTGAACAGGCAGCGGTGCAGGCTGAAAAGGAATTCGGGAACAGCGACACATCATACGCCAAGGCGTTGAACAATCTGGCAATGGTCTATCAAAAGAGGCTGCGTTACCTTGATGCGGAGCGGACATTTCAGAAAACCCTGAAAATAAAAGAAAAAGCTGTTGGGACTTCCAACTTTTCATATTCAACTACCCTGATTAATCTTGCAGATCTCTATAAAACCAGAAAAGATTATGTGAAGGCGTTCGAATATTATCAGCTTGCAGCAAACATTGACAAGGGAATCGTCGGGGAGAACAGTGAAATTTATGCATCGAATCTCGCAAATCTTGGCAGGATCAGCTACTACCTTGAGGATATCGGCAAGGCATTAAACTACCTCGGTGCAGCGCTCAAGATTAGAGAGAAAACCCTCGGGAAAGACAATGCGCAATATGCGGTGAATCAGGTTTATCTTGCCGATGTCTATCAACTTACGGGTGATTTTCATACCGCTGACTCACTTTACAAGCTGGGACTTTCGATTCTTACATACAAGATTGGTACAATCCATCCCCTTTTTCTCGGTGCTCTCAGACAGCTTGCCAACCTTTATATACAAAAGGGGGAACTCAGAATCGCAGATTCCCTTTTGTTTAATGCACTAAGCATTATTGAACCAAGATATACGAAAAAGAGTCTGGTTTTCTTCGATTTCCTCGGAGATTATGCAGCCCTCAAGTTGAAACAGGGTGATCTGATTAAGGCTGAGGAGCTCGGAATTGAAGTATATAACGGTCGCAAGGAGTTGCTCGACAGTTTGCATCCTGACATCAACAAATCAGCCCTCCATCTCGCTAAGGTGTTTTTTAAGCAGGATCGATTTGAAGAGGCATCGATAATGCTGGCTGAGATATTCGGCAGATGTCTGGACATCCGGCAGATACTTTACCCGGCACTTCCGATACCCGACATTCAGTTAGTTGAGAAAGATGCGGAGGAGGCGTTTGGTCTCTACAATTCAATCTTTATGAATAAAATGGCATCAAATGATGAAATCCGCCATTTGGCTTTTAATAATTACCTTATACTCTCAATGTTGAATCCGGGAAAGTACTGGTTTTCAAAAAAACAGCTTGATGGAAAGTATATTACCGAGGAGGAGAGCGACTATGTTTTTTGGCTTCGTCACGCTGAATACTACGGCAATCTAAAACTCCTGCCGAAAAAGGATCTTGCAGCGTGGAATGAAAACCTGGAAACGGTTTATAACGCTGTCACTTCGACTGCATCGCGACTCGCATCAGATTCAGTATTTGCAAAGTCTTATCTCAAATTTTCATTTGAATGGAAAGAATATCTAAAAACACTTGCTAAAGATGAAGTTACAATAGTTATTCTAAGAGGCGAGACAAACAGTGGTGAATATCCGGGTGAAAACAGCTACGGAGCGCTCATTCTGGATGGTGAAAAAGATGCAGACCCACGGTTTATCGAAATAAAAAACGGTAACAAACTTGAAGAGGAAGTGCTTGCAGACTATAAAAAAGCCGATTCTGACAAGCGTGGTACCAAATTCTACAAGGAGCTTTGGGGTGACATTTCAGCAGTCCTGACAAATAAAAAGAAGCTCCACATCAAACTGTCCGGTATATACAAACAGGTGGCTATTGAGCTTCTTTTTGATCAGGCACAAGGGAAGACCCTTGGCGAGTTGTATCAGATAGAATCGGAGTAGGAAGTCTCGTAGAGGTGTTCTGCCATACCCATCCCGAGGTATGTTTTTTCACCAAACCCTGCAATGAATCCGGTCTTAATTAGATTCGGATCACCAATAATGGTGCAAGGTGAGAGGATACCGATCAAATCCATCGGTTTTGCCTTGGGATTCTCAACAGAAATCTTTTTGGTTATCCGCTCATGCTTGCTGGCGTATTCCTGATCCCAAAAAATGTGGAGAGGTCCTGCCTGATAACCGTAGTTTTTCGAGATAGCCTTGTATTTGTCGATAAGATTATCCCTGAGCAGGGCATCAAGTTCGTGCTTGTCCTCAGGTCTCAGGAAATAAATTCTTTCCTTCTGATTAATAAATCTGAATGTTGATTGAACCAGGGGGGAAAGAAAAATGAACCTCATCTCGGAAGAGAAGGAGGATTCAGGAATAAAATCGAGTTTTGCTCCCCTCACTTCCACATCCTCACCCGCGATTTTGATTTTCAAATCGTGTTTAACCGACTGGTCGAGCTGGTCGAAATCGAGGAATTCGTGAAGAATCGGGAATGAGACATGAATGAAGGCTTTTGGCGAAAGCAACTGTATCATCGGACCCGACATCTTCATTTTCTCGAACCGTAGAGAGAAAGTAAATAGATCAAATTTCTTTGGATCGATTTTGTAGTCGTTATCCTTCAAAAATTCGGCAAATTTGGGCGTACCTATCCTCAGCAACCGCCTGATGGCCGTTGAGATTCCGTAATTATAATTTACAGACAATTTTTTGGGCTCAAAATGAACCGATATTCTTATTCGCATAGATCCCGTAGTACGATTGAATATAAAAATGATTAAAATGCGGTTTAACGCAAAATTACAAAAGTAATGCTTAAAGATACTAAAAAATCGATAAAAAGCAGACCGTTTGTGCGGTTTTAATACTCAATAGTGAATTTAAAGTTTATCCATGTCACTTCCGTGGTATTACCTGTAGAAACCTGTTTAGCAGAATTATGCTTGAGTGAGAGATAAAATGTAAGATCACGAAAAGCCTCCCATGAGACACCCACCTCAAAGTTGTTATAGTTGTACACATCGCCGGTCAGGAATTTAATATGATCGGAGTCGAATTCCGGTCTGTGAGGTTCAAAAAGATTCCCACCTGCATTATAAGCCAGATTGCCGTTTTCATCATAAATATTCCAGCCTTTACGGGTGTAACTGTAAGAGGCAAAGATATTTGTAATGAAGTTGAGAGCATAATCGGCTTTGAAGAGAATTTGATCCGCATTCGGTCCGATTGGATGCCCGAGAGGGGAATCCCAAGAGGTGTAGGTGTTTTTTGGATTCGCATGTGTATAAACATAAGGTCTGATTCGAGTGTACTCAGCTATAAGAACAAGATCGGGTACGGGAGTATACCAGTAGGCACCGAGTTGATAAGCAGTTTTGTTTGAAAACCTTTCAAGATCTGCGAGTTGCATCAGGATGTTCTCATCGAGGAAGAAAGATGCCTGCAGTTCAAGATTTGGGATAAAATCGGATTGGAAATCGAAGAAAAGTGTTCCGTTATCTCTGTCCTGCAATGACATCTCGGCAAATTTGTAAAAGATCAACGGATTCAGGTAGGTAAGATCGACACCTCTGCCTGAATAAACTATCGCCTCACCGATTGAAAGATCGAAGAGATTGGGGAGGTGGAGTTGAAATTTATTCGCGGCAATATACTTTGTATAGTTGTCGTCCCGTATTCTCTGGAATCTGCCTACGGTGGAAGCCTGATATGAAGTGTATCTTATGGGACCGTATTTAAACTGGAATTTGAAGAAATCCAGATTGGCGTGATCGCCGGAGAGTACAAGATTACTCCCGTATCCAAATGCGAATTTTGTTTTTTCCCTTCCTATTTGAGCAAGCATTTCCATCCCTTTTACAGGGCTGGTGCTCCATTTCAAGTAGCCGTCTGTATAATCATAACTTGGGGCATACTCTATATCTTCGACAAATTTGAAATTGTAGGCGAGTCTGGGATCCACATCGAGTGCGAATTCCCTGTTACCTGTTGCGAGTCCCTTAACCACATAAAGCATGTAGCCGAAATTTTTAGCGACAGTTCCCTGGACACGAAAACCCATGTCGTATATGGCAGCGTTATTCACATTGGGTTTCAGACGGTGTCCGTACTGCAATGATCCGATTCCTTCTGCATAAGCCGTAACAAAACTGTCGGCGTAGGCGTAAAAATATTTGATTTTTTGCGACACGATGTCTTCAATATTTTGACCGAAGCTTTCACCCCCGAGGAGATTAGTTACATTTTCCCCCTTTGTAATGCCGGAAACATTCTCGAGGTAACGCTGGAGTTTCTTTCTCTCAGTGCGGGTAAGTTTTTCCTCTTGCCTTTTTATTTCTTCAAGATAGCCGGTAACCTCTGCATACGACATGTTTGGAACATCGTCATGTATACTTTCGATGATTCCCTTCACTTTCATTTTCTTCAAAAAGGCATAGATACCGTCATCGATGTGGAGATTTTCAATTTGTGAAAATAGTGGTACGGTGAATAATAAAAAGACAATAAATAAAACTGTTTTTTTCATATTATATTACATCCAACAAGTCTAAGGCAATGAGAAAACTGGAAATTAAAAGGACAATTTTGACAACTTTTTCACCAAGTTTGAGTACCGTTTTTGCTGAGAACCATGCTCCGAAAATGGAACCGATACCCAGAATGAAGCCTGCAATCCAGTCGATCTGTCCGTGATAAACAAAGATAAAAAATGCGGGTATTGTAAAAATAAAAGCTATAAAAACCTTATGAACATTTACTTTCACGAGGTCTATCTTGAGAAAACTCCTTAGAATAAACATTATAAAGATTCCCGTGCCTGCCTGAATAAAACCTCCGTAAAAACCAATTGCGAAAAGGAGGGGGTAAAGCAGGGCTTTTGTTTTTACGGGATTTGCGCCTTCACCGGTTTTTACAGGGATAAACATCAACAACGAAAGAACAATGGTGACAATACCGAGTATTTTTACAAAAACATCCCCCTCAATTCTTACTGCAGCCAATGCACCTATTACTGCTCCCGGTATTGTAAAAATTGCGAGTCTGAATGATTCCTTGAAGTAACTCATCTTCTCATTGGAAAATGCAACCACTGCTGTCAGATTCTGCATAAGGATGAAGATGCGGTTTGTGCCGTTTGCAAGATTCGGATCAAGTCCTATGTAAATCAATGCGGGTAGAGTAAGAATCGAACCCCCTCCTGCCATAATGTTCAAAATCCCGGTAAAAAATCCGGTTACAAGAAGAAGAGAATATTTGAGAAGGTCGTCCAAGTGCTGTTCATAAAGATTGAGAAGTAAAGACCAAAATTAAATAAATATTTCAGAACTTTAAACATTTCCGGAACTTGTAATAAATAATAACAGTTTGTAATAATAAATCCCGGAGGTTAAAATGAGATTGTTCGTATATGCATCGTTTGTTGCAGCTTTTATGTTTGGATTTTCCTGGAGTGGACACACGACACTTGCAGGTAATAATGGTGATCCAAAAAAAGAGTTGAAGAAGCAGGAATGTCCTTACCTTAACGGTGAAAAAGCTGCTGTTTGTCCCTATACCGGAAAAAAGGGGACACAGACAGGAGAGAAGAAGGATTCGGGGAAATCCGAGTGCCCTTACACAGGAATGAAAGGTGATTGTCCTTATTCCGGAGGAAAATCGGAGTGTCCTGTAACGGGTGAAAAAGGAAAGACTTCTTCAGAGAAGGAATCCCGTCCGGTGAAGAAGATCGAAGTGAAAAAAGTTTAGTTTCAAACTAATTAATTGGTCGCATTGAGGCTGCCTTGAGAAAGGCAGCCTCTTTTATTTTTGCCTCAATTTACAAACCTGTATTTCTCCTTTTTTCTGTAGTAGATACCGTGGATAGACTCCGGGGAGAGCGCAAATTCATCCGCCAGAATCTCTTTTATTATGCTTGTCTTAAGCCCCTGATTTTTAAGCTCATCGAACTTTCGTTTTATCAGGAAATTTCTGTACCCCGACTCGTCGATCAGCCCGTGGTTCCTCAGTTCCTCAAAATTCATTTCAGGTAATGCTTCCATTTTATCCTCTCTTTCATCAATTTGTTTTTTGATATATTAAGAAAATGTTGTACATTTAAGATGTTAATCTTACAAAAAATAAAATTATTAACTTATGGTAGCACCAAACTAAGATAAAGAGCTTATACAAGTCAAGTTTAAATTGAAAAAATGAGAGAAAAATCTTTAATAGCATCAAGATTAAGAGAATTCGCTTACTCCAAAACCGACCGTTTAACGGAGTTTGCGAAGTCACTTGATATGTTGCCCCAAACGCTTAATTCCTATCTCTCGGGGAAGATCACCCCGGGATCAGAGCTGTTGATAAAGCTTTCTGAGATGGGGTGTGACATCGAGTGGCTGCTTACCGGCAGAACCGGCAGTGATGCAAGAGCCCGACATAACACGGGTGACAGAAAAGAGCGGGTGTATCCGGTAATGGGGACTGTACCGGCGGGAAAAGCCGAAATTCAGGACTGGAGCGATCTGAACGAATTCCGTGATCTTGAGTATGATCCCGACACTCACTTCTACCTGAAAGTTGATGAAGAGTTTGGTTACAGCATGATGCCTCTGGTAAATCCGGGAGATTATGTTCTGGTGAGCATGTACGGAAAAGTAAAGCCGGGTGATCTGGTGGTTGCCCTGTATGATAAAACAAAGGGGGCATTAAAAATATACAATGAGAATGAAAATCTGCCCGGGATTGCCATGTTGAGTTCTTATAATCAGTCAATTCAACCCATGGTTTTCAAGAGAGATGAAATTAAAATTTATAAAGTTGTACTGATAGAAAAGAAGGGTTGATCATCAAACCGAAAAGTTATGCAGAACGCTCTTCCGATAAAGGAATGAAAACAACCTTCATCGGGATACT
Source organism: Ignavibacteria bacterium (assembly GCA_017302895.1). NCBI lineage: Bacteria > Pseudomonadati > Ignavibacteriota > Ignavibacteria > Ignavibacteria bacterium. Next base: position 39,235 of record JAFLBV010000004.1, on the reverse strand, counting down.
TGTTTCTTTTGTACTGGTAATAACCAAAGGCACCGCCGGAATTCTGGGAAACTCCTATGCACTCGTTGCTGATGCAATAGAATCATTATCAGATATTTTTACATCCACAATAGTTCTTGCCGGACTAAAATATGCATCCCGTCCCAAAGATGAAGACCATCCATATGGTCACGGAAAGGCAGAGCCGCTTGCGGGAATGTTTGTTTCATTGATGCTTGTTGCGGCCGCGGTTGTCATCATCGTGCAAAGTCTCCATGAAATCATTACCCCTCATCATGCCCCTGAATCGTATACACTTCTTGTGTTAATTGGGGTAATATTTGTGAAAGAAGTACTATTTAGGAAAATTATTGTCGTTGGCGAGGGACTTGGCAGCACTGCAGTGAAAAATGATGCATGGCACCACAGAAGTGACGCAATAACTTCAGCAGCAGCATTCATCGGAATAGCCATTGCGCTTATTGGCGGAGAGGGTTATGAGGAGGCGGATGATTATGCAGCTCTTTTCGCTTCATTTATCATCATTTATAATGCCATCTCGCTTTTCATGCCGGCTCTCAAGGAGATACTGGATACAGCACCTCCGGTGGAATTCAAAGAAAAAATAAAAGCTTGCGCCATGGAAGTGGAGGGGGTTGAGGATATCGAAAAGTGCCATATTAGAAAGATGGGTTTCGAATATTACATCGACATGCATGTTATAGTGAACGGTAATTTGTCAGTACACGAAGGACACAAGATCGCACATCAAGTTAAAGACCGGATTAAGGAAGTGTTCCCGAGCGTTTCAGATGTGCTGTGCCACATCGAACCTTTCGATCCCGACTCCTATGTCTCCAAGAACAAGGATGGGAACCTGTTTTTGTAATTCAATAATGCAATAATCCAATAATCCAACAATATTGAATAGTGGATGAGTTAAAAACACTTTAAATTAATCGTATGATCTCGGGGAAAGCCGCGACGAGAGCGAGGGCTACCAACTGAATAATGATATAGGGAATTACACCTTTGTAAATATCAAGGGTTCTTACCTCCTTCGGTGCAACACCTTTCAGATAGAAAAGTGAGAAGCCAAACGGAGGAGTGAGAAACGAAGTTTGAAGATTCAGAGCAATCAGAATAGAAATCCAAAGCATATCCATTCCAAAATGTCTGAAAATTGGATCTACTATCGGGACGACAATAAAAATGATCTCGATGAAATCAATCAGGAACCCCGCCAAAAAGATAATCAGCATCACCAAAAGCAGGAAAATCTGAGGTGAAATCTCTGAAGCCATTATCATCTCGGTAAGCACCACATCCCCTTCCAGTTCCCTGAAAACAAGACTGAATGCAGTTGCCCCCACAAGAATTATTAGTGCCATCGTTGTTATGGTCACAGTTTTTTTTGCGACATAAAGAACATTGTCTTTGTTCAGTTTTTTCCGAAGAGCTGCCAAAACGGTTGCACCGATCGCGCCCACACCCGCCGCTTCCGTGGGAGATGCAATTCCAAAAAATATTGAACCGAGAACGAGAAGAATCAGGATACCCGGGAGAAAGATGGCTGAGAGGAATTTTTTAATTCTTCCTTGTCTGAAATCGGCTAGTTCCTCATCTGACATTGGGGGAAAAGCAGATGGTTTGAAAAAATTGAGTGACAGTATCCATAAAAAATACAAACCTGTAAGCAGGAGTCCCGGGATTACCGCAGCCATGAAGAGATTACCGACAGGTACATTGGTTACACTTCCCAAAAGAATTAGGATGATACTCGGCGGGATGATCTGCCCGAGAGTACCCGAGGCCGCAATTATTCCTGCAGAATCGGGAATTGAGCAATTCCTTTTTATCATTACAGGGAGGGAGAGTATTCCCATCGTCACAACCGTTGCCCCGACAATGCCGGTAGAGGCACCAAGTAGAGCACCAACCAGCAGAACACCTATAGCCAGACCACCCCGCAGTTTCCCAAAAACCAATGCCATCGTTTCGAGCAATTCCTCGGCAATTCCCGATCTCTCAAACATTACCCCCATAAAAATGAAGAGAGGGACTGCCAAAAGGACAAAATTTGACATTATTCCGTAAACTCTGAGGGGAAGAATCGACAGGAATTCCGGTCCGAGCATTAAGGTACCGAACAAAACAGAGACACCTCCGAGTGTGAACGCTACAGGAAACCCCATCAATAGAGAAATAATGATAACTGCAAAAAATATAAACGGTACGAGCTCTTCCATCATTTATCCCCGGAGTTTTGTTTGTATTCAATTAGCGATGCATGCAAAAATGAGATACCCTGCATCAGGAGAAGGATAAATCCAATCGGAATGAAAAGTTTTAGAATGTAACGGGCAGGAAGTCCACCCGGATCGGAAGAAGCTTCATTGATTTCGAATGAGACGAGGAAAAAGTCGATTGAGAACCAGATTACAAAAAGACAAAACGGAATGAGAAGGAATATGACGCCCAGAATGTTAACGAGAGCCTGTTTCTTGGGAGAAAACCGGGAGTAAAGGACATCGATTTTAACATGTTCATCGTGTTTCAATGTGTAGCCGGCAGCGAGGATAAATATAAGGGCAAAGATATGCCACTCGAGTTCCTGTGCGGCTACACTTCCTGAATTGAACAGATATCTTGCGATCACATCGATAGAAACAAGCAGAACAAGCAAAACGGAGAGTAATGCAGAGATTCCCCCTGCAGCCTCCTGAATTTTGTCATTAAACCGTAAAAATTTTTCCATCAAGATTCCTGAATTGAAAAGGCGTAATTTAAGGAAAAATGAGTTTACAAAAATCTATTTGGCTTCCCAACTGCATACATACTGGAGCATATTTCCAACTTTCATAAAAATGCGGACAGGGAATCCCGTAACTTTTACCTTGCCGGCAAAGTTACCCGAAGAATTTTTTGTCAACATTGTCAGTTGTTCACCGCATTCTACCCCGGCTTCATCACCCGGGACAAAAAACTCAAAATTGACCATTCCGTCAGCTCCAGCCAGGAACGGACTTGTAAGCGGTGAAACCAGACGGCAGCCATTTTCGACAAATTTTTTGAATAAAAGGGGAAACTCACCGGTTTTACCCGTGGATGCATTAAAAGCAAATTCCGCGACACCAAAATAGTTGCCTTTTTCACCTTTATGTTTTGCGAAAAGGGTCAGTTTGTACTTGCCGGGTTTTGGGAAAATCATGTGAATCGTCCCTTTATCAGCAGCTCTTTGCGCAAGGGTTGAATGATCGATGCTGTTACCTTCGGAGTCATACAACGATGCCATAAAAAGGGCGTCTTCGGCTGCAATAAAATCAAGTTTGAAACTGTCTCCGCAATCGTACCGTCTTGCCGGCTTGGTGACAAGATCGAATCCCAGAGCGAAGAATCTCTCTGTGAGATATGGCATGTCAATAAACTGTTCAAACGAAACCGGTTTTGAGAGGAGTTGCCATTCAGGGGATTCGGGGAAGTGTGTGTGGATGAATTTTTCAGGAGACAAAAGGTAGTAACCAAGTGTATAATGGGGAACAAAGTTGATGCCATCTATGAAACCGGAGTTCCAGGTTACATCGATAAGCTGCCATTTCCCGTTTAGCTTCACAGCAGTCCAGGCATGATTATTTTCGAATTTCTCACCTTCCGCAAAGAGATTAAATCCGTAACCTCTGGCATAGCCGGGAATTTTTTTATTTTCAATTCCCGCAGTGGTGAGCAGTAATTCGAAAACATTACAGTATCCCTCACAGACCGATTTCCCCGTTTTAATGACATCGTATGTATCATAGACAATCTTGCCATTACCGAAATATCCTTCCACATCATATCTGATGTTCAAAGCTGTCCAGTCGTGGAGGACTCGTATTTTTTCTTCATCGGAGGTGATGCCCGAGGTGACATGTTTTACAAATTCAGGGATGATTTGTTTCGGGTCTGTTTTCATTTTTGCTGCAAGGTCTGACGGGATGTCTATCGCTTTTGGGTGGGGTGTTTGTGCCGACAGGGAACCGCACAGCAGAAATAAAATAACAATTGTAAAAAAGAGATGCTGCAACATTTCTGGAGCCTTAATTTTTCGTAAATGTTATTCGTAACATACGAATTTAGGGGTTCAATTGATTAAATTTGAAAAAGAATTTTTGAATTTTTACGGGTTAATCACTTTTGATCGACCTCTGCAACGGAAGGAATAAAATTTAATATGGAATTGATTTTAATAATTGCCGCCGTGTTCATTGGACTTTTTGTCTTGAAGAGTCTGGCGGGAATGGTAAAGCTGGTGGTAAAAATTGCAATATATGCGCTGATAGGCCTGGCAGTTTATCGGTTACTGGTACATTTAGGAGTAAATTTTTAGCTATTAGCTATAAGGTACGAACTATGAGCTTAATTCCAAAAAGATCATAGTTCACTGAAGGCTAAGCCGCCCGATAGTCTCTGATGTCAACGATGACACCTTTCTTGCAGGTTTCATTTGATAACTCAAGAAGCGACCGGGCGATTGAGCTGTCAACATACTCTTCACCACAGTTTTGGCAAATATCAGCCGGAACACTGCGATAAACAGCAATAAATTCACCTTTGGCCAAAGTTACCACAACTTTACCTTTAGCAGTCTCACCATTTTTACAAACAGGGCATTTCATTCTGTTACTCTTTCAAAAAAGAATTTTTCCATTCTTTTATTTCCAAGCTTATCTTGCGTTTCCATAGAGGAGCGCGGGCATTTCGAAACACCAAGCATCGGTCCATTAGACTTTTAAGATCATCGTTTGTAAATTTTTTATACCTGAAAATCTCGAACAAGTTAATAAAATCACCGAGTTCCATCGGGAGAATATTAACAAATTCTTCTTCATCATTTTTGTACCAAACACCGATCCTAAAAGTCTCAACTACATTATTATCAATACTGGGGGCAACGAATAAACAATAGACAGTTTTATCCTTAAAAATGTTTTGATATTGAACTGTGTGTCTTCTTACTGGCTCACTTTCTACTGCCATTTGCCTAGATGATGAAGTCAAAGTTACTTCAACAACCAAAATGTAGTTCTTAAATACAAAAATTAAGTCAGAACCCCCTCCGGGGGCAGTGTTTCGCGGGAAAAAATCATAATCTACGGGGAACCTTCTTGTTTCATGAACAGGACAAATAATTTCATTTATAGCGAGAAATGACCTCCATACAGCCCATTCTAGATATGCGGGTCTATCATCAATCTCAAGATGTCCCGTTGGTTTCTCATTATTTAATATAGCAAGATATTCAAGGATTTCATTGACTGATTTTATGGATTGCTGTTGTGAAGCGAAATCAACTTCTCTTTCCCAATTATTGTATTCAATGAGGTCAAGACGAAGATCATTGATTTCTTTCATTCCTGAATCTAAAGTAATAGTCTCGGCTCTTTTAAATAATTCGTGTCTTTTATCTTTTACTCCGGATTTTAACCTTTGAACCTCTTTGAAAGAAAATTCAATATCATCAATAGGAAGGGGATAACTACAGTTATAAAAATTGGAAAAATATTCATACGGATTGGTATTGAATGTGAACACGGGTTCCGATTCCAAAAGATAATTCACAAATTCAACTTTGCTGTCTCTTATACTGATTGTTTCTCCCTTTCTTGAAAATAACCCTGTCAGCAAAAAATACCTGAATGTGGTATCTGAATAATCAGAAACGACGGATTGAGGGTCTATGGTGATTTCCTTCCGAAGGGATTCCACATATTTTTTCTTAATTGCCTTTCGTTCATTTGAATTCTTACATGATGATAAATCGTGCCTGAAAGCAAGTAAATTCTTTACAATATTCTCAGCTAGATCGGGGCTATGAGTATAAAATCTTTGTAAAAATAATCCGACCTCTAGTTTTGATAATCCATCGAGATTTTTAGATCTTAATAGTTGTAATACTTGTAGAAATAGTATAAAAGGTTTTAAGGGGCCATTATCAAATCTTCTCTCCAAAGAATTTGGCAGTTCATAACAAAGTAATTGTCTGGTATAAATTTCTTCTATTTCTGCAATTCTATCCGTAGATATTAACTTTTTGCCTGCAGGAGTGATCTGATAAGGAAATGATATCTTTGAACAATTTATCTTTTTGAAGAATTCTTCAGCAGAAAATGTTACCTTATCTATGAGATACTTTTCATAGCTAATAAAACCGAGTTGATAGAAAGCGGCACGCCATTTTCGTCCATTCCAAGCTGAGGGTTCACCCTCGAACTCAACAACTCGGTTTTCTCTTAATTTGTTGAGGAGTCGTTCTTCCTGATCTTTACCTTTTGCGTTGCCAGAAAAACCTTCTTCAACAAATACCCTTAAGGCGTTTTCAATTCTCTTAGGATTTCTAACAGTAGTGTTTCCTATATTCCAAACTCTTAGCATAAAACTTATTTTCCTATAAACAGATATTCTTGAATTCGATTATTCGCATTGCCAATTTTGTGATTTTGGTTACCCATCGAATAAGTATGTTTGATTTCATGAGTTTGGATATTCGATTTATATTTTGACAGCATTTCGATTATCTCTTCCTTTTTGGGTAGACTATTGGAGGAGTATGAAATTACGATAATTGAGTTCTTAAACTTATTCATCAAGTTATCCAATGCAATTGCTGACGAAGTTTTTTTAGAGAAAGGAGTGTCATAGCTCTTAAACTTTTTCACTGCAGTGTGTTCCTGAATTTTCAGATTATCCCAATTTTTAACCAGTCCTTCGACGAAATGATACCTTCGTACATAATCATTGTCAGATTTTGGAGAATAGTATGGTGGATCTAAGTAGACGAGATCAGTATTAAGCTGAATATCTTCTGAATTCAGGTTGAGCGCTTTGTTTGTTTTATTGTTGTCAAATACTGCGTTGTTGTAAAGAGATATACTTTCTAAGAAATGATCTTGAATGGATTTTTGCATGTCAACCCGACCGTCATTATACCTTTCGCCTACAAATGTAAAAATTCCCCTCGACCTTTTCTTTAAACATGCCCTTACTAACGATGAATATGCAAGAGCTTTTTTATATTCATTTTCGAAAAGACTTATATTGAATCTTACGAAATCTAAAAATTTATTATCCTCTTCGGAAAAGAAAACATCCTTAAAGGTTGACTGAATAAAATTATCGTTTTCATTGTATTTTAATAATATCTGAATATCTTGATCTGATAGTTGTACGGAGGGATTTTCAATAATAGCTTTTGCGTTTAGATAACTAAAGGTTAAAAAATCATTGGAAATTACCCGCTTATTTTGGCATTTCATAAAATATCCAACAACATTACTCCCGGCAAAAACATCGAGAAAACTTTCAAACTCCAGTTTACCAAGGTGTTGCCAAATTGAACCGAGAATTTTATTTTTGCTCCCCATATATCTGGTACCGGGGAAATTTCGAAAATAATCCGGGAAGATGTCGGTTTCGATGATGTTTTCCGTTTATCGACCAATTACAATAATGTCAGTTCCTGAGCGAGAAGCGGCATTGCTATTGATTAGTCTCTTTGTTTGAAGGATTTTTATCTCAAAATCTTTATAAAGATCAAAAATTAGAGGGTGTTCTGAATTTGTCAGGAGGACATGGCACCCTTTATCAACAAGTTTCCTGAATACGGTTGCCAACTCAATTTGATCTGACTCGTAAAAAAATTCTTTTGTGTATCTCTTAAAGTCAGAGAATTTACCAACTGGTTGATAAGGTGGATCCAGAAATATAAAGTCTCCCTTTTCTGCAAATTTCCCTATTATTTCCTTGTAATCTCCGTGAAGTATCGTTGTATTTTTCAAAGCATCGGCGACCTTAAATAAATTGTCTGTGTTAATTTTAATATTCTTGTTATTCGCATAAGGGACATTAAACTCACCCTTTTTATTTACTCTGAAAAGCCCGTTGAAACAAGTCTTGTTCAAAAAGATCATCCTTGCCGCTATCTCAGTTTTACTGAGATCATCTGTTTTTAAAGACCTTAGCTGATAAAAGAAATCTGCTGTATTCCGATAACCATTAAGAACTGAAATAATGGATTGGACATCGATTTTAATTTGATTGTAGGTAATTACCAATTCTTCATTCGAATCTGAAATAATGGAATTTGAATGATTTAGCTTAAAAAATAATGCACCTCCACCTACAAAAGGTTCAATATACTTATTAAAATTTGCCGGGATTTCATTCATTAGGGCAGGTAATAACTGTGTCTTCCCACCTGCCCACTTTAAAAAGGGATGGGCTGCTAAACCATCGCTAAAAAGGAGGGGTGTAAAATTTTTATCAAACCTGAAATCAGTTTGGCCGAATGTTCTTTTTTCTGGTTGCATTATTTTTATCCTGAAAATATCTTTCTAACGCAAAAATAAGGTTTCCACTCGACAAATGCAAAATTCTCACTTGAGCTGCGCTTCAAAACTAATAAATAATTTCATTTCCAATAAATCAATTCAACTTTTGCGGGAAGGGATTTAATTACCACCTCGCCATCGAGGCCGGGTTCGATGTGTTTATCGTTCAGTTCGATTCTTTCTTTCCGGAATTTTGGAGGAATCACATATCTAATGCCACCTTCGGGAATTTTGATGTCACCAGTAATATTTATGGTGGCTTCAAGTCCTTTTTTTACAATTTCAAAGTTCAATTCCCCATAGTAGGTGGGGAGATTTTCGAACTTGAATCCCTCCTCAAATTCATACCAGGCGTTCGGAAAACCGGGAGCAACAAGAAGTGAATTATCAGATTCTCTCTCGTGGACAACCATTGCCCTGATTGCATTGATAAAATCGGATCCGCACCATGTGTGGGGCATATCACCGACGAATCTGGCATATCTGTAATCACGAGTGACCACTTCAGCCCAGTGGTTCCAGCCCTGTGGTCTTTGATCTTTCATGAAGAATTGAATCAGTTCCCAAACGATATCGGTTTGTCCCGAAAAGTTAAATGTGCCGATCGTTCTCATTTCATACGGGGTATACTCATTCCATTTTAACTTTCCATCCCGTCTGTCAGTAAAAAATTTGTAGTATCTCTTGAAAGTATTGTCGAGATACGGTTGTGGCAGATTGTGGATTTCACCTCCCGGATAGACGGCTATTGTTGTGGAAGTCGCATCGAAGTCACCTTTTTCTGCACACCCGGGGATGTAATCGATACCTGTTCTCTTGATGGAGAGATTTATTGAATTGTAGAGATTTGTCTCGAAAGAGTCTCTTGTAACTGACCAGGATGCTGCAAGATCGTTCCTTCCAATCAGTTTAGCCATCGTGACCGCATCCTTAAGTCCGAGCAATGTGAAGAAATTATCCCAGTATGAATGCATCGGTTTATCTGAGTACCCTTCGTGGCTTATCGATTCAGGAACCAGTCCATAGAGTGATCTGATGGAATCGTTTGGATTGTTTTTGAAGTGATCCGTGCTTCTTTGGGCGATCATGTGACGGATGAAACCAACAGCATCTTCAACCTTGGGGAAGAGGTTTTTAATAAAATCCTTGTCGCCTGTATATCTGTAATATTGATAAATCAGATAGATAAATTCGCCGTTGCTGTCATTTTCGGGAACGGGGTCGGGACCTCTTTTATCGACTACACAAGGGACCATTCCATTGGGATACAGATATTTTGAATACCATTCAGCGAATTGTTTAACTTCTTTTTGCAGCCCCATTTTCAGAAGTGCAGCCGAAGTGAGGGCACCATCCCTTATCCATGATCTTTCATAAGAGCGGGAACCGGGTTGGATACCGACATTATCTCTGTTTATCAGGATGTAGCCGATGTTGGTTTTAACTGTGTTAAAAACAGTTTCAAGTTCTTTCGGAACCTTCCATGAGATGTGTCCCAGTTTCTTCTGCCAGAAATCTTTGGTTTTCAAAAGTTCTGTTTTATAAATGTCATTTTTTGACGAGAGTTTAACCAGGGTTTCCGGAATTGTTTTTTTATACTGAGGAATGGCGAATGTAAACCGCCGGGTCTCACCGGGTTTCAGTTTCAGATTAAAAGAATAGGCGGCTGAGCCCAGTCCGGTTTTATCGGTAACTTTTTTTGAATCTGGGAGTTTGTTTTCCGAGATATAAGTTGAAATGTCGCCTTCGTCAAAAGTGAGGGCTCCAAAATTCCCGGTGATGCCCAAAGGAATTACGGCTGTTTTACCGTTTACAAGAGCGTATCCATTTTTCAGGTCGATGGTCTCAATTTTGGCGGTACCACCGTAGAAATTCAGGTCCTGCCAAGGAGGATTAACCTGAAAAGGTCGAAGTGCGAGGAAGAGAGAGCCGCTGATTTCCTTCCCGGTTTTGTTTGTGACCGAATATTCAGAGTAGAGGACTGAGTTCTCCACTTCACCCGAGGCAAAGGAGGTAATTTTCAGATCAAAATTATCTCCCTCCCAGATCACTGATGGAACCGGGATATAGTTATCCACGAGTGAATGGGAAATTTTGACATCATTCCATGTGTAAAATTTGCCCTCCAGATGAAGAAACGGCTCCACAGAGAAAGACTGTTTGTCGGTTTCGAGCAATCCGTCTTCGCTGAGGAGTCCCTCCTTCACATCACCTGAGACACCTGTTACAGTAAAGTAATTTTGTTGTTTCAGGGTATAGCGCGGGAACCAGCCTCTTGGGCTTGATGCAGCAATAGTGTAATAAAGGTTGTTATGGTTGTCAGCAAAGCTCAGGTCTTTAAATTCAATCTCTTTAAGATAAGATTCATATTTTTTCTTGTTATCAACAACAATTCTGATGTACCGGTATTGAGCTTCGGGAGTTACAATATAAGTTTTTCCCCCCTTCCCTTTGTTTTTGGAGAGGGTATTCCACTTTTTCAGGTCATTGGATGCCAGAATAGAGAAACCGTGCGGATACATTTCCTTGTCCCACTCGAGTACGATACCACCGAACTCCTTTTGTACGGTCAGATCGATATCGATGGTGAACTCCTTGATTTTGGTACCACTGCTAAGTCCCGTCTCAGACTTTCCGTCAAAAAGTGAATTGGGGACATCCTCTTCCCCGTAAAAATTATTTGTTACAACAGGGGGAAGTGTCGGTACAGTCGGCGGATCGAGTTTTTCAATTTTCAGTTCATCGATAAAGACAGACCCTTTGCCACCATTGATTGATGCAACTATCAGTTCAACTCTCCCGAGTTTTTTAATCTCACCGCCACCCTGCGGACCCCATGCAAAACCGAGATTCCGTTTCCGCACAGTCATCTTAGTCCATTCAGATGGAAAGTCAAAACCTTTTCTGTTAACCCACCATACATTGTCGCCCGATGGATCAACCAGTTTAAATTCAAAATTGTTTGGGGGAAGACCTTTTGCCTTCACATAAAAGGTTATCTGGTAATTATCAGGGAGGTCGAGGGATAAGAGGTCATAGATTCCGCCGTATCCACTGCCCACTTTGAAATCGATATCAAATCTGACACATTTACCTGCGAGGCCCTTGTCAGACTGTTTATTTACCGAAACACCCTCGGATGAGTTGATTTTCCATGCAGCTACAGACTCAAATTTTTCTTCAAAAAGTACCTGTCCATGAAGTTGAATAGCCAGAAAAACAGTAAACAGAATAGATGTCGCCAAAATTTTAATCTTCATCGGGAGACCTGATAATAAATTGGGGAAAAGAATATTCACTTATGTAAATCCCGTCCGGAAAATGTAAAATTTACAAAAATGTAAATATTTACATTTTTTTAGCCAATCAGTGGCATAAAACCCGCCGGGTGGAAAAGTTTGAAAAATTATCACCAAAAATATAAAAAAAGGGTATTAAAGGAGAAAATTTATCTGAAAAGTAGAAAAAAAAGAAAAAAATATCTTCAAGATGAAAGATTTAACTTGACATTCTGAAAAATTTGCCGTAATTTAACAGTGTGTAACCGTTTACATTTTTTGATACAAACAAACAAACAGGAGATGCCGTGAAAAGCAATATCTACAAGCTCTTCGCAGTGATATTTGTACTGGCAGCAGTTCAAACAATCGTTGCACAACCGTATAACGATCCAAGTACCCGCGAGGCATATCTCGCAGCAGGACCAATCGTGGTCGATGGCAATATGAATGAAGCAGCGTGGAACAGTGTCCAGGAATATCTGGTATTCGGACCGAAGCCTGCTACAACAATTCAGATGCAAGGCGTTACCGCCGGTGTATATGTAAAAACAGATGTTCCCTATCTTGACACCACATGGACAAAGATGAAATTCCTTAAGGTTGGCACGAAACTGTATATCGGTTTCTCCAGCGATGACAAATCGGTTTGTAAATTTGGTGACAGTTGGGAAGGTGACGGACTCTTTATGAAAATAAAGACAGCCGGTGGTCAGGAAAAAGAGTATAAACTCTATTTTAATGACGGAACTGCAAACTCAAACATGGTATTCGAGAATCAGGCTCCCGGAATGGGCGCAGGACTTAAGGGTTCCAACACCATAGTTAATGATACAACACAGGTTGATAATGGCTACAGTGCTGAACTGCTTATCTATCTTGATTCACTTGGATATGATGCGAATGTTACATCTGTTCCCGTTACAATTAATATTTTTGATCCTGACGGTTATCATGTTGGAATGACAGCATGGGGACCAAAAGGCACCTTCTACAAGACCTGGTGGGGCAGTGAGTGGGGCGGAGTCTGGAGAGACATCGCATTCTATAACGATCCACAGTCAATCAATGTTTATCAGTCGGCAAATCCAATAGTTTTGGATGGTCTTTTAACCGAACCTGACTGGGCATATCCATCCCAATATCTGGTATTCGGACCAAAACCCCCTCTCACCGGAACCGGAAGTTCTGTTACCTCGACTGTACTGGTAAAAGGTGTGTATAAGGATACAACCTGGACACCGCTTAAGGTACTCAGAATTCAGAACAAACTTTACATTGGATTCACATCCAAAGATAAACAAGTTTGCCGTTTTGGAGACAGTTGGGAAGGCGACGGCCTCTTCATGAAGATTAAAGATGCCTCGAACGCCGACAAAGAGTTTAAGTTGTACTTCAATGCCGGCGGTGTAAATCCTGAGATGGTATTCGAAGCACAGGTTGCAAACTCAGGTGCCGGTATCGGAAGGAAAGCAGTCGGAACTTTGGTAAATGACACTACCCAGACAGACAACGGATATTCAGCAGAAATGATGATCGATCTGGCAGTTCTTGGTTATGCTACAGTTCCACAGTCGGTTCAGGTTATGATGAACATTTTCGATCCTGACTTCTACCATAACGGTATGGGCGCATGGGGAGACAAAGGAACATTCCACAAAACTTTCTGGGGCAGCGAGTGGGGTCCAGGTATGAGAACACTCAACCTGACCAACAATTCAACTCCAGTCGAGCTTACTTCATTTACCGCCCAGGCAGTTAATGGAAATGTTAACCTCGAGTGGACAACAGCTTCCGAGAGAAACAATGCCGGATTCCAGATTGAAAGAAGTGTTGACGGTCTCGTTTTCGCAGCAGTCGGATTTGTAAATGGCAAAGGAACTTCAACAGATGTAAACCGCTATTCATTCGTTGACAGGGAAGTTTCAGGTAAACTGTTCTACAGACTGAAACAAATCGATTTCAACGGTGAATTTGGTTATTCTGATGTAATTGAACTCGGTTCCATAGTATCTGATTTCGCTTTGGATCAGAATTACCCAAATCCATTCAATCCTTCAACGACAATATCTTTTGCAATTCCTGCCAAATCATTTGTAACCCTGAAAGTTTACAATGTACTTGGAAAAGAAGTTGCAAATCTTGTTAACGGAGAATTTGAATCGGGCAGACATTCAGTGGATTTCAATGCAAGTGACCTCGCAAGCGGTGTATATTATTATACCGTAAGTGCAGGTAACTACACCTCCACCAAAAAAATGATCCTGATGAAGTAATTTATTCAAACCGCAAAGGACGCAGAGAACGCAGAAAATAAAACTTTGCGTACTTTGCGTTCTTAGCGGTTTATTTTTTATTCTTACACACAAAAAACATGGAAAGAGACCTTGGAAAGATTATTTGAAACCAAATACGGATATTTTACAGAAGACGGAAGCGAATATGTTATAAAAAGACATGACACCCCAAAGCCTTGGGTTAATGTGATCTCGAATGGAGATTACGGTCTGGTTATTTCGCAGACGGGTGGTGGTTTCAGTTGGTTGACGCATTCTGAGTTTAACCGGGTAAACAGATGGCACCAGGACCTGATACAGGATAACTGGGGCAAATACCTCTATGTAAAAAACAACGAGACGGGAGAAGTTTGGAGCCCCACATTTATGCCGGTTAAGACTCCACTCGACAGTTACGAGTGCAGATACGGATTTGGTTACACGGTCTTTACTTCTGAATATAAAGGTATTAAAATCGAGATGACGGTCTTTGTTCCGTTGAACGATACACTTGAGATTTGGAATGTCAGGTTTATAAATAACTCCGGCAAAAAAGTATCTCTCTCCTTGTTCACTTATTTTGAATGGTGTCTCGGTTCATCAGCAGATTTCCACAGGGAATTTCACAAAACATTTATTGAAACATATTTTAACGCCGATGGCAACTACATGCACGGCACAAAAAGGCTCTGGGAGATTCCTCTCGGGGACAGGGGGCACTGGAATATCGATTACCAGTATCACGGATTTTTTGGGGTTAACAAAAAAGTCGTCTCTTACGAGTCGGAAAAAGAAAATTTTATGGGGCAGTATGGTGATTTGAAAAATCCTGCCGCACTGAATGACACACCATTGAAATGTCAGACCGGTTCCTGGAATGACCCTGTTGCGTGTCTGCAAAACGAAATTGAACTGGAAGCCGGAGCGGAAGATACAGTAATATATCATCTGGGTCTGGTTAGCGAACTTAATGAAATTGACTCTAAAAGAGCGAAATATGACACTCCCGCCAAAGTGGCTGGGAAACTTGCGGAAGTGAAGACAATGTGGACGGAGATGCTCTCTCCGCTTGAAATTAATACACCGGATGTTGCCATGAATTTAATGGTTAACAAATGGTTGAGGTATCAGGCAATTGCAGGAAGATTATGGGGAAGAACAGCTTATTATCAGCAGAGTGGTGCCTTTGGTTTTAGAGACCAGCTTCAGGATTCTCTCGTTTGGTTGCCGATTGATCCTTCTCGAACAGAAGCACAACTGAAACTTCACGCTGCTCATCAGTTTATTGAAGGAACTGTCCTTCACTGGTGGCATCCAATTACCGAGACAGGACTTCCGACCAAAATGGTGGATGACCTTTTGTGGCTGCCTTTCATCCTGTCGATGTATGTCAAGGAAACCGGCAATCTTGATTTTGTTGAGACAAAGGTTGAATATTACGATAAGAAAGAATTAAAAGAAACTCTATACGAACATTCTCTTCGTGCGATTGATGTGGTTTTTTCCCGCCTTAGCGACAGGGGAATTCCTTTGATTGGGGCAGGTGACTGGAATGACGGACTGAGTGCCGTTGGTCTAGAAATGAAGGGGGAATCAATCTGGATGGCGGAGTTCTTCTATTTTGTGCTTCAGGAATTTGCGAAGATTGCAGAGCAGAAACGGGATTATACCACACTCGCAAAACTGCACTCGGGTGCCGAAAAAATAAAAACCGCATTCAACGAACATGCATGGGATGGTGAGTACTATTACCGGGGAACCAAGGACACGGGTGAAAAATTCGGATCTTCGGAGAACTCCCAGGGTAAAATATTCCTGAATCCACAAACCTGGGCTGTCATGAGCGATATCGCCCCGTTTGAAAAACAGGAGGCAGCACTTAAGGCAGTCGAGAAATATTTACTTAAGAAAAACGGGACTCTGTTGCTTCAACCTGCATACAGTGTACCGGACAAATATATCGGTTACCTTTCCCGTTATGCACCGGGAAGAAGAGAGAACGGTGGAGTTTACATGCACGCGGCTACCTGGGCAATCTGGGCGTTTGCAAAGTTTGGGAAACCTGAAGAAGCATACAGAGTCGTGGAGGGAATTTCTCCCGTACTTAACGGAATGGATCCAGATCTTTGGAGTGCAGAACCTTATGTAACTCCCGGCAACATCGACGGACCCGATTCACCCAACTATGGCAGAGCAGGTTGGACATGGTACACAGGTTCGGCTTCATGGTATCAAAAGGTATTTGTTGACTGGATCCTCGGTGTTCGTGCTGAAGATGAAGGGCTTATAATTGATCCTGCGATTCCCGCAGTTTGGGACGGTTTCAAAATAAAGAGGCTTTACAGAGGTACTGTCTACAATATCGAAGTCTTCAATCCTGAGCATGTTTCATGTGGAGTCGCAAAAGTTGAAATTGACGGAATCGAAGCAGAGGACAATATCCTGAGACCCCGTTCCGAAAAAGAAGTCTCGGTTAAAGTATATCTCGGAGATATCGATGGATCACTTCTCGATCATAAATCAAGTGGCATCACCGGATACAAATTCTGATGAAGAAATTACTATTCAAACTGATAACATTTTTTGTTTTTACATGGTCGCTAACCTATGGGCAGGATTTTGTCTTTTTCACTAACAGTGCGGTTAATACCTACTGGGATCCCAGTCTCGGTTCATTTACTGCACCCGCATTTGTGGAATTGATATTCGACAGTAAATTTCCTGTTTCCACACAATACGCTTTCTCGGGAGCAAACAGCCTTAAGTTGAGGTGGCGCTCGATGGATTCGGGTAACTGGCGTCTTGGTGTAGCAGGTTCAGGCAATCCCTTATTTAATGTAAACAACAAAGATACCCTCAGTTTTTATATCTATTCCACATCAGAAATTCCCGGTTCAAATCTGCCTCTGCTTTACCTTCAGGATAATGCAGGAGCAAGAACGGGCATGGTTCAAATGGGCAGCTACCTTTCTCATCTTCCCGCTCACACCTGGAGGAGGGTTCTTGTGCCCCTTTCATTATTCAGAAATGCTGCAGACACCACAGATTTGACAAAGATAAGATATGTCTTTTTCTCCCGCGGGGTAGCAGATACTACAGAACGAATCTGTTTTATTGATGAAGTCAGGATGGTAACAAAAGGAACAATTGACCCGACACCTCCTTCTATTCCTTCCCAACCGGTAGCAAAAGGATATGAGAAGCATTTTGATTTGAGGTGGATGAAAAGTCCCGAAACCGATGTAATGGGGTACAACATCTATAAAAAAGAGGGAAACACGTACATCCGCATTGGAACGACAAATGCCAATGACAACTACTATTTTGAGTGGACGGGTGCAACGGGAATATCCAAAACCTTTGCGATATCCGCATTTGATACTTCTTACAATGAATCGGAGAGAACATCCGATTTAGCCGTTACCACTTCACCAATGACCGATGAAGATTTCCTCGACATGGTGCAGGCGGCAACTTTCAGATACTTTTGGCATTATGCTCATCCTGTGTCAGGACTCGCAAGGGAGCGCCTGGGAAGTGGTGAAACTGTTACCACCGGCGGTTCCGGTTTTGGAGTGATGGGAATACCTGTTGGAATAGAGAGAGGTTTTATAACCCGCACAGAAGGTGCCGAGAGGACATTGAAAATAGTCAATTTCCTTTTGACCAAAGCGGACAGATTCCACGGAGCCTGGTCTCACTGGTTGAATGGTACGACAGGGGCGGTAATCCCTTTCAGCACTTATGACAACGGCGGTGACCTTGTGGAAACCGCATTTCTGGTGCAGGGACTTTTGACATTAAGACAATATTTTGACGGTCAGAATCCCGTTGAGACTGAAATCCGGCAGAAGATAACACAGGCGTGGGAAACCGTCGAGTGGAACTGGTACAGGAGATACTCAAACACATACAAACTCTACTGGCACTGGTCGCCAAACTACGCATGGCAGATGAATATGCCCGTAACGGGATACATGGAAGCTATGATAATGTATATGCTGGCGATCGCTTCTCCGACATTTCCGATGCCTCCACAGTCATACTGGCTCGGTTGGTCAGTGGGATCGGGCTATCAGAATACAGGTACCTATTACGGATACCGGCTTTGGGTAGGACAAAACACGGGCGGACCACTTTTCTTCGCACATTACTCATATCTCGGTTTTGATCCGAGACACAAAAAAGATCAGTTTGCTAATTACTTTGAGCACAACAAAAACCAGACCCTCGTAAACAGGGCATATTGTATCGCAAATCCAAAAGGATATGCGGGTTACAACGCCAATACCTGGGGTCTGACCGCATCTGACAATCCGTGGGGATATGCAGCTCATGAACCGACAAGCTGGGGAGACAACGGGACCATCGCTCCGACAGCCGCAATTTCATCCATGCCTTACACCCCTGTTGAATCGATAGCAGCACTAAAAAACATGTACAGAACCTATGGTGCAAACCTGTGGGGAGTTTATGGATTTAAGGATGCTTTCAATCCTCAGCAGAACTGGTTTGCATCGAGCTATCTTGCGATAGATCAAGGTCCCATTCTTGCAATGATCGAGAATTACAGAACGGGTCTGTTATGGAACAGGTTTATGAAAAATCCCGAGATTGCTCCCATGCTTGCAGCGGTTGGATTCACAGCAGATACAACCACATCGGTTGAAGACGAAGCTTTACCACCGCTGCCTGCAGAGTTTAAGCTTGAGGGAAATTATCCCAATCCTTTTAATCCGACAACAAAAATATCATTTTCAATTCCGGAAAATGGATTTGTCGATCTAAAAATATATGATGCACTTGGAAATGTAGTATCGGAAACCAATGGAGAATGGTTTGAAGCGGGAAGGAATGAATTTTATTGGAATGGTCTAAACAAGCGCGGATCGTCAGTTAATTCGGGAATTTATCTATACAAAATAACCGCGGGAAATAAATCCCTCACGGGTAAGATGGTGTTGATGAAATGAATGGTTGGTGGAAGCAAGTGAACCTTGGTTTTCGATTGGTTTTTTCGGGAGGTTACTTCTTGCTTCCATTTTTATTCCTCTTCGGCGGATGTAGTGATAAAAAAGACGGTACAACAGAAATTACTTTTTGGGGGATGGGAACCGAAGGGGAGAAGATACAAAAAGTAATTCCCGAGTTTGAAAAAAGAAATCCGGGCATAAAAGTAAAAGTACAGATGGTTCCCTGGACGGCAGCTCAGGAGAAGCTGATTTCCTCATTTGCCGCCGACAATACACCCGACCTCTGCCAGCTTGGCAATACATGGGTGCCACAATTTGTAATGATTGAAGCACTGGAACCTCTCGATGCCTACATTTCAAAAAGTAAAAGTTTAAAAGCAGCGAATTACTTCCCGGGCATCTGGAACACAAATGAAGTGACGGGAAAAATTTTCGGTGTTCCGTGGTACATCGATACCCGGATCATATATTATCGAAAAGACATCTTCAAAAAAGCTGGTTATGACAATCCTCCAAGAACCTGGGAAGAGTTGCTCGACCTTTCCCGCAAAATTGTCAGAATGCAGAATGATCCGAACAAGTATGCGATATATCTTCCTACAAACGAGTGGGCACCTTTTGTAATCTTTGGACTGCAGAATGGCTCCGACCTGATCAAAGACAACTGGACCTATGGTAATTTCAGCGGCAAGGAATTTCTCGATGCCTTTAAATTCCTCATGCAGTTTCACAAGGAAAAACTGACCCCATTGGGGGTTTCTCAGGTAACAAATGTGTATCAGGCGTTTCAACAGGAATTTTTTGCAATGTATATTTCAGGACCTTGGAACATCCCTGAATTCAAAAAATGGATGAAGGATTCCACCGGTGAGAAGTGGGGAACTACACCACTTCCCGGAAAAAACGGATTCCCGGGTGTCAGTCTTGCAGGCGGATCGAGTCTTGTGATGTTCAAAAATTCCAAAAACAAGGAAGCCGCATGGAAGTTCATAGAATTTCTTTCGGAGAAAGAGACCCAGCTCGCTTTCTACAGGGAAACGAACAACCTTCCCGCTGTGATCTCAGCCTGGGATGAACCCTACTTCAAAAACGATCCGTTTATTAAAGCATTTTATGATCAGTTTCAACATGTGGTTCCAACTCCAAAGATACCCGAGTGGGAACAAATTGTATTCTCAAAGCTGCAACAATTCGCGGAATATGCCGCCCGTGGCACCATGACGGAGGCTGAAGCCATGAAAGCGATGGACAAGGAAGTTGATATAATTTTGGAAAAGAGGAGATGGATTCTTAGCTATTAGCTATGATCTATGAACTATGAGCTGATTTTTAGTTATTAGTTTTGAATTATGACTTATGAATTGTGCTCTAATAAAGTTTTGAAATTTAGGATTAAATAAACTCAAGTACTCGAGTTACTCAAGTACTCAAAAAAAAGACGAATGAAAAAAGCTGCATATTTCTTTTTGGCACCGGCACTTACAGCGATATTTGTATTCTTTTTTATCCCTGTGATAAGTGCATTCATAATCAGTTTTACTGATTTTGATATCTATGCCATCGGCAATTACAGCAAATTCAGATTCACAGCATTCGATAATTACATCAAACTTTTTGATAATGCATTGTTTTGGACTGCTCTGAAGAACACCCTCTTTTTTGTAGTTATTTCGGGACCCCTCTCGATTGCTGTTTCTCTTGGTGCAGCGATGATGCTGAACTCGAAACTTGTCAAGTTCAAAGGGATATTCAGACTTGTATATTTTATGCCGGTGGTTACCACTCTTGTAGCTGTTTCGATAGTGTGGCGGTTTATTTATCATCCGGAATTTGGATTGCTGAATTACGGTTTGAGCTTTTTGGGAATCGGGAAAATCGACTGGCTTGGAGATCCCAACTGGTCAATGCCATCCATTATACTTCTCTCGATCTGGAAAAATTTCGGATACAACATGATAATTTTCATAGCCGGCTTACAGAACATACCCGAGGAACTGTACGAAGCCGCCGAGATTGAAGGGGCAAACGGCTGGCAAAGATTTATAAAAATTACTCTCCCCATGCTTGCGCCAACTACTGTATTCATAACAATTATTACAATGATTGGCTATTTCCAGTTGTTCGCAGAGCCCTACATCATGACACAGGGGGGACCGCTGGACAGCACACTGAGTATTGTCCTTTACATGTATCAGGAGGGATTCCGCTGGTGGAATATGGGATATTCCTCTGCTATTGCGTTTGTGCTGTTTGTGATCATTCTGATTGGTACAATGATTCAGATGTGGGTTCAGAAGAGAAGGGAGGCCTGAAGTGAAGAAATATTTAATTTATGCGTTTCTGATTTTTACGGGATTGCTTACCCTCGCTCCGTTTATTTGGATGCTATCCGCATCTTTTATGCTGGATGGACACGCCTCGGTTTTCCCGCCGAGGTTTATTCCCGACATTTTTTCGCTGACGCAATATGAAACATTGTTTTCGAGACTCGATGTTTCGAGGAATCTTCTGAACAGTCTGATTATTTCGACGATGGTTACGGTTGTTTCATTAGTATTTAATTCGATGGCGGGATTTGCCTTTGCAAAGTACAGATTTGCAGGGAGGGATGCCATATTCAAACTGCTGCTTAGTTCAATGGTTATTCCTTCACAGGTTACGATGCTGCCATTATTCCTTATGCTCAAGGAACTCGGGTTTTTGAACACATACATGGCAATTTTGATACCGGGACTCGCGAATGTGTTTGGTATTTTCCTCATCAGACAGTATGTAATGGCGATTCCGGACAGTCTCCTCGAGTCAGCACGAATTGACGGTGCCACAGATTTTCAGATATATTATAAAATCATCGTTCCGCTTGCTGCACCTGTGATGGTTACTCTTGCAATATTTACATTTATGGGGACATGGAATGATTTCCTCTGGCCTCTTATTGTATTGAATGACAGCGACATGTACACCCTGCCGGTTGCTCTTGCCAATCTGATGGGGGAACATACCAAAGATCCTGAACTGATGATGGCGGGAAGTGTAATTACAATCCTGCCGGTTATGATAATGTTTCTTGCTTTACAAAAGTATTACATTAAGGGGATAATGATGGGTGGAGTAAAAGAGTAAAATTCTTTAAATATTTTTGATTTTCCGCTTGAATTAATCAAAAATCTTTATTAAATTGATCTTTGTAAACGCTTACATTTTTTTACAATTGAAACCAAGATCATGACCAGAAAAAACATCCATGAAGTCGCAAAATTGGCAGGGGTGTCGATAGCAACAGTATCGAGAGCTTTTAATAACAGCAAATTGATAAAGGATGCTACCAAGTCGAAGATTATGAGGATCGCTGAGGAGATTGATTACAAGCCGAGTCCTCTCGCCCGCGGACTTTCGACACAGATGACAGATACGATTGGAGTGATCATTCCAGATATTGCCGGAGAGTTTTTTACCGACATCATTCATGGAATAGACGAAGAGGCTCACAGGTGGAACAAATTTATAATTGTTGCGAGCTCTCACAGCCAAAGAGACGCAGTGGAAACACTGATCGACTTCATGTCGAGTGGTAGAGTGGACGGAGTCATAATGATGGCTCCGCAAATCCACAAGGAAGTGCCCGAGATTATCGGGAAGAGCCGCAGACCAGTGGTTCTCATAAATTCTCTGAACGATATCGATGAGGCAATCAGCATAAGTATCGACAATTATCAGGGAACAGTTGCCAATATCGAGCATCTTCTCGAGCACGGGTATGAAAGAATTGCCATGATTAAAGGACCGAAAGACAACTGCGACGCTGAAGAGAGGTTTTTGGGTTATTCAGAGACGCTGCTGAAGCACGGAATCAACATTAATCCCAGTTGGATAGTCGACGGTGATTTCACTGTCCGCTCCGGTTACTATGGTTTCATGAGATTGATGACCATTGCCGAGAGACCGCAGGCGATTTTTGCGGCAAACGACATGATGGCTCTTGGGGTCTACGAGGGAGCAAAGATTCTGAAGGTTGCAATTCCGGATGATATAGCCGTAACAGGATTTGATGACATCTATCTGAGCAGACTCTTGAGTCCAAGACTGACTACAGTTCACGCTCCTATTGAAGAGCTGGGTGGAAAGGCGGTAAGGTATTTACTAAAAGTAATAAACGGCGAAGTAAATCCGTTGGATGCCTACCATGAAAAACTTTCGACAGGGCTGATAATCGGCAATTCATGCGGCTGTTCGGGTGCCAATCCGTCACCATTATTTTAAATTTTTTTTAATCAATCAATCAGTAACAAACATACAGGAGAAAAGATGAAACGAGTAATAACAGCTTTGTTCATTCTTCTATTTTCAGTCAATTTTTCAAACGCGCAAAATGTGGTGCGCAGTGATGCCCTCTGGGGAAAGGTCGCTTTGGGGACCATTACCCTTGATGGCAACATGAATGAAGCCGACTGGGCAAAAGCCGATTCGGTACAGGTTATCTATGGTCAGCCGGGCGCTCTGCCAACCAGCGGTTGGACAGCGGAATTCAACGAGAATGCCATTACTGATCCTATCAGAGCAACGGTAAAATTCCTCGTTAAAGACCACTATCTCTATCTTGGATTCAAGATGCCCGACTCTTCAGTTGGTGGAATTGCTGACTGGGCAAGATGGGACGGAATCCTTATGAACATTCGCGACAAGGCAAGTCCAAACAGACCCCTCCCCGCTACAGAATTTTTCTACACATGGTGGTACCTGAATGTGCCTCAATATCTGCAGCCCGGAACACCACCCCGTTTTATCGGCAGATTTGGCAACTTCTCTGACACTACCAGAACTCCCGAACAGAGAGCTGCATGGGATGCCGGTTACAGAACCATCGGTGGTGTATCTTGCGATGATACCACTCCTGATCAGGGCTGGGAAGTAGAGATGAGAATAGATGTTGCGGTGCTCGGTTACGATATAACACGATCTACCGGCGACATCATCCAGTTAAACTTCTCGATATGGGATTGCGACTGGGTTTACGGGAATACTCCATCGAGGATCAATACAGCAAGAGCATACTATCAGTATCCGTGGGGAAATGCAAATGGTGCAAATGCTGCCAGAATCTATGCAAAACCGGATGTAACTGTAAACACCACCAACCCTCCACTCGCTCCTGTTGAATACACCTTCTACAACGGTTCCAACAAACCTGCTCCCGTTATCGATGGCAACCTTGACGAAGAAGTCTGGAGAGGCGCTCAGGAACTGGTAATCGGATGGGACGATACACTTGCCAGAGCAGCATATCCCGGAATTGGTGCCTACCAGAGTGGACAGTATCAGCCCGAACTTGTTGCAGGAAGCAGGCCTCCTGTTGTAGATCCGGGATATGTAAAAATCAAATATTTCCACAGAGACGGATTCCTCTATTTTGGTGCTGATTTCAACGATCAGCTTATTCAGGGAACCAGTTTGTTTGATGCCGTCGACGGTTTCGCAACTGTACTTATGGATCGTGATTCCCGTGCATCAGACAATGCACTTGAAGCAAGGATGCTCAGGCTCACATTCGATTCGACAGGTGCTCTCAAACCCGGTGATTATATGCAGACACTTCTCGATTCCACACAATCATCCTATGCCTTCAGGTTAAAAGGCGCATCGACCATAAACAACAACAACGATGTTGATGAAGGCTATGTAATTGAAGGAAAAATTCAATTAACAGGACTTCTGGGTTATCCTCAGGATCTCGGCGACAGAAGTCTGTTCTTTGGGTCAGTACTTTATGATGGTGATTCATTCACCGATCCTGCATTGAACTATGGAACAAGAACCTGGTTTATGCGTGAGCATGCCGGCGGACCTGCCCTTGCATGGGTTTACCTCAGCAACGATGGTGTAGTTGATGTCGAGGATGAATTTACAGGAATACCTTCATCGCTTGAACTTTATGGAAACTACCCGAATCCTTTTAATCCTTCAACCAAAATCAAGTTTTCCGCTCCTCAGTCAGGTCAGGCTGAAGTGCTGGTTTACAATTCACTTGGTCAGCTTGTCAGCAGGCAAATGATCAATGCGATTGCCGGTGCGCAGGAAATCAACTTTGATGCAAGAGGTCTTACCTCGGGTGTATATCTCTATAAGGTCAACTTTAAAAATGCATCGAATGGCGGCATTTCGTCAGCTTCAGGCAAAATGATTTTGATGAAGTAGTTTTTTCGGTCCAAAGTGCAGATAAATGAGTGCAGAGGAAGATTTTTCTTCCTCTGCACACTGCACAACGGCTTATATTTGACAGTTTCAAACCACTTATGAACTGGTGAAAAAATGAAAAAAACCGGCTACAAATTTCTTCCGGTAATTCTGCTGATTTTTATTGTTCTGATTTCCGGGCAGTTAAATGCTCAAACGGCGGGAAAACTTGCTGGCAGGGTGACTGATGAAAACGGTCAGCCACTCATCGGTGCGACTGTTATCGTTGAAAGCACCAACAAAGGAGCTGTCACAGACTTCGACGGCTATTATACCATCCTTAATCTTCGTGCCGGAACCTACTCTGTGGAGTTTAGATACACCGGCTTTCAGTCGAAAAAAGTTGAAGCTATTGCGGTTTCAACCGATCAAACCACAAAAATTGATGTAAAACTTCAGAGTACATCCTTTACCACAGAAACAGTTGTCGTTACCGCAGAAAAACCACTCGTTGAGTTTAATCAAACCTCTTCCGTAGTAAATGTTTCGAAGGATGAAATTGAACTTTTGCCTGTTCAGGATCTGGGACAGATTGTGAACCTTCAGGCAGGTGTTGTGGATGGTCATTTCAGAGGCGGAAGACTTGGTGAGGTGCAGTATCAGGTGGATGGTGTTTCGATTAATAACCCGTTCAATAATGCAGCTACACTTCTACTCGATAAATCGGTGTTGCAGGAGGTACAGATTATCTCCGGAACATTCGATGCAAAATACGGACAGGCAATGTCGGGCGTTGTGAATGCTGTATTAAGGTCGGGCGATGATAATTTTGAGTGGTCAGGCGAGTTTTACGGTGGAAGTTTTTATACCACTGACAATCAGAGATATCCTGATGCTGATAAACTCCGTCCTCTTGGCATACAGAATTATCAGTTGACACTTTCAGGTCCAACAGGTTTACCCCAGACAACTTTCCTTGTTTCAGGAAGAAGATATGCCGGTGACGGATACCTCTATGGAACGAGAAGATTTATGCCAACTGATAAAAATGATCTCGAAAACAAAATCTTCAGGCCCACAGGAGACAACGAACTTGTACCGATGAACACCACAAGAGAGTGGAGCGGGCAATTCAAGTTGACCAACACTTCAATCAAGAACATGAATCTGAGCTATCAGGCTATAATGAACTCGATCGAAGCATACTACTACAATTTTGGTCTCCGTCTGAATCCCGACGGGAACAAACCAAACAACACAGTTTCTGTTTCGCATGGTGTCGATTTTACGCACACCCTCTCTTCGGAAATGTTTTATAAGGTGAGTGTACGGCAGAATTACTTCGACTACAAGTCATACAAATACGAATCAGTTTTTGATCCCGGATACATAGCTGCAGGTGAGTTCAAGAGTGACAACAATTACGAACTTGGTGCAATAGTTCAGGGTGTTGACCTTGGAAGATATATCCAAAAGACGAACAGTATAATTGCCAAAGCTGATTTCACCTGGCAGATTAACAGGCACAACCTCCTCGAGGCTGGTGTCGAAGGACAAATATCTGACATCCAGTTTGGTTCGCCGGGATTCCTGCAGATGACCATTGTAAACGGGGTATCAACACTCGTTGCAAAAGACCAGCCTGTACTCATCACCGATCCGAGAATAAATCAGTACTTCCCGAAACAATATGCACTGTACCTACAGGACAGGATTGAGTTGGGAGATTTGGTGGTCAGAGCCGGATTGAGAGCAGAGTATTATGATGCAAACGCTGAAGTGCCGAGCGATCTTTCGAATCCCGCCAACTCCATTTCAGGTGCACCAAAGTCAGTTCTTAAACCAACTTCAGTAAAATTTGCGCTGGCACCGAGACTTGGTTTCAGTTTCCCTCTTACTGCCATGTCATCTGTTTATTTTGCCTATGGACACTTCTATCAGATGCCGGGTCTTGCTGACCTCTACTCGAACTCAAACTACAACATCTTGAAGGATTTGCAGGATGGCGGCATTTCATATGGCACAATGGGAAATCCTGATTTGAGACCTCAGCTCACCGTTCAGTATGAAGGTGGATTGAAGCAGGCTTTCAGTCAGATTTTTGGCGGTGAATTGACGGTATTTTACAAGGATATTAGAGACCTTCTTGGCGCTGAATTTATTTCGACCTATGCTGCTGCTGACTACCCAAGACTGACCAACATCGATTTTGGTTCGGTCTACGGTTTCACACTCGCGTTTGAGATGAGGAAACTTGGTCCGATTACAGCATCAGTTGATTATACCATGCAGTATGCCCGGGGAAATGCAAGTGATCCGTATGAGACCGCCAACAGAGCTGCTGCCGGGAAAGACCCCAGACCAAGAGATATCCCCTTCGGATGGGATCAGAGACACACACTTAATTTCACTGCCGTTTATTTACAGCCGAACGATTATACCATATCTGCGATTCTCCGTTTTGGAAGCGGTATGCCATACACCCCGGCAATCGGGACAGGCTTCAATGCAGACCTCGAAACGAACTCCGGAAGGAAAGACGGCTATGCAATTCTCGATATCAGGGCGGAAAAATACTTCGAACTTTCCTTCATAAATCTTAGTGTTTTCGCAAGAATGACCAATGTTCTCAGTACAAATTTCGTGAATGGATTTGTCTTCGCGAACACCGGAAGTCCTGATTACTCTGTAAATTCATTTGCCGACAGGGCAGCACTTCTTAACCCGGGCAGATTTTATGAGCCGAGAAAAATTGAGATTGGCATCTCTTTCAGGAGTAAATAATTATGCGGAAAAGTGGAGATCTTAATATGAATTCAAAAAATAAAATCTTTCGACCGGGAAGGTTCTTTTTCGTCCTCCTGATGATTTTGTCACCTGTTGTTCTTTTTGCTCAGGTTCCCCCGGAACTGAGGGGCAGAATTGATGCGGAAAGAATGGGGCAGCACGACTTTAACAACATCAGAACCCGGTTTTTTAACTATGGAATGGTTGGCGATTATCCCCCGGATCCGTTGAAAGTTGACCTCACAGTTTTCCATTCGGTTGAAATTCCAAAAGGTTCCGGTGAAAACTATACCGATGGTATTACACCTTTTGTTTTGGCTAAGGTTATGCAGGAAAACGGAAAAGTTGCCTACATGATGCAATCGGGATACCGTGAGAGACAGACTCAAAGTCCCCTCACAGGAAAGACCATGCGATATGAGCCGAGACCCGGATATCACCAGGATGATCCGACAATAAATGTGGGACGGTCTGTTGCAATGTCGAACGACCCGAGAACCTGGCCCGACAAGTGGATTGACAAGATGAATGATGCCACAGACCCCGGATGGGGCGGTTCCTGGAACGGCTATTTTGGTAAGGTACCAAAACTCGAAATGCAGGAAAGTTTCACCGTAATGGATGACAACTTTTACGATGCATGGGATTATTACCCCGACAGTCGTGACCGCACAAGAAGAGGGCTTGGTCTAAGAATTGAGCAAAGAGGCTTCCAGTGGAACAACCCGCAGGCGTCTGATGTAATTTTCTTCCATTATGACATTACGAATGAAAGTACTACCGACTATAATGACAATATTATTTTCGGACTTTACATGGACTCCGGTGTTGGCGGTTCGGGAAAAGGGAAGGATCCATATCCTGAATCTGACGATGACAATGCTTACTTCACCAAGGAAGAGGGAATTAACCTTGTTTACACCTGGGATTACTACGGAAACGGTGTAAAAGGGCCAACAGGTTATCTTGGATACTCATACCTCGAAACACCCGGAAATCAGTATGACAGCAAGGATAATGATAAGGACGGAATTAAGGATGAGAAACGAGACAGCGGTCCGGGCACCCTCATTACAGGTCAGGACAATATCCGTTCTTATGCTACTTCAAACTACAATCTCGCCGATTTTCAGGCAACCTACGGTCCTATCGAGAACAGACCTGCTTTCAAAAGAGGTCTGTGGTGGACAGGTGATGAAGACATGGACTGGGTTGGTGAGTATAACGATACCGGTGCTGATGGTCTTTTTGGTACAAATGATGCCGGTGAAAATGATGGTATCCCGACGAATGGTGAACCCGGTTTCGATAAAGTTGATATAGATGAATCAGATCAGGTTGGCCTGACCGGATTCAAGTTCAACAGAATCAATGATCCTGCGGGTGGTGGACAAACAGACAACATCGTCTTTTTTGATGATGGCAGAGGCTGGCCCGAGAGACTCTACAAAAATTTCTCCGATCCCGATTCTTCCTTTGATGCAGCGATTACCAGAACCAACCTGAATATCGGATTTTTATTCGCTTCAGGTCCTTTCAAACTTCCTGCCGGAAAGACAGAAAGATTCAGTCTTGCTCTTGCTTTTGGACGCGATCTAAGGGAACTCAAGAACAATGTGAAGATCGTCGGTAAAATCTACAAAGCCAACTATCAGTTTGCGGTTCCGCCTCCAACTCCAACTCTTACGGGATTCGCCGGAGACGGTTATGTCGAACTCTCATGGGATGAAGCTGCTGAAAGGGCTTTCGATCCTGTTACCAGTGAAAATGATTTCGAAGGTTACAAGATTTACAGAAGTACCGATCCAAACTTTAATGACATTAAGACCATTTACAGTGGAACAGGAACTGAGCCGATGCCGTTCGGAAGAGCTCTTGCACAATTTGATTTAAAGGACAAGGTGCTTGGCTACTCGAAAACCACAGTTAAAGGTGTTGCTTACTATCTTGGTGATGACACAGGCATCAGGCATACTTTCCGCGACACAACAGCCGTTAACGGTCAGAAGTACTACTATGCAGTAGTTGCTTATGACAAAGGTTCAGATTCTTTGGAATTGTATCCCTCTGAAAATGCTTATTCAGTTACTCAGACACTTCGTGGTGGAACAGTGTTACCGAAGAATGTTATAGAGGTGGTGCCGAATCCAAACAGCATGGGATATGTTCCGGCAACAACCGAGAACATAGTTCACAGCCAGGGAAATGGTTTCGGAAGTGTATCGGTAAAAGTTGTGAACCCTGCTGAAGTGCCGGATAATCATCTTTTCAAACTGACATTTTTTGGTCAGGATGACAGTGTAAAAGCAGAGATGTATCGATTTATTGATGAGACTTCAGGCGATACTCTCTTTAGACTCGGTTACGACTTTAAGGGCGAGGGCTCGGGTCCGACAGCTCTTGGTCTGCTCCCCGTGGTTACCTCCATTGATACTTTTAAAGTCGATTCCACGAAGACAGGATTTGTAGCGGGAAGTCCTACAAATGCTTCTCTTACTGTCAGATACAGTGCCGTAAGACCGATCAACCTAAAACGACCCAACTACCCCGAAAACTTGAGAATCGAATTCAGCGACCAGGTTCTCGACACTTCCAAGGCATTCCCGGGATTCCAGGCGAAGCCTGCAATGTTTAGAATTACCGCTGTGAAATCCGACGGTACCGAGTCGAAACTGAATTTCAAGTTCTACGATAAAAACAATTCTAAGACCCTCGATCAACCCGACGACTATATCGAGATTCAGACTTATCAGACAAAAGCTCCGACGGTTGCAATTCCGACCTGGAACATCAAACTTGATACAGTTGGACAGTGGCAAAGAGGACCCCTTGTGCCGCCGTCAAAAGGTGACGAGTACCGTTTTGTGATCAACAAACCACTCGGCAGTCAGGATGAATTTACTTTCAGATCGATTGGCCAAAAGTTTGATCAAAACCTGGCAAACAGTCAGTTTAACAACAAACCGTATGTTGTTCCTAATCCTTATGTAGCTGCAGCATCTTTCGAACCCCAAAGATTTGGCGTTCAGGGAAGAGGCGAGAGAAAACTTGAATTCAGGAATCTCCCTCCAAACTGCACCATAAGAATTTATACAGTGACGGGTGAACTTGTTCAGACACTTCAACACGATGGAAATATCTTGAACGGCTATGTACCCTGGGATCTTCGTACGAAGGATAACCTTGAGGCAGCACCGGGTTTGTATATCTTCCATGTTGATGCCGGTCAGGCGGGTGTACACACCGGTAAATTCGCAATTGTGAAGTAGGAGAGACTAAAATGAAAAAGATAACAATTATCACCGCGTTCTTTTTGGTTCTTTCCTCTGTCCTGCTTTATTCGCAGAGCAAGGCGGGAACCACAATAGCACAATTTCTGAAGATAGAACCGAGCGCCAGGGCCGCCGCTTTGGGAAATGCAGGTACGGCACTTTATGGTGAGGCAACTTCGCTCTACTACAATCCTGCCAGTCTCGGGAGACTTGACAAGCTTGATGCCCAGTTTACCTACAACAAATGGATTGCAGACATCAACTACAACTATGCGGTTGCTGCTGTTCCGATTCAGGGACTTGGTACATTGGCACTTCAGATGACCTCTCTAAACTCGGGTGAGATGGATGTGAGAACGGTTGAACAACCACTCGGTACGGGTGAGAGGTTCAGCGTCACCAATTTCGCACTCGGTCTCGGGTATGGTATTATGCTCACAGACCGTGTTTCTGTCGGACTTCAGATGACCTATTATCAGGAATCGATCTGGCATTCCAATCTTTCCGGTTTCGCCCTCAACATCGGTGTACAGTACCAGGTCGAGGTTGACGGTCTTACGATTGGAGCCGCTCTCATGAATTTTGGTCCGAGAGCCAAATATGAGGGAAGGGATGCTTATGTCAATTTTGATTTCGACCCGAAGAAATACGGAGACAACGATCAGTTACCGGCCGAACTCAGGATGGATGAGTGGGGTCTTCCTACAGCCTTCAGAGTTGGTTTGTCATATCCTGTTAAATTTACCAAGGACTATAAACTTATCCTCTCAGTCGATGGTTTTCATCCTAATGACAATAATGAAAGCATAAGCCTTGGTGGTGAGTTTCAGATACTCGATTTGGTGTACCTGAGAGGCGGTTACAGAAACCTTTTTCTTCCTTCTCTCGAAGGTGGTGCCGTCCTCGGAGGTGGTGTGAAAGCATCGATTTCGGGAGGGTACACAGTCAGGTTCGACTATGCCTGGGCTGACTATGGAAGGCTGGATCAGGCTCACCGATTCACTTTCAGTGTCGGTTTCTGATCTCAATAATTAATAATATATTCTACCGCCGGGCAGTCCCCGGCGGTTTTTGTTATAATAACAATCCGGACGAAGAAATGAGATTATTACTCTTATTACCCCTTGTTTTCCTTTTTGGCGGCTGCTCAATAGCTCAAAACAGCTATTTACCTGAGAAGTATGTAAAATATCAGAGCATTCCTCAGGTGCAAAAGGATTTCCTCGATTCACTTCAGAGGGAGACATTTCAATATTTTATTCATGAGATGAATCCTGAAAACGGACTGGTAAAAGACCGTTCAGCAGACTGGTCACCGGCAAGTATGGCTTCCACCGGGTTTGCAGTGCCTGTATGGGCTATTGGTGCTGAGAAGGGATGGATAACAAAAGAGTTTGCGGCAAAGGTCACTCTCAATCTGATCAATTTTCTTCTGGGAAGTGTTCAGAGTGCGGAAGTTGACGCCACGGGTTACAAAGGTTTTTATTATCACTTCGTCGATATGAAAAAGGGGAAAAGGGAGTGGAAATGTGAATTGTCGACGATCGATACAGGGCTGCTTTTTGCCGGGTTGATATTCGCACGAAACTACTACAGCGGTGACAATGAAACTCACCGTGCTATCCGGGAAGGAGTCACAAAAATCCTGGAGAGGGCTGAATGGGATTTCTTCACAATCAACAATCCTAAAAGTGATTACCACAATGGTTTAAGTATGGGCTGGCATCCGGAAAAAAGCGAATTGATTGATCATTGCTGGTGGGGGTACAACGAGGCAATTGTTCTTTTTGTAATTGCTGCCGGCTCCAATTCAAAAGATTACGGAAGAACCTATGACCGCTGGTTGAGGGATTACAAGTGGGGGACTCCATATCCGGGACTTGGTCATTTCATATTTCCGCCACTCTTCGGGCATCAGTATTCTCATCTCTTCCTTGATTTCAGAGGTATTTTTGACAGCAAAACGGGGGAAAAAGGGATCGACTACTGGGAGAATACCCGCAGGGCTACATATGTCCAGCAGATATTTGGCAAGGAAAATCCCAGAAAATGGGTCGGATTCGATGAGTTCACCTGGGGCCTTACCGCCTGTGACGGACCCGGTGAAAAATACAACAAAAATGGATACAAGTTTATCGATTATTCAGCCCGGGGATTCAGTATGCCCGGTATGGACTGGAACGACGACGGAACCATTGCTCCCACAGCCGCAGGTGGATCGATTCCATTCGCTCCGGAGATTACAATTCCCACCCTCATGAACATGAAGTATAAATACGGCAGTTCGGGGCTTTGGGGGAAATATGGCTTTCAGGACGCATTCAATCCCACTGCAGGTTGGGTGGCACAGGATTGTATCGGTATTGATCAAGGACCGATAATACTGATGATCGAAAACTACAAAAACGACTTTGTATGGGAGTATTTTATGAAAGATCCTGTTGTTCAAAAAGGACTTGAAAATCTTGGTTTCACGAGATAAGGAATTACAATGAAAAAGATTGACTTAAGCGGACAATGGCAGTTTATAACCGATGAACATTCTCAAAAGACTTTGGAAGAAGTATCTGCCGGCTTTTTCTCAGGAGTAAACATCGCACAGGCTGAACTCCCTTCGAACTGGGAACTCCACGGATTAAGAAACTTCAACGGCACAGTTTGGTACAGCCGGGAAGTGGAGATAGAAAAATTAACCGCTGGCAACTCCGTATTTTTAAGATTTGAGGGAGTCGATTACTTTTGTGAAGTTTACTTCAACGGAGCGTTTTGCGGAAGACATGAGGGTTACTTTGCAGGATTTTATATTGAATTGCCGAAAAGTGTTCCACATATCGGGAAGAATTTGCTCATCGTGAAAGTTTCATCCCCGCATGAGGAACCGGGTGAGGTATGGCCTCTGAAAAAGAGATTGATAAAGGGGGTGCTTAATCACCATGACTGCAGACCCGGTGGATGGGATATGGAGAAGGGACAAAACGCAAACACCGGTGGTATATGGAATTCGGTTTCCATGATAATTACTCCGGGGGTCGTTCCCGCAAGAGTGAAAGTCAGTTATGAATTTTATAATGAAACAGAATGCGGACTGAACATCAAGTTAAAACTTCTTGCCGGAGACGGGGGAGTAAAAAAAGATGAACTAAAAGCTGTTATAATAACACCCCACTGGGAAGTGATTGAGATAAAGCGAAATCCCGTCTTCTCTCACGGAGTTAACAAGATTTCACTGATTACAAAGATATCAAATCCTCAGCTTTGGTACCCCTGGGATATTGGGGAGCAGAATCTGCACGAACTGGTGCTCTACTACGGAAATGAAGAAATCTACAGGGAGCATTTCGGCATCAGAAGAGTTGAACTCGATAAAGACAAACGGTTCTATATTAACGGGAAGGAATTGTTTCTCAGGGGTACAAATGTGATTCCTGAACAACTTCTCTCCTCTCTCTCGGTAGAAAGGATAGACGGGATGGTGGAACTGATTAAAAATGCAAACATTAACATAGTCAGGGTTCACGCCCACATTACTCGAAAAGAATTTTACACAGCATGTGACAAAGCCGGTATTATGATCTGGCAGGATTTCCCTTTGCAGTGGACTTATGATGAATCACCTGAATTCGCTTCAACGGCTATAAAACAGATAAAGGAGATGGTAAACTCATTCTACAACCACCCCTCAATCGCTTTTTGGTGCTGTCAGAATGAACCCGGAGAGCAGGTGGAAACCCTTGATATGCACCTCGAGAAAGCTGTGAAAGAGGAAGACTCGTTACGAATTATAAGGAGAGCCTCGAATTATGAGGAGCACCCTTATGACGGCTGGTACTGGGGAACATGGGAGCATTATGCCGGAGCACCAATGGGCCCCCTTGTAACGGAATTCGGAGCACAAGCTCTCCCTGCTCCCGGGTCACTTGAAAAGTTCCTGAAATCAGTGCAGCCACCTTATGACTGGAAGGAATGGCAATATCACAATTTTCAACCAGACCAGACTTTTAATATTGCCGGCATTGATCCGGGGAGCACGCTTATGGAGTTTGTGGAAAATTCTCAGGATTATCAGGCAAACCTGCTTTCATTCGCGATTCACCAGTACCGAAGGAGAAAAGGGAAAGGAATAACGGGAGCATTTCAGTTTTTCTTCATGGATTGCTGGGAATCGATAAGCTGGTCAGTTATCGACTATTATGGTGTTCCCAAAAAAGGGTATGAAGCGGTCAGGAAAGCTTTTGATCCGCTCCTCCTTTCGGTATTTTTGAGACAGGATAGATATTTCCCCGGGAGCATGCTCAATTTTGAGATTTGGGTAATAAACGACAAGTATGAGGAGTATGACTATTGCAAAATTGAGGTGTTGCTCAACGGTTCCACAGTTGTTGAGATTGAGAACTTTGTTATCGGAAGCAACTCCAGTCTCCATTTTGGACAGGATTACTTCAACAAAATTCCTGTTCCACAGGATACTGCAAAAGGTGACGCTGTCTTTGATGTGCTCCTCTATTCAGGTGATCAGGTCCTCCGAAAAGAGAGCTTTAATGTAACTATCAGAGACCTTTCATGAGATCTGTAATTTTATAGAGATCTTCCCGGTAGAGTTGTTTTGTCAGATTATCCAGTCTTTCATTGCAGGGCTGAACCGCATTGATGTTTTCGACTGCCTGACCCTCTGTTTTTATGCCGGGGATGATGGTGGAAATGCCTTTTTGCCATAATGGAAAACTCATAGCAAGTTCCAGTGGATTCATCCCCTCAACTGCTGCTGAAGAGTGCAACGGATTCAGTTTTTCGTTTACAAGGGAAATAAATTCCTTCGTTAATCTGAATGACCGGTGATCGGTCGATTCGAATTCCCGGTCGGGGTTCATTTTCCCGGTAAGCAGTCCGAACTGAATGACCATCCTGGCAATAACTGCAGAGTTGTTCTCTTCAGCATCTTTTATCAGATCGAGAGCCTTTTGGTTGATAATGTTAAAAACCACCTGATAACTGCTGCACAGACTTGTATCTTTAAGAAAATTGTACTCGGGGTAGGGATCGAAAGTATTCAGTGAAATTCCCCAATATCTGATCTTTCCTTGTTCCTTTAGGCGCTCCATTGCTTCGATGCACTCTCCTTGCTCAAGGTGGACTACTTTTGCAGAGTGGAGCTGATAGAGGTCTATTTCGTTTCGTTGCAGTCTTTTAAGACTTTTTTCACATGCTGAAATGATGTGAGACTTGCTGTAATCAAGAAGAATGGTGTCGCCGTCTCCCACACGATGCCCGACTTTAGTAGCGATAATCACATCCCTCACATTCCTGAACGATTTACCAATTAATTCTTCTGACCGTCCCAAACCGTAAAAATCGGCAGTATCATAAAAATTTACACCCATATCATGAGCTTTAAGAAGAGCCTTTTGTGATGTCTCATCGTCCGTTTCACCCCATCCAATGGGAATGTTTCCGATTTTTATCGCACCACCAATTCCCCAGGCTCCAAATCCTGTTTCGCTAACGAGTAAATCTGTGTTTCCGAATTTCCTGTAGTTCATTTGAGTTTTGTTTCATTTAGGATAAAAAAGTAAAATGCAGAGACCAGGATATCTGTTCCTCAGAATTCTGGACACTGATTAGTGTATTTGTCCAGCACCCATGGGAAAAATGCCCGTTATGAAAATAAAGTTAAGGAAAAATTAATTATATAAAAAGTGTGGACTTCATGATTGTTCTTTTTCCTAATCTTGAATTTGGGTGTCGAATTAACTACTTTTGAAGTATTATAAACCAGTCAGGAGAAAATGGTGAGTAAAAGGGGAGGGAGTATTCTGGAGAGGGAAGCTGATAATTCTATCACTTTTCTTGTGTCCGTCAGGGAAGGTGAAGTGGAGGGGAAAAATCTCAACCACAGGATCTCAGCGGCCAAAATACTGATCGACAAGGTTTATCCTACCGGTGGTGACAAGAAGAAAAACGATGAGGGCGTTCTTAGAATCGAGGTTGTGGATCTTGCTTCCGAAATAAAGGCGGGTGAGCAAAAATGAAGACAGGGAAATTGCAGGTTGAACGAATTTCACTTCTTCCAAAACAGAAGCTGTTGAAATCGCTGATCGAAGAAAGTAAATATTCGTGGATTGGCTATGGGGGAGCGAGGGGTGGAGCAAAAAGTTTCGCAATCAGGGAAATAGCATTGATTCTGGGGCTTGATCCAAAATATGCATTACGATCGTTGATTTTCAGGCGATATTCGAAGGAATTGTTAAAGAATCACATTTTGCCCCTTTACGAAAAACATTCAAAATTGATGGAGCACTACAACAAATCGGAGAAAATACTCTATTCACCGAACGGCACGCCCATAATTCAGTTCGGCTATGCTGACAGTGAAGCCGATATCTATTCGTTTCAGGGTTTTGAGTATGATGTTGTGTTCGTTGATGAAGCAACACATTGTACACCCCATCAGTTGCGATTCCTGAAAACTTCAAACAGAAGTCTGAAAGAGGGATTTACTCCCAAAATGGTTCTAACCATGAATCCCGGCGGCACTTCACATTCATATCTTAAAAGACTGTTCATAGATAAAAAATACGACGGGAATGAAGATCCCTCTGATTATTTTTTTATTCAGTCGTACTTGTGGGATAATGTTTTCTGGTCTCTGAAGAATCTGCAAAAAGAGGGAACATCGATTAGTGAATATTACAATAAATGGAGCGAAGATACACGAAGGGATTATTGTATAAAGAAGAGTACCTATGCTGCCAACTTGAAGACACTTCCTGCTGAACTGCGGATGGCATATTTATATGGTGACTGGGAGGTTTTTGGCGGAATGTTCTTCAAGAATTTTGACCGGAAACAACAGGTGATCAAACCGTTTACACTTCCATCCGACTGGGCATTGACGGGAAGCATCGATCCCGGGTTCCACTCTCCCTGCTCCTTTGGTCTGACAGCCCGGGATTTTGAAGGAAAATATTACCGGATTTTCACCTACTACGAGAAACAGAGAACCCCGTCGGATCATGCAAATGCAATTTCACAATTGCTTAAAAATGACCCCGTACTTCTATCAATCACAGGAGGTAAAATACCATCGATGATTGTTGCAGGACATGACGCTTTTGCTAAAAAAGAGAGATATTCTGTGGTTTCCCATGAGAATACATTCGCAGATGTTTTTGCTGCAAACGGACTCTTTCTCTCTCCTGCTTTCACGGGCAGAAAGACAGGGTGGTGGTCATGGAAAAGTTTGTTTCCTGCAGAAGGGAAATCACCCTCCTATTTTATATTTGACGGCCTTAATACTCCTTTGATTGATGAAATGATGTCGGCTGTTTACGATTCAAATGATCCCGAGGATATTGCGGGAAAGGGAAATGACCCCTCAGTCGCTGATCATGCGCTTGACGAGCAGAGGTATGGTATCATGGCACTTTTCAGACCTGAAGGGACAAGGAAATCTGAACCACTTGCCCGATTTTCTGACGAATACAGCACAGGATTTTAGTTTCCGGGCCTGTCTGTGTGAGAGAACTCACATGAGGGCGTTTTCGGAGGCAAAATCGAAAAATTATCTGTCTTTAATAAGATATGTTTATTATTTTTGTTCAACCTTATTATGACAATTCTGAAAGTAATCATATGCTCTCATACATCATTCTTCTCGTCTCCGCAATCGCAATATTTAATATTTTGTTTATTGTTTTTTCGAAGGTTACCTCCAACAGGAGATTCAGACGCGAACAGCTTGAACTTGCGAGGATTACGACTCAGGGAGCGGTTGTCAGAGAGAGAGTCGATGTAAGAGAAACTGAAGAGGAAACGACTGCCAATTCTTTCAAAGCCAAGGGATGGGAGCTCCTGTCAGCAGAAATTCCACCGACCACCCAACGAAGCAGGCACATGAATACTTCCTCTTCGATGGTCTTTTCAAGAGTTACTTCAGAACATTTTAGATAAAAAACAGGCTGCCCGATTTGAGGCAGCTTTTTTTTTGTTTGCGCCTGCTCAGGCGGATGAAAAAAAAGGTTGCCACTTTCGTGACAACCTTTTTCAATTTTTGTTTGAGATCGATTGGCTATTGTAACTGCCATGTGAAGTCGGGGAGTTCATCCTTGTATGACTTCAGGTTGATCTCTCCCTGCC